>DATLGA010000050.1:0-3509 GCA_035540715.1 Candidatus Limnocylindrales bacterium | reverse complement strand
GTCGACCAGGACGGGCACCGCCCCCTGCTGGACCACGACGTTGGCCGTTGCGGGGAACGTGAAGTCCGGCACGAGCACCTCGTCCCCCGGACCGATGCCGGCGGCCACGAGCGACAGGTGGAGCGCGGTGGTCGCGGAGGTGGTGGCGAAGGCGTGCGGGACGCCGACCAGCTCGGCGACGAGGCGCTCGAATTCGGCGACCTTGGGGCCCTGCGTGAGCACGCCGGACTCGAGCACCCCGCGGATCTCGTCCAGCTCGGCCTCTCCGGCCTGCGGGCGCGTGAGCCAGATTCGAGGCTCGTCCGTCATCGCGCGTTCTCGCTGCGCCCGACGTACCAGGCGACCGTCTCGGCCAGTCCGTCCCGCAGGCTGGTACGCGGCTCGTAGCCGATGAGCTCCCGGGCGAGCTCGATCGACGCGAGGTGGCGCCGCACGTCGCCCGGGCGGGGCGGGCCGTGGACCACCCCGACGTCCGCCTCGAGGAGCTCGAGGAGGACGGCCACGAGCTCGTTGACCGAGACCTCCCGGCCGCTCGCGACGTTCACGATCCGCCCGCGCGTTCGGCGCTCGCGGTACACGGCGAGCGCCGCCTCGGCGGTGTCGCGGACGAAGACGAAGTCGCGCGTCTGCTTGCCGTCGCCGTGGATCTCGATCGGCTCGCCGCGCCGGGCGCGGTCGACGACGATCGGGATGATGCCGGCGTACGAGCCCGCGTTCTGGCGCGGCCCGAAGTTGTTGAACGGCCGGATGATGGCCGCGTCGATGCCGAAGGTGTGCCAGTACGAGAGCACGAGCTGATCGCCGGCGAGCTTGCTGGCGGCGTACGGGGTGGACGGCACCGCCGGGTGCGCCTCGTCCATCGGGACGTAGGCCGCGGAGCCGTAGGCCTCCGACGACGAGACGTGGATCAGGGTCCGGAAGCGGCCATGCCGCGCCAGCTCGCAGGGCACGAGCGCCAGCTGGACGTTCTGCTCGACGCTCCAGCGGGGCCGCTCGAGCGAGGCCGGCAGCGGCACGACGGCCAGGTTGAACACGACGTCGGCGCGCGCCTCACGCAGGATGGCATCCACCGCATCGGCGTCGGTGGCGTCCCGCTCGACGACATGCAGGCCCGGGAAGCGTCGCTCGGCGCTCGAGAGGTTCTCGACCCGACCGAGGAACAGGTTGTCGATCACGGTGATCCGGCTCGGCTCCTCGTCGACGAGGCGGTCGACGAGGTGGCTGCCGATGAAACCGGCGCCGCCGATCACGGCGACGCTCTGGCCGGCGAGGCCGGACGGATCGGCCATGCAATGGGTCTCCAGCGGGGTGGCGGTATCGTACCGGAGCGGCCCGCATCGGCTCGGTCGGGCGGCTATCCTCGGGCGCATGACACTCCCGCTCGACGAGGAGCTCGGCCGCCTCCACGCGCGGCTGCGGGCCGAGATGGCCGAGCGCTTCGACCGGGACCTGCCGCTCCAGGACCTCCTCACGGACCGATGGGAGCGAGCGCGCCTCCTCGGCTTCGGCGAGGGATCGAGCATCTACGGCTCCGCCTACGTGTACGGAGACGTCCGGGTCGGCACGGGCTGCTGGATCGGGCCCGGGGTCGTGCTCGACGGGACCGGAGGGCTCTCGATCGGCAATGGGTGCGACATCAGCGCCGGGGTGCAGGTCTACACCCACGACACCGTCGAGCGGGTCCTGTCGGAGGGCCGTGCCGAGATCGCGCGAGCGCCGGTGAGGATCGAAGACCACTGCCACGTCGGGGCCCAGGCGGTGATCGGGAAGGGCGTGACCATCGGCCACCACTCCGTCATCGGAGCATCCGCCTTCGTCCACCGCGACGTGCCGCCCTACACCGTCGCGGTCGGCGTGCCGGCGCGGCCGGTGGGCCGGGTCGAGATCGCCGACGACGGGCGCATCGAACTCCTCTACGACTGACGCGGTGACGCGGCACCGGCCGGTCCGCGCGGTCGATCGCCGCCCGGCGATCCTGGTGGGAATGGGGGAGACAGCCGGCTACTGTGCCCGCCTCGTCGACGGGCTGCGGGCCATCGGTGTCCGGGCGGACCACCTGAACCTGGGCGCGGACCCGATGTCGTACGCGGACCACGGACCGGGGCCCCGCGTTCGGGCCGTCCGCTGGCTCGCCGCTCGCCGGCGGTCGGGGCCCGGGCCAAGAGCGGCCTGGGCGCTCGTCCATCGGCTGGCGATGGCGTGGTTCTTCATCGCGGCCATCGTGCGCTACGACGCCTTCGTCTTCCGGGCCGGCGACTCGTTCTTCGCGCTGCGCGACCTGGCGCTGCTTCGCCGGCTCGGCAAGCGGGTGGTCGTCGTCTTCTTCGGCAGCGACTCGCGCCCGTCGTATCTCAACGGCGCGGAGCTCGCGGTCCACGAGGGCGCGGCCCTGGCGGCGACGTCTGAGGCGAAGCGGCGCATGGTCGAGCGGACGGAACGGCACGCGAGCGTCATCGTCTGCCACGTCATGTCGGCTCAGCTTCACCGCCGCCGCGCGGTTCGGTTCCTCGAGGTCGGCATCCCGCGGCGGGCCGCGCCGCCCGACGTGCCTGCACCGCGCGGCGTCCCGGACGGCGCCGTGCGGTTCCTCCACGCGCCTTCACGCTCCGTCGACAAGGGCACGGCCCGGGTCGAGGCGGCCGTCGCGGCCCTTCGCGCGGAGGGCCTTGCCATCGAGCTTCGGATCGTGACGAACGTTCCAAACCGGGCGGTGCTCGCCGCCATCGCCGAGTGCGACGTCGTGATCGACCAGCTCTACAGCGACACGCCGATGGCGGCGCTGGCCGCCGAAGCCGCCTCGCTCGGCCGCCCGGCCATCGTCGGCGGTCATGGATGGGAGGTCCTGCGCGCCGCGAGCGAGCCGGGAAGCCTGCCGCCGTCGCACCTGTGCCATCCCGACGAGCTCGAGGACGCCATTCGCCGGCTGGCGACCGACCATGCGTACCGGACCGAGCTCGGTGCCCGCGCCCGGCGCTTCCTGGAGGAGCGATGGACGCCCGAGCGCGTGGCCGAGCGGATGCTCGACCTCGTCGCCGGGGACGTTCCGCCCGGGTGGTGGTTCGAGCCCGCGGACGTCGCCTATCCCCATGGCGCCGGCGCGCCGATCGAGGCCGTCGCCGACGGGGTCCGTCGGGTGCTGGACGCGGCGGGCCCGGAGGGCCTGCAGGTCGGCGACAAGCCGGCGCTGCTGGAGCGCCTCCTCGCGCTCGTGAGCCGGCGTCCGGCCGGAGCGGTCGGATGACCGCGGCCGCCGGCGGGGCCCCGTCGACCCGGGGATTCGGATCGCGCCTGGCCGGCGACTCGCTCGTCTACGGACTCGGTGGCGTGGCGAACCAGGCCGTCGCCGTGCTCCTCGTGCCGATCTATGCGCGCGAGCTCGGTCCGTCCGGTGTCGGCGTGACCGGCGTGCTCAACGCGACGGTCTCGCTCGCGCTCATGCTCGTCGGGCTGGCGCTGCCCCAGGCGTTCTTCCGCTGGTACCTCCGCGAGGCGACGACCATCCGCGACCG
>DATLGA010000049.1:0-6596 GCA_035540715.1 Candidatus Limnocylindrales bacterium | reverse complement strand
GCCGGGCTGTGGACGGCCGAGACGAGCCACGACCCGTTCCTGCCGCTGGCCCTCGCCGCGGAGCACACCGAACGGCTCGAGCTCGGAACGGCCATCGCGGTGGCCTTCGCCCGCTCCCCGCTCGTCACCGCCTCGACCGCGTGGGACCTGGCTCGGCTCGCGCGCGGCCGGTTCCTGCTCGGCCTCGGGTCGCAGGTGCGGGCCCACATCGAGCGGCGCTTCGGCATGGCCTGGTCGGGCCGGCCGGTGGCCCAGATGCGCGAGTACGTCGCGGTCCTTCACGCCGCGTGGGAGGCATGGCAGACGGGCGAGAGGCCGGCGTTCCGCGGCGAGTTCTATCGGCTCACCCTCATGTCGCCCGTCTTCGATCCCGGACCGATCGAGCACCCGCGCGTCCCGATCTACCTGGCCGGCGTCGGGGCCGGGATGACACGCCTGGCCGGCGAGGTCGCCGACGGGCTCATCGTGCATCCGCTGCACTCCCGTTCGTACGTCGCCGACGTCATCCTTCCGGCGGTGGCCGAGGGCGCCGGCTCGGCCGGCCGCGACGTCGATGCGGTGACGGTGGCCGGCTCGGTCATCGTGGCGACCTCCGACGAGGAGGTCGCCGAGGCGCGACGGACGATCGGCTTCTACGCGTCGACGCCGACGTATCGAGGGGTTCTCGAGCACCACGGCTGGGGCGACGTGGCGGATCGGCTCGCGGAGCACGCGCGTCGCGCCCGGTGGGACGAGCTGGCGGGCGAGGTGTCCGACGAGATGCTCGAGACGTTCGCCGTCGCCGCACCGCCCGAGGGCCTGAGGCGGGCGCTCGACGACCACGCAGGGGGGCTCATGCAGCGCGTCGCGCCGTACCAGCCGTTCGGCGGTCCGGCGTGGCGCGGGCTCACCCCGTGACCGCGGCTCCGGCGGCGGGGACGGCTCCTCTTCCGCCGCCGGCCGAACGCTGGGGCGTCCTCGCGATCCTGGCGGCCGCCGTGCTGCTCTCGCTGGTCCCGTGGTTCAGCGCCGCGTCGGTCGCGCCGCTCATCGCGGCCGAGTGGCGAATCAGCAGCCTGGAGACGGCGCTGCTGACCGTGGCGGTCCAGCTCGGCTTCGCGGCCGGTGCCCTCGTCGTCGCGTTCAGCGGCGCCGCCGACGTCATCCCGGCGCATCGGCTCATCGCCGGCGGGGCGCTCCTCGCCTCGGCGGGCAACGCCGCCTTCGCGCTCTTTGCGACCGACCTTGCGACGGCACTGCCCTTGCGGGCGCTGTCCGGGGCGGGGATCGCCGCGGTGTACCCGGTTGCGATGAAGGTGCTCGCCGGCTGGTTCGCCCGCGAGCGCGGCCTGGCGGTCGGCGTGCTGATCGGCGCGATCACCCTCGGCTCGGCCGCGCCCCATGCCATCCGCGCGCTCGGCGGCATGGCCGGACTCGACTGGCGGAGCGTCGTGCTCGCGGCGAGCGCGTCCGGCGTCCTCGCCGCGCTCCTCGCGTGGCGGGGAGTTCGCGAGGGTCCGCTCGCCGTGCCGGCCGCTCGGCTGAGCCTGCGGATGGCGCGCCAGGCCCTCCGCGAGCCCGCAGTCCGGCTCGCGAACCTCGGCTACCTGGGCCACATGTGGGAGCTGTATGCGATGTGGACCTGGGTGCCGCTCTTCCTGGCCGCCAGCTTGGCGGTCAGTGGCGACGTCACCGCGCAGGGGGCCAGCGCCGTCGCGTTCCTGGTGGTTGCGGCCGGCGCGCTCGGCTGCGTGGCGGCGGGGGCGCTCGCCGATCGGCTCGGCCGCACGACGTTGACCATCGCGGCCATGGCGCTGTCCGGCGGCAGCGCGATCGCCGCCGGGCTCCTGTTCGGTGCCGCGACGCTCGTCGTGCTCGTCGTGGTCATCGTCTGGGGCATCACCGTGGTCGCCGACTCGGCCCAGTTCTCGACGGCCGTGAGCGAGCTCTCCCCACCCGGCACGGCAGGGTCGGCGCTCGCGCTTCAGACGGCGGTCGGCTTCCTGCTCACCGGCGTCACGATCGTCGGCGTGGGCCTGCTCGATCCCGCCAGCGGGCGAAGCTGGGCGATCGCTTTCGCCATCCTTGCGATCGGGCCGGCACTCGGGATCGTGGCGATGTGGCGGCTGCGTCGCCGGCCGGAGGCGGTGCGGATGGCCGGAGGCCGCCGCTAGGCGCGCACGCTGGCATAGCGGCACATCTGGCGCCCGTATGCGACGACGGGCTCGCCCACGACCATGCCGGCCTTGACCATGACGCGCTGCGACGCCACGTTCTCCGGGTACGCGAGCGCCACGATCCGATCGAGCCCGAGCTCGTCGTGGCCGATCCGGAGCACGGCCTGGAGCGCCTCGGTGGCGTAGCCACGCCCCCATCGGTCCCGCCGGATCAGGTACGCGGCCTCGATCTCCGGCCCGTGCCCCTCGACCCACGACAGCCCGGCGAGGCCGATGAGCCGATCACCGTCGCGCTCGTCGACGGCCCACAGCGTGAACCCGTGGAGCCGCTCGCGGCGCCGCAGCTCGTCAAGGACCCGTCGGGTCGCGGCGGGGTCCGGAGTCGGCCGCCCGGACGCGCCGATGAACCGCATCGTGTCGGCGTCCCCGTAGATCGCGTGCAGCGGATCGGCGTCCTCGTCGGTCCAGGCTCGGATCCGAAGGCGGTCGGTCGCGACCGGCAGTGCCGGCCGGGCTGGGCGGAGCGTCCGACGCAGAGTGAGGTCGCAGTCGAGCGTGCCGCCGCCGCCCACGATCACGAAGCCGTGGCGATCGTAGAACGCACGGCCGCGCTCGTTGCGGGAGTGCACGTCGAGAACGTAGGCGTCCACGTGTCCCTCCAGCCGCCGCTCGAGCTCGGTCAGCAGCGCGTGCCCGGCACCGGTGCCGTAGTGGGCCGGATCGGCGTAGATGCGGGAAAGCTCCGGACCGCGCGGCCCGACGCCGTACTGTGCGAAGGCGACGATGCCGGCGCCAGCGTGCTCGGCGACCAGGAAGTGCCGATCGCCCCGCGTCGCCGCACGCTCCGCCTGGGCGGCGAGGTCGGCCACCGCGTAGTTGCGCTCCAGGAAGTCGTCGATGAAGGCCGGCTCGAAGATGCCGCGGTACGTATCGGTCCAGCTCAGCCGCGCGACCTCGGCGATCCGCTCGGCGTCCGCCGGTCGGGCGTCGCGGACGGACGGACCGGTCACGCTTCGGCGACCTCGATGTGCACCGGCACGCCACGTCGCACGGCATCCGACACCGGGCAGTGCTCGACCGCCCAGACGCCGAGCTCCTCGAGCCGATCCAGGCCCACGCCGTCGGCCGCGAGGGTCAGCCGAATCCGCATGGACAGGGGACCACCCGGGACCGACGGGTCGAGGCCGAGGATGCCCCGGTCGTCGGACTCGCTGTCGACCTCCACGCTGCACCGAAAGCCGGTCCAGCCCAGCTGCGCGGCCCGCATCGTGGCCAGCGAGGTGACGCAGGCGGCCACGGCCGCCCGGAGGAACCAGCCGGGGCTCGGCTCCGCTCCCCCGCCGCCGACCGCCGGGGGCATGTCGGTGACGAGTGTCTCGCCGGAGCTTCCCTCGACCCGGACGCGAAGCCCCTCCTCCAGCCGGGCCCGGGCCAGCGAGTCGGTGTAGCGCGCCTCGTCGGGGTGCTCGGTGAGGTACGAGCCCGCCGCCTCGATGGCGGCGCGGATGTCATCGGTCATGGAGTCCCTCCTTCCAGCACGGCGCGGAACCCGTCCTCGTCGAGCACCGGCACGCCGAGCTGCTCCGCCTTCGCCAGCTTGCTGCCGGCCTTGTCTCCCGCAACCACGTAATCGGTCTTCGCCGAGACCGATGACGCCGCGTGCCCGCCCGCGGCGCGGATGGCCTCCTCGGCCTCCGAGCGGCTCAACGTCGGCAGCGTGCCGGTCACCACGACCGTCTTGCCGGTCAACGGCCCGTCGACCGGCCCCACCGATGCGCCCGGTTCCGGCGCTTCGGCGCTGACACCGGCGTCGAGCAGTCGGTGGAGCGTGTCCCGAGTGTGCTCGTCGTCGAAGAAGCGCACGATCGCCTCCGCGACGACCTTCCCGATGCCGTACACCGCCGTCAGCTCCTCGACCGATGCGTCGCGCAGCCGGTCGGCCGCGCGACGAGTCCAGGCGGCATCGGTCTCGTCCTCGTCGCGCGGCAGCTCCCGGGCCAGCCACGAGGCGAGGTCGATCGCCGTCTGCCAGCCGACGTGCCGGATGCCGAGCGCGTTGAGGATGCGCCCGAGCGGTCGCTGGCGCGCCGCCTCGATGGCGGCGTGCAGGTTCTCGGCGCTCTTGCGGCCCAGCCGCTCCAGTCCCTCGAGCGTCTCGACGTCGAGCCGGAAGAGGTCGGCGGGCTCGGTCACGAGCTCGCGCTCGGCGAGCTGCAGCATGATCTTCTCCCCGAGCCCGTCGATGTCCATCCCGCCGCGCCCGCTGAAGTGGAGGAGGCCGCCGATGCGCTGCGCCGGGCAGTACGGGTTCGGGCAGCGTGTGACGACCTCCCCTTCCTCGCGGACCGCCTCGGTGCCGCACACCGGACAGTGCGAGGGCATCTCCCAGGCCGTCTCGTCGCCGGTGCGCGCATCGACGACCGCGCTGACGACCTCCGGGATGACGTCGCCGGCCCGCTGGAGCACCACCGTGTCGCCGACCCGCAGGTCCTTGCGCCGGATCTCGTCGATGTTGTGGAGCGTCGCGTTGCGGACCGTCGTGCCGCCGACGAACACGGGAGTGACGTGCGCGACCGGCGTCATCGCGCCGGTCCGCCCGACGTAGACCTCGATCTCCTCGAGCTTCGTCGTCACCTGCTCGGCGGGAAACTTGTACGCGATCGCCCAGCGCGGGGCGCGCGACACGAAGCCGAGACGCTCCTGGTCGGCCAGCGAGTCGACCTTGATGACGATGCCATCGGTCTCGTAGTCGAGCTCGCGGCGGGCCTCGGCCCACTCCTCGGTGTAGCCGATGACGGCGTCGATGCCGTCGACCCGTCGCGTGGCCGGGTTCACCGGAAAGCCGAGCTTGCGGAGGAGCTCGAGCGACTCGGTGTGCGTCTGCAGCCCGTGCGCGCCGACCAGCTGGTAGGTCCAGAGGCTGAGGCGGCGGCCGGCGGTCACGGCCGGGTCCTTCTGGC
This sequence comes from Candidatus Limnocylindrales bacterium, assembly GCA_035540715.1. GTDB lineage: Bacteria > Chloroflexota > Limnocylindria > QHBO01 > QHBO01 > JACDBZ01. Next base: position 1,480 of record DATLGA010000049.1, on the reverse strand, counting down.
GCACGGTGCCGGCGGTCGTGTTTCGGGCGTTGGCGTAGAGCGGCCGTCCCTCGCGCTCGAGCTGCTCGTTGAGCGTCGCAAACGCACCGCGGGGCATGAAGACCTCGCCGCGCACCTCGAGCGTGTCGGCCGGCGGCTCCTCGCGCAGGCTGATCGGGATGGCCCGGATGGTGCGCAGGTTGGCGGTCACGTCCTCGCCGGTGGTGCCGTCGCCGCGCGTGGCGCCCCGCACGAAGCGACGGCCCTCGTAGCGGAGGCTGACCGCCAGCCCGTCGATCTTCAGCTCGCAGACGTAGGTGACCGGCCCGTCGTCGTCGCCGAGCCCGAGGCCGCGTCGAACGCGGGCGTCGAAGTCGCGCAGCTCGTCGTGGCCGAAGGCGTTGCCCAGGCTGAGCATCGGCACGTCGTGACGCACCGACGGGAATCCGCCCTCGACCGGCGCGCCGACGCGCTGGGTCGGCGAATCGGGCGTGATGAGCTCCGGGTGCTCTTGCTCGAGCTCGACGAGCTCGCGGAACAGGAGGTCGTACTCCCGATCGGATATCGTCGGCGCGTCGAGGACGTGGTAGCGATGGTTCGCCTCGTCGAGGGTCATGCGCAGCTCGGCGGCCCGGGCGGCCGGATCGGTGACGGTCATCGGCCCGATTCTAGGGATCGCCGGCCGGTGCGGCCGTGGTCCATGGACGGCTGCGCCAGGGCGACTCAGACACCACCTAGGTATCGGTGGGGGCGTCCTCGTCCTGATCGTCGTCGGCACCGAACCAGTCACGCAGGTGTGCGGCGTGCTCGGCGTAGTGATCGGGGCCGTCGTAGCGAACGACCTCCTCGACGGTGTCGCCGTTACCGAGCCGCGTCGCGAGCTCCTCCGGCGTGAGGCCGGCAACCCGCGCCCGCAGCTCCGCGAACGACGAGCTCTCGCGCTCCAGCGCCTCGGCGGGCGACGTGCCACGGGCCTCGGCCAGGATCCGGTCGTTCATGGCGTCGGTGCCGTCCGGCGGATCGGTGAATGCGTCGGCGCGACCCGCGGTCGCGGCATCGATGGCACGGGTCGCATGCTCGGCCCAGGCGGCAACGTGAACGACGAGGTCGCGCACGCTCCACTCTCCGACCACGCCGGGAACGGTGACCAGCTCGTGGTCGACCTGGCTCAGCGCCGCGTGAAAGTCGTCGCGCGCCGCGTCGAGGTCTGCGAGGGTGGTGGTCGGGTCAGGCACGGCCGGCGTCCTGCCCGAGGTGGCGCAGCTGTTCGGCGTGCTCGCGATAGTGGTCCGGCCCGTCCTCGCGCAGGGCCTCCTCAAGGTTGAGCCCGTGGTGCGGCAGCGGGGTGGCCAGGATCGACGGATCCAACCGCCGAAGCCGTTCGAGCAGTGCCTCCACCGAGGCGCTCTCGCGCTTGCGGACGGTGGCAAGGTCGGCGTCACGTGCGACCCGGGCGACCGTCGCGTTGATCTCGTCGGCGGACGGACGTCCCTCACCGAAC
>DATLGA010000048.1:0-16593 GCA_035540715.1 Candidatus Limnocylindrales bacterium | reverse complement strand
AAGGCGCCCTCGGAGAGGTCGTCGAGCTGTTCGTCGTACTCGGTCAGGCCCAGGCTGCTGGCCCGCACGGGCGAGTCGGCGAACTCGGCGTCGAGGAACTCGGTGGTCAGCTCGGCAAAGGACGGCATGCGGCTACCTCGTCTGCGGCCTCGGGGAACGTCCAGTCTAGCCCCGCTTCTGTGGCAGCGGCACTCCGCAGGGCCTGGACGATGCATCGGCCAAGGTGCGCGCCACGTCGATGTCGCGCTGCGTTTGGGCGATCGATCGGCCGCCGGTGAGCGTGAGCCTCACTCGGATGCGGACCTCGTGCGTGGTAGTGGACGATGCATCGTCCAAACCGCTCCCGACGACGCGGTCGCGTGGGATGCGGACGGTATATCGGTCACTGCCAGTGCGCAAGGGCCCGCGGGATCATGTGATCTCGGGGACGGTCCCCATCCGGCGCGCGGAGGTGGTCACGCGGCCGTCGCGCCGGGCTCGACGCCGGTCAGCGTCTCCGGGACGTCGCGCTCGAGCACGGCTCGGGCTTCGGAAGCCGATGAAGCCGACGCCCGAGCCCCCTGCCGACGTCACCGGGGTGGGGGGAGGAGACGGCCGAAACGCTCCGGGTCGGCGGCGGCGGCGCACTGGACGGCGTTGAGCGCGGCGCCCTTGCGCAGGTTGTCGCTGCTGAGCCAGAGGGCGAAGCCGCGATCGCGTCCCGGGATGGCGCGCAATCGACCCACCAGGACCGGGTCGCGGCCCTCGACGTCGAGCGGCATCGGATGCCGCTCGCTGCCGTCGGCGGGCCGGTACTCCAGGCCGGGTGCCGACATCAGCGCCGCTTCGAGCTCGTCGACGGTCGTGTCGCGCGTGGTTCGAATGTGAAGCGCGACCGAGTGCCCGGTATGCACCGGGACGCGGACCGTGGTGGCTGCGACGTCCAGCTCGGGCATCTCGAGGATCTTGCGCAGCTCGGCGTGGATCTTCCGCTCCTCCCCGGTCCAGCCGTCGTCGCCGAGCACGTCGATCTGCGGCACTACGCTGTCGGCGATGCGGCCGTGGAAGGGCGACTCCGGGGCGCGCTCGCGGTGGTCGGTCCCGCGCTCCGCCCCGAAGGCGTCGAGGCCCTTGCGCCCGGCGCCGCTGACCGCCTGGTACGACGCCAGGTCGACCGATGCGAGTCCCGCGGCATCGCGGATCGGTGCCAGCGCGACCACCGCCGCGGCCGTCGTGCAGTTCGGGTTGGCGATCAGGTTGCCGCTGCGACTGCGTGCGGCGTGCGCGTTCGCCTCGGGCACGACGAGCGGGACGTCGTCGGCGAGCCGGAACGCGCTCGAGTTGTCGACCACGAGCGGGACCGATGCGCCAGGGCCCGCCATGATCTCCCGGCTCTGTGGCCCGTCGACGGCGAGAAACAGAACGTCGAGCTCCTCGGCCCGCTCGTCCGTGAGCAGCTCCACGGGCACCGACGTGCCGGCGTACTCCAGCGTGTTGCCCTCGGTGTGCCCGAAGGCGCGGAGGCACCCGGCCGGCAGGCCGGCATCGGCGAGGATGGAGCAGAAGACGCCGCCGACGACGCCGCGCGCGCCGGCGACTCCCACGGTCGGCCAGGAAGAGCTCATTCCCGGACGATACCGCACGAGCGGGCGCGGCGCGGAACAGCGCGCGTCGTCAGGCGCAGAGTTGCCCGTGAGCGGGACTATCGGCCAGGCTGGCAGATCTGCGTGCCCGAGAATTGCCCTCCAGCGGTCCACGGCGCCATCGAACGGCTCCATCCGTGCGCAAGTTGGCCGTTGGTCGCGCTCGGCAGCAACCGGCGGAACAAGGCACTCAGTGGGGACGGCCGAAGAGGATGGGGCGCTCCCCCTTCACGAGGCGTGCGAGATCGGCGTAGACCGCCCCGGCGGTCACGCGTCCACCCGCTCCCGGGCCCGACACGCGAACCGTCGTCCCGTCGCGCGACACGATCTCGAGCATGCTCTCCACTCCCTCGAGAACGGCCAGCGGATCGCGCATGTCCAGCGTGGCCGGCGTCACCCGGAGGGTGTCGGCATCCGCGTCGGCCACGAGGCGCACGATCTGGCCCGGTGCGACCGGCACGCCGACGATGCCCTCGGTCACGACGTCCGACTCCGGGCGCCATCGGCCCCAGGCGACGGAGGCCAGGATGGCGAGCTTCTGCGCGGCATCCCGGCCCTCGACGTCGAAGCTCGGATCGGCCTCGGCGTAGCCAGCCTCCTGGGCATCGGCCAGGGCGTCATCGTAGGACTGGCCACGGCCCATGGCGCTCAGGATGAAGGTGGTCGTGGCGTTGACGAGGCCGCGGAGCCGCACGACGCTGCCGCTGGCCGCGAGGTGCTCGACCGTCTCGATCATCGGCGTCCCGCCACCGACCGAGGCGCTCCCGAGCAGCGCGGCCACCCGGCGCTCCGCGAGCTCGGCCAGCTCGCCGCCGTGCGTCGCGAGCAGGGCCTTGTTCGCGGTCACGTACGGCGTGCCGCGGTCGAGCGCCGCACGGGCCCACTCGCGCGGTCCCTCGATGCCACCGGCAAGCTCGACCACCACGTCGGCGTCGAGCGCGTCCTTCGGCGAGCCCAGCATCACGCCCTTCGGCAGCGGCGTCCCTCGCTCGCGATCGGGGTCGCGCACCGCGACGCCGTGCAGGGTCAGGGGGAGGGGCCCGTCGAGGACCAGCTCGCCGAGAGCCGAGCCGACCGTGCCCCAGCCGATGAGGCCGATGCGAAGGCGTTCCATCGCGGGCAGTCTAGCGGTCAGCCACCGAGCGGCACCCGCGGCGAGGCGCCTATAGTCGCGGCGTGCATGGCCCGGTCCGGAGGATCGACATCCTGACCCCGGTCGCAGCGGTGGCCGTCGTGGTGGCGGTTTTCTGGCTCGGCCCGCTGATGCTCGATCAGCTCGTCCTGTTCGGCGACCGCCAGCAGACCGAGAGCGCGGCCGCTGCTCGAACGCTGATGCCGATCCCCGCGATGATCCTGGCGGCCGGCAGCCTCGGGATCGGCATGCGGGGGCTCATCCCGCACGCGTTCGTCGCCGCCATTCCACTCGCGGCCGTCGCGCTTGCGCTGGCAGCCCCGGACACTGCCTTCTCCATCGCCGCCTACGGGTTCTCCGCCCCGCCGGCGATCGGCGCGGCGCTGGCCGCGGTGCTCCCCATTCGGGGCCGAGCCGCCGGCCTGGCGCTCCTGCTGGCCATCGGCGCGGGCGTGGCCATGCTCCTGCTCATCGAGTCGATCATGGGGCTCCTCGTGACGCTCGCGGTCATCGCCTGGCTCTCGCTCTCCCGCTGGTCCCGCCCGAGCGCTGCCGCTGCCGCATCGGCGGTAGACTGAACGGCGTATGGGAGCCACCGAGACCGTCGACCTGTTCATCGAGCTGGTGAACGACGACCGCCGCGAACAGGCGGTCGAGCTGCTGGCCGAGCACGCCGTGATGGGGATCAGCGTGCCGGGCAGCGACGAGCGCACGAACCTGCGCGGCCGTGACAAGGTCGGCGGCTGGTTCACCCGCGCCGGGGACGGGTTCCGGCTGTTCGTCAACGACAGCCGCAACATGGGCGCCAGCTACGTCGCCGACATGACCGTCATGCGCCCCGGTGTGCCGCCGATGAACGTCGAGGCCAACTTCCGAGTCGAGAACGGCCAGATCGTCGCCCTCTTCCTCAGCCCGAACTGAGCGCGGTGGACGGCGGCGGCTTCGACCCGGTCCCGATTCTCATCCTCTTCGGCTTCGCTCTCGTGCTGCTCGCCGGGCTTCTCCTCATCGGTCGAGGACGCCGCTGAGCAAAGGGGCGTTCGACTGACCTGGCGAGCGGACCGGATTGCTGCCGATAGATCGGTCGTTGACGACACCAATTGCGCGCTGCGCGCGGGATTACCGATAGATCGGCCGCGAGCTGGCGTGGGGCCCGCGCACGGGCGCCGCTCACGCTCACCGCAAGCCGATACGTCGGCCATTCACGACGCCAAACGCCCGCTGCGCCACGAATGACGGATGCATCGGCCGGGAGGCCGCAACCGCGCAGCGCAAGCGCGGTCTCGCTAGGGGAACAGGTCCCGATCAGGCTCCATGACCAGGACCGATGCGCCCGCCTCCGACGGGCGCCACCGATAGCCGCGCACCACGACGACCGGCCGACCGTCGACCTTGCCGCCGGCCAGATCGGCCGCCGATGCCAGCTGGTCGGCCACGGCGATGACGGTCGCGCGCATCTCCCGTCCGGCCGTGTCCGGCTCGCCACGCATGTCGCGCAGCGCCTCAATGCCGGCTGCGCCGATCGCCACGTTCACGATCCCGTTCCGCCACGGCCGTCCGAACGAATCGCTGATGACGACCGCCGGCGACGCGCCGGTTCGCTCGCGCAGGCCGTCGCGGATGGCGAGCGCCGATGCATCCGGGTCCTCGGGCAGCAACGACGCCACGTCGCCGCCCCCGACGTTCGAGACGTCCACCCCGGCGTTCGCACACACGAGCCCATGCCGCGTCCGGCTGATGATCAGGCCACCGGGCCCCATGCGGACGATGCTCGCCGACTCCCGGAGGACGAGCTCGACCTGGCGCGGATCCTTGTCCCATCGTCCGGCCCAGTCGCGCGCGAAGTCCGACGGCTCGACGCTCGACAGCTCGACCAGGCGGCCCTCGGCCTTCGACACGATCTTCTGCGTGATGACGATGACGTCGTCACCGGCCAGGCGGACGTCGCTGGCGTGGGCGGCCTCGGTGATGAGCGCGGCGATATCGTCCCCGGGTTGCACCTCGCCGATGCCGTCGAGCGCGATGAGCTCGACGCGCGCCGTCACGCGACGTCCCCGAGCTCGAGCCAGCGCTTGAGGTCCTCGGGCGTGTCGAGGTCGAACGACAGCCCGGCGCGATCGACGGCCACGCACGGCACGCCCGCGCGATCGACCTCCTCGGCGTGCTTCGCGAAGGACCCGACCCCGAAGCGGAAGTTGATGACGCCGGGGGGCTGGAGCGCCAGGGCATTCGTGCCCGTGCCGGCGCGGTCCGGCGCGATGGCGACGCCCGGGGCGCCATCGGCCGGCAGCCCTCGGATGAGCGTCTCCACGTCATCGGCACGCAGGTTCGGCAGGTCGCCGTGGAGGATGACGAGCGTGTGGATGCCCTCGAGGATCGCGTCGGACCGGGCCTGGTCGAGTCCCTCGTTCAGCCCCATCCCACGCTGAACGGCAAGCCGGGCACCGGCCGCGTCCACGATCTCGGCGAGCGGCCGCGACGGGGAGATGACGACCACGTCGTCGACGACCTGGCGCGCCACCTTCACGACGCGCTGGAGGAGCTGGCTGGCGAGCATGATCCGCTCCTCGGGGTCGAGGCTCGGCGCGAGACGCGTCTTCGCCGCCTCCAGGCCGCGATGCGGCACGATGATCCGGGTCGAGTCGAAGGCGGGGTGCGGCACCGGTGCAGGATATCGCGCCCTGCCGCCTAACCGGTAGCGACCGTCCCCAGGAGCCTTCGGGCGAGCGCGGCACGGTCGTCGTCGCTGCGCATGATCGTCGGGAGAACGCTGACGGCCATGCCGGTCTCGTGTTCGATCGGCGGCGCGAGCCCGGCATCGGCCTCGTCGACGACGAACCGATCCACCAGGCCGTCGTACAGCCGGGCCACGCCGAGCGCGGTCGACTCGTGGCCGAGGCTGGTGAGCATCCGGTCCGCCGGGCCCTTGAGCGCCTTCCCGTCGATGATCGGGCTCACCGCCACGCTCGACGCCTCCGCCAGCATGATCGCCTCCCGCACGCTCGGCAGCCCCAGGATCGGACCGATGCTCACGATCGGATTCGACGGCCCGAGCACGACGAGATCGGCCTCGCCGATCGCCGCAAGCACCTCGGGCGTCGGGCGCGCGTCGCCGTCGAAGCGGACGGATCGGACCTCGGGCTCCTGGCGGCGCCGGACGAAGTACTCCTGGAACTCCATCGGGCCCTCGTCGGTGTCCAGCAGGGTGCGCCATCGGTCGTCGCTCGACGGGAGGATGCGGGCGCCGATCCCCAGGGCGGCGGCGATGGCCGCGACCGCATCGGTCAGGCGGGCACCCTCGTCGCGCATGAGGTGGGTCCGGTGCGCGTGCAGCGCGAGGTCGCCGTCGCCGAGATGGAACCAGGTCGGGGCGCCGAGCCGCTCGAACATCGCCTGGCCCGTGGTGGTGTCGGCGCGGAGACCCCAGCCCCGCTCGGTGTCGATCAGGCCGGACAGCGTGTAGAGGATGGCGTCGGTGTCGGGGCAGACGAGCAGGCCGTGCATCTCGACGTCGTCGCCGACGTTCGCGATCACCGTGAGGTCGACGTTCTCGTCCTGCGCGAGCATGGCGAAGCCGTGGGCGAGCTTCGTGCCGCCCGTGCCGCCGGCGAGGAGCGCGACCTTCATCGGCTCAGGGTAGCCGCGCGGGCTCGCAGGCGGTCGCACGCTCGCGCCGATCTGCCGATAGGTCGGGCTGTGGGACGCACTTCGGCCTGGCGCGCTGCGTTTCGACCGAAAGATCGGGCGCGCTGGCGCGCGAGGGGCCTGATCTCTTCCTTCCCGTGCTCTCGGACCCGATGCATCGGGCAAACTGCACGGGAGTGGAGTCTCATGCGACAGCGGGCCCGAAAGATCGGCACTCGGAGAGCGCGAAGCCTAAGACGCCTCCAGCATCGGCTTCACCTCGCGGACGAGGCGCTCCATCGACTCCGCGTCGTACGGCGAGGGAAATCCGACGATGAAATGCCGGAACCCGATGCCGAGGTATGGCCGCATCTGCTCGGCAACGTGCTCGACGCTTCCAACGAGCTGGTTCTTCCACGGCTTGGCGTCGCCGTTGCGCTCGAAGATCGAGCGAGCGACTTGCTGCGCCTCGGAGGGATCGTCGCGGATGACGCACATCCCCATCCCCACCGTCCGCTCGATCTCCGACTCGTCGCGGCCGACCTCCTCGCAATGCCGGCGCAGGATCTCGTCCTTGCGCTTCACGGTGTCGAAGCCGCCGCCGACGTTGCAGGCATCGGCGTAGCGGGCAACGATCCGCAGGGTCTTCTTCTCGCCACCCCCACCGATGAGCAGCGGCAGCCGATCCTGAACAGGAGGCGGGTCGTTGCGGACGCTCTTCGTGGTGTAGAAGCGCTTCCCCGACGGCTCCTCGCCGTGGAGCATGCCGCGCATGATCTGAGCGGCTTCCTCGAGCCAGCGCAGCCGCTCGCCGGGCGATGAGCCGAACTCGATCCCGTAGGCGCGATGCTCGGTCTCGAACCAGGCGCCGCCGATGCCCAGCACCGCCCGCCCGCCCGAGATGTGGTCGAGCGTCGTCGCCATCTTGGCGACCAGTGCCGGATTGCGGAAGGTGTTCGCGCCGACCATGAGACCGATCTGTGCGCGCTCCGTCCGCTCCGCCCAGGCCGCCAGAGTCAGCCAGCCCTCGAGGATCGGCCCGTCGTCGGAGCCGACGATCGGGTAGAGATGGTCCCAGGTCCAGATCGAGTCGTAGCCGAGCTCGTCGGCGCGGATGCCGGCTCCGCGCAGGGATGCCCAATCGGTGTACTGGTTCCAGGCCAGCGCCCCGAGCTTGATGTCAGTCACTCGTCACTCCAATCGGCTTCACCCGAATGGCGGTGTCAGCGGACGCTGCCGCCCGCGGGTATATACCGTATATACGTCGACGCCCGAGCACCGGTTCAGTCATGGCGAATCACCTTCTCGACATGCATCCGCACGATGACCCGCTCCTGGCCGTCGTAGCGTGCCGGATCCGCGCCATACCGGCGCGCGAGCGCCTTGATGTGCTCGAGCGCCGGCTCGAACGACGCATCGAGCTCCACGACGCCGCGCATGGCGACCCAGTGCAGCCCGTCCTCGAACAGGAGGCTGACCCGCGGATCGGCCTGAAGCTGGCGGTACTTGAGGCGCCGCACCATCGTGTTCATGAGGATCGTGTCCGGCCGATCGGGGTCGAGATCGAACCACATCACCGATTGGCTCGGCGCCGCGTCCCGGGAGTTCACCGCCAGCACCGGATAGCGCGGCTCGGCCATGAGCCACGCGCGCAGGTCGTCGGCAAGGGCCGCTCCGACGGTCAGGTCGGGATCGGCCCCCCGCGTCAGACCCTCAGTCATGGCGAATCACCCGCTCGACGCGCATCCGCAGCGTGACCCGCTCCTGGCCGATGAACTGATCCGGATTCGAGCCGTACCGCTCGGCGAGGGCGCGGATGTCGCGCATCGACGCGTCTCGATCGTCGTCCAGCTCCACCCTTCCCTGCAGCGCGATCCACGCGTAGTCCTCCTCGAAGCACAGGCTGGCGCGCGGGTCGCGGCGCAGGAAGCGCTCCTTGGCGCGTCCGACGCGCGTGTTCATGAGAATCGTGTCGGGCCGGTCAGGATCGAGGTCGAACCACATCACGGACTGGTTCGGGCCGCCATCGGAGTCGAGGACGGCAAGCACGGGATAGCGGGGGCGGGCGAGCAGCCAATCGCGCAGGTCGTCGACGATGACGGGCTCGACCGCCAGGGCAGGATCGGTCACGGACTCCTCCGGGTGGCAGGACCGATGCCACGGCCGGCATCGGTGCGAATCGGGCGCTTTGATTTTCAGTGTACCCGTACACTGCGGCCGATGATCCGAGCCGAGCTGCTCTCGATCGGCGCCGAGCTGCTGCTCGGCGAGACGATCGACACGAACGCCGCCTTCCTCGGGCGCGAGATGGCCGCGCTCGGCCTGCCGCTCGCCGGCATCCGCATGCTGCCCGACGAACGCGAGACGCTGGCAACCGCGTTCGCGGAGGCTCGCAGCCGGTCTGCCGTCGTCCTCGCCACCGGCGGCCTGGGTCCGACCCACGACGACCTGTCGCGCGAGGGCCTGGCCGACGCGCTGGGCGAGGAGCTGGTCGAGGACCCGTCGCTGATCGAGATCCTCGAGGAGCGCTTCCGCGCCTTCGGACGGATGCCGGAGGCGAACCGCCGGCAGGCGATGCGGGTGCCGTCGGCGGAGGCGCTGCCGAACCCCATCGGCTCGGCGCCCGGCTGGTGGGACGACCGCGACGGCGTCGTCGTCGTGCTCATGCCGGGTGTGCCGTCCGAGATGCGCCGGATGTGGGAGGACCAGGTCCGCCCTCGCCTGGAGGACCGATTCCACCTTCCGCCGCTGGCGGTCCGAACGGTCAAGGCCTTCGGGATCGGCGAGTCCGCCATGGCCGAGCGGCTCGGTGCGCTCCTCACCGAACCGCCGCCGGGCGTGGACGCCGGCATCTACGCCCGCGACGACGGCGTGCACGTCCGGTTCTCGACGCGCGGCGAGGCAGGGCCCGCGGACCGATGCGCCGCCGAAGCCCTCAGGCTCCTCGGCGACGACGCCTACGGCGCCGACGATGCCGACCTCGGGACGGCGGCGCTCGTGCGCCTGGGCCGGCTGGGGGTCGCATCGGTTGCCTCCTGGGAGGCCGATACCGACGGCGCGCTGCTGGCTGTGCTCGCGTCGGTCGGCGCACCGGTGGGCGGTGCGCGATACGTCGGCGGCGTCCTCGACCTGGGCACGCCGTCCGGACCGCCGCTCGCCGATGCGACGATCCAGCTCTCGCTCCTGCCGCAGGACGCGCACGGGCGCAGCCGCGTCCGGGTCGCGGTCTCCGGCGCGGCTTCGATGCCGATGGCCGAGCTGCGCATTCACGGCTCGGGCCCGCAGCGCCTGCGCCGCGCCGCCTTCGCCGCCCTGGACGCGATCCGCCGGCTCCCGGGTTAGCGTCGGGGCCAGTCGCCGATGAGGCGGACGGCGGACGGCCGGATGGCGAGGCTCCATGCCGGCTTGTGGCCGATGGCGTCCCCGTCGGCCTGGGCCGCCAGCGGCGCTCCGTCGAGGCTCCGGATCTCGACGTGCCGGGCGGCAACCCGGCGAGCCCGCGGATCGACCCGGATGATCCATCGGGCCGCCTCGACCGCGAAGCCGGCCGCCGGCCCGGGATAGACGCGCACCGAGATGACGCCGGCATCGGGTCGGGCCCCGGGGTTGACCTTGAGCCCGCGACCGTAGAAGGGGGTCGTGGCGCTGACGACGAACTCGATCGGGCCGCGGTGGACGACCCGATCGTCGGCGCGCACCTCCACCTCGGGCCGCCGCCACAGGTCGGGCACCGACCGGACCACGGCGGTGGCCCAGCCGCGGAGGCGCCGTGCGCCCGCATCGGCGTACCGACCGGCCACGACGGCGTCCCAGCCGACGCCGGCGAACAGGGCCAGGCGGCCGTCGACCGCGAGGAGATCCACCGGCCGCGCATCTCCGCGGGCGATGAGGCCGGCGAGCGACGCCGGGTCACGAGGAAGCCGCAGCAGGTGCGAGGTCGCGTTACCGAACCCGGCCGGGATGTACCCGAGCGTCACGCCCTGGCTGCGGCTGGCGACGTTGTACGCCACGCCCAGCGAGCCGTCACCGCCGGCGATGACGGCGGTTCCGTACGCGTCCATGCGCGCGGCCAGCCAGGTGGCCAGCTCGCCGGCGTCACGCGTCGCGGTGACGTGGAGATCGGCGTCGAGGGCGCGACGCGTGAGCTCGACCGCGCGGCGCACGCGGGCCGTGCGAGCGCTGCCGGCCCCCTCGTTCAGGAAGACGGCAGCGCCCACGGACGCCTACGGCAGCGCCGCGAGGATCTCGGCGACCAGCTCCTCCGGTCCGGTCAGCCAGTACACCGTGTCGTCCTTGGTGTACACGTACACCCCGGTCGTGCCCATCTCGTCCATGTCGTAGGACGCGGCCCAGACCTCCTTGCCGCCGATCGTCTCGCGGCTCAGGTCCTCGACCTCCTCGCCGGCGGAGCCGAGGAACTCCTCCTCGAGCCGGTCCTGGCTGACGCCCACGACCCGGAACGCGGCGACGCTCAGCAGCGACTCGGCGCTGTCCGCGAGGCCGCCGAACGCGACCGAGACGTCCTCGAGATCGGCGCCGGTGGCATCGAGGAACTCCTGGAACGACTCGTCGACGCCGCCCATCCCGGCGAACAGGTCGCCGCGGAAGCTCTGCACGGTCAGTGGCTGGCCGCCCACGGTCGACGGGAACCGAGCCGCCAGCTCGGGGTCACCGTCGAGGTCGAACGACGGCAGGGCCCCGGTGTCCTGGTCGTCGGTCGGCTCGGGGTCCGGTGTCGGCGTCACTTCGGGCGTCGGGGTGGCGTCGGGGGTCGGCTCGGCAGCCGGCGACGCGTCGGCCGTCTCACCGCCGCAGGCGGCGAGAACGAGCGCGAGCACGGCGACCAGGAGGAAGAGTGGGCGCTTCACGATGGGGGAAACCTCGGTATCGGGGGATTGCAGCCCGAGCAGGATAGCGGCCGGCGGCCGATCCGCCCAATCGGACATCCGTCCTACGGCAGCGCTTCGACCAGTGCCTCGACGCCGGCGTCCTGGCCGACCACCGCGTAGAGCGTGTCGTCGGCAACGTAGTAGACGTGCAGGAGCGCGCGGTGCACCTCCTTGCCGCCGACCGTGTCCTCCTCGACCGGGATCCCGGCCCGATCGAACGCATCGAGCAGAGCGGCGCGTATGTCGTCCTCCGCCGCTCCCCCATACCGCCAGGCGGTGACACTGGCATAGGTCTCGGGCGAGCCGCTCTGCGCGCCGCGGTCACGGGCGATCGTCACGTCACGCAGCTCGACGCCCACCGCCTGGAGGAACTCCGGGGCGGTCGTCAGTCCGCCGGCGCCGGCCACCGTCGCACACACCGTCTGAATCTCCAGGCGCCGGCCGGCAACCTCGTCCGGCATGCGGTCGGCCAGGACCGGGTCCTCATTCGCTGCCGGTGGGGACGTGACGGACGCCTCGGCCGGGCAGTCGGCGCGTGCCGCTGGACTCGGGTCGTCGGCTCCGCAGGCGGCGAGCAGCATGGCCATGCTGGCCGCGACCGCGAAGAGCCCCCTCAGGACGCCGAGCGGCATGGTCAGGTTCGCGACAGCAGGGCACCGGTGGGCTTGCGCTTCAGGAAGCGGCCGTCGCCCGCGGCGCCCAGCCACTCGTCGCCATCCACGATGACCTTGCCGCGCGACAGGACAATCTCCGGCTTGCCGGTCACCTCGCGCCCCTCGTAGCACGAGTAGTCGACGTCCATGTGGTGCGTCCGGGCGCTGATCGTCCGGCGGGCCTGGTGGTCGTACACGACGATGTCCGCATCGGCTCCAACGCCGATGATGCCCTTCCGTCCTTCGAGGCCGAACATGCGGGCCGGGGCAGTGCTGATGACCTCGACCCATCGGTTCGGGGTCAGGTGGCCGCCGACGACGCCGCCCGAGTGGAGCAGGTCCACCCGGTCCTCGACGCCCGGGAGCCCGTTCGGAACCTTGCGGAAGTCGCCCTCCCCGAGGTCCTTCTGGCCGTGGAAGTCGAACGGGCAGTGGTCGGTGGAGACGACCTGGAGGTCATCCTTGGCCAGGCCCTTCCAGAGCTCCGGCGCGTGCTCCGCGGGCCGCAGCGGAGGCGAGCACACGAACTTCGCGCCCTCGAACCCGTTGCCGAGATCCTCGAGCGTGAGGAACAGGTACTGCGGGCAGGTCTCGGCGTAGGCGGGCAGGCCCTCGTCGCGGGCGCGGCGCACCTCGTTGAGGGCGTCGATCGCCGAGAGATGGACGATGTAGACCGGCACGCCGGCCACCTGCGCCAGGCGGATGACCCGGTTCGTGGCCTCGCCCTCCATGACCGGCGAGCGTGACGTGCCGTGGTAGTACGGGTCGGTGTTGCCGGCCTCGAAGTTCTGCTCGGCGACGACGTCGATCGCCAGGCCGTTCTCGGCGTGCATGAGGATGAGGCCACCGTTCTTGGCCGTCTGCTGCATCGCGCGGAAGATGGCGCCGTCATCGGAGAAGAAGACGCCCGGATAGGCGGTGAAGAGCTTGAAGTCGGTCACCCCTTCGTCGACGAGCGCATCCATCTCGGCGAGCGTGTCGTCGGTGACGTCGCTCATGATCATGTGGAAGCCGTAGTCGATCGTCGCCTTGCCCTCGGCCTTGGCGTGCCAGGCGTCGAGCCCCTCGCGGAGCGCCTGCCCCTTTCCCTGCACCGCGAAGTCGATGATCGTCGTCGTCCCGCCGAACGCCGCGGCGCGCGTCCCGGTCTCGAAGGTGTCCTTCGCGAACGTGCCGCCGAACGGCAGCTCCATGTGCGTGTGCACGTCGATCGCGCCGGGGATCACCCACTTGCCGGTGGCGTCGACCGTCCGATCGGCTCCGACGTCGAGGCTCGCACCGATGAGCGCGATCTGCTCCCCGTCGACGAGGACGTCGGCCACCGTGGTGGCATCGGCATTGACGATCGTTCCGCCCTTGATCAGCGTCCGCATCGGTTCCTCCGCGTTCGTTCCATCGTTCGAGCTTCGGGACGTGCATCGTAGCCGCGAGGGTAGGATGAGCGCATGTCGCTCGTGCGGGTGGCCCCGGAACAGGCGGGCGGCGCCGTCGAACGGCTCATCCACGCGCCGATCGGCAGCGAGCGGCAGCGGGGGTAGGATCTGCGCATGAGCGACGACCGCCTTCACTTCACCGGCGACGACGAGGCCGATCGGCTGCTCGTCTCCGCTCCGATGGCCCTGCTCATCGGCTTCGCGCTCGATCAGCAGGTGCCGGTGCAGAAGGCGTTCTCCGGCCCGAAGGTGCTCCTCGAGCGCCTCGGGACCCTAGAAGCCCGCAAACTCGCGACGATCGAGGAGGCGGAGCTCGAGGCCGCCGCCAAGGGGCCGCCGGCGATCCATCGGTTCCCATCGGCCATGGCCAAGCGGGTGCGCGAAGTAGCGGCCCACGTGACCCAGCACTACGACGGTGACGCCGCCCGCATCTGGACCGATGCGTCCGACGGGCGCGACCTGCAGCGGCGCCTGGCCGCCCTCCCCGGCTTCGGTGAGATGAAGGTTGCCTCGCTCACCGCCGTGCTGGCGCGCCGCCTCGGCGTCCGGCCGCCGGGCATCGAGGACGTGCTGCCGTCGCATCCGACGCTCGGTGACGTCGACTCGGCGGAGGCGCTCGGCGAGTACCAGGCCGCCAAGCGAGCCCGCAAGGCGGCGGCTCGGCAGACCGGCTGAGGCGAGCTCCCGGCACGGGCTCAGCCCGGATCCACCGTCCCCGGCTCCTCGGCGCGATCGCCCCCGATCGCCGGTAGCAGATCGGCGGCATCAATCTCCTGGCTCGGCCCGCCGGTTGCAGGAACCGGGGCATGCGCCGCCTGGGGGACCTCCGGACGAACCGACGATCCCTGGTCGCGGCCGTCCTCCTGCTGGCGCTGTTCGGCACGCCGATCCTGATGGGCGCCGCGGCCCCTCACGCCATCCGCGCCCTCGCGCCGGTGCCGCCGCTCCCCGCGGCGGACGCCGTCACCGAGGCCGACGGCCGCGTCCTCGACGGGCAAGCCCCGGCGAACAGCGCGCCGGTTTCCGGATCACCTGAATCGGTGCATCGCGCCGAGACCATCGCCCCGGCCGAGTTGCCGGCTCCCGCGGAACAGCCCGCCCAGGCGTGGCGCACGACGGATCTGCCACCCGCCGGCCGCGAGCGGGCGCTCGCGGCACCGACGCTCAAGCCACACGATCCCGGATGGGTCGCGCGGCGCCTCGAGATCCCGGCGCTCGGCGTCAACGTGGCCGTCGCCATGGCCGCCAGCGCCTCCGACGAAAGCTTCCCGCCGTACGCCGGCGCCTACATCCTTCGCTCGAGCTCGCAGCCCGGACGCGGCACGAACTCGTACCTGTTCGCCCACGCCATGCCGAACCTCTTCAAGCCGCTGTGGTGGGCGAGCCCGGGGATGCAGGTCATCGTCACGATGTCCGACGGCCAGCAGCTCGGCTACCGCGTGACGGCCATCGTCCGCGACATCCCCTGCCCCGATCCGTCGAAGCCGAAGCCCGCGGGCCTGCCGCCGGTCCTCGCCAACGCCACGCACTGCGACCTCCAGTGGACCCTGCCCACGCCGACGGAGCGTCTCACGATGCAGACGAGCCAGGGCTTCAACCGCAACTACGGCGCGATGGTGGTCATCGCCGAGCCGGACTGGTGAGGGCGGCGAGCCCGATCGAGCTCAGGACTCGCTGGCCGGCCCTTTCGGCGCCTCGTGCATCCACGGCGTATAGGTGATTCCGACGAGCAGCCCCTCGGGGCTCAGCAGGCGCGCGGTCGTCTGTCCCCACGGCTCCTCGTGCGCGCCGCGGAGCACCAGATGTCCGGCGGCCCCCATCTCGGCCACCGCGTCGCCGACGGCCTCGGCCGATTCGACGTCGAGCTCCAGCCAGGCCTGCGGGACGGGCAGGTCCGACGGCCACTCGGGGGAGCCGAACGTCGACTCCGCCGCCTGCGAGAGCGGCCACATCGCGAACGCCCTCACGCCGTCGAGGTCGTCGTTGGTGAAGTAGCCGGGCGCCGGCTCCTGGAAGTCGATGCCGAGGCCGTCCCGCCAGAACCGATGGGCGGCATCGGCCTCGCCGATGACCGGGCCGAAGCCGGCGACGAAGCTGATTCGCATTCGCCGGTCAGATCCGATAGCGCAGCGTGGCGGCGACGCCGTCGTGGCGGCGGAGCTCGGGGTGGTCGCGCACGATCTCGACGTGCGCATCGGTCCGGGCGGCCTGGCGGATGAGCTCGGCGCGAAGCTCCTCGTCGCCCTCGATCGTCTCGTCGATCACGAGCTCGTCGACCTGCCCCGCCTCGAGCGCCGCCATGACCGCGTTCACGCCCGCCACGCCGAGGTCGTGTGCGCGGTGACCGGCGAGCGCGCGCTGGACCGCATCCTGCCCATCGGCCTCCTCGAGGGCGCCGAGCATCGGGCGAATCTCGTCGCGGACGTCCTCCGACGTGGCGCGCATGTCGATTCGGGCGACGTGCTCGACGAGCGGTCGCACCGACTGCGGCAGCTCCGGATCGAGGACCGAGATCACCCGCTCGTCCCCGGCCAGCAGGACGTGCTGAGGCTTCTCACGGCGCACGAGCCGCTCGATCGCCTCCGCGATCTCCTTGGCGAAACGCTTGTCCTGCATGTCGATGTGGCGCTGGAAGCGCGCCTGGGACCACCCGCCCTGGTCATGGCGCGTGTGCTCGGCGGTTGGCTCGTCGAGGCCCTCGCGTTCGGCAAGGCCGCCGCGACGGGTCACGAAGAGCCGGCACGTGCTCGTGTCGACCACCGCGATGACAGCGCTCACCTGGTCATCGAGCAGGCGCGCCAGCTGGAAGAGCTCCGCCGTCGGACCGGCGGTGATCTGCGTATCGAACTCGGTCTGGGCGCCGATCGCCTCCCAGAGCCCGATGTGGCTGCAGGCGAAGATCGCCACGCCATCGGTCTCGTTGATCTCCTCGGTGTCGAGCAGCTCCTCGATGCGTCGGCGATCGGCCTCGAACGAGGCGGCCGCGTCCGAGCGCAGCTCGAGCCGGTCGGCCAGCTCGTTCAGGCGGTCGCGGACGATGGTGAGCTCGTTGCGCTCGCCGGGTCGCTCACCGTGAGCTTCGGGGCGCGTGTCGATATAGAGGCTGAGGATCGGCGCATCGGTCGATTCCAGCTCCGCGAGCCGTCGCAGGAGGTTGCGGAGGAATGCCTGGTCCGGCCCGAGCTTCGTGGTGGTCGTGGTGGCGGTCATGCTGGCCTGCGGTGCACGTGACGTGCCGCT
>DATLGA010000047.1:0-7664 GCA_035540715.1 Candidatus Limnocylindrales bacterium | reverse complement strand
GGCCTTCGTCCAGGCCTACGGCGTGCCACCCGAGCGGAGCGCGAACACGATCGTCGTCGCCTCGAAGGGTGTGGAGCCGACCTTCGCGGCCTGCCTCGTGCTCGCGACGACCTCGCTCGACGTGAATCGGGTCGTTCGCCGTGAGATGGGCGTCCGCAAGGCCTCGTTCGCCGGGGCCGATGCGGTGCGCGACCTCACGGGCATGGAGATCGGCGGCGTCACGCCCTTCGGCCTGCCCGCCGATCTGCCAATCCTCGTCGACGCTCGGGTGATGGGACCCGATTGGATCGTCCTCGGCGGTGGCAACCGCTCGTCGAAGCTGCGCATCGCACCCGATGCGCTGTGTGCCATCGATTCCCTGCGGGTGGTCGAGAACCTCGCCTTCGAGCGCTGAGCGCACGCCGGGGCTCAAGGGGCTCACGCGGGTGGCCTGTTGCCAAATGTGCGTGACACGAACGCTAGGCGGCTGCGCTTCTACTCGGGGAAGCCAGTCTGACCTCATCGGACCGGCCTGACGTGACCCCCAGCGCACATGTGGCAACAACTGTCGATCGTCGGCTCGCCTAACGTGACCCCCAGCGCACATCTGGCAACAGACTGGGGCAGTCCGCAGCACTGGGACCGTTGCGCACAAGCTCGAGAGCTGAACCCCGTCGAGCCATCGTGACGGCACTCGACCGCGGCCGCCACCTTCCCGCATCACGAGCCGTCCGGGCCCGAGGCGGAACAGGAAGTGAGGGCGGCCGAGCCGGTGCCGCCGGTTTCGCCCGGCGGTCCGGCTCGGAGCCGCACCTCGTACCCCGCTCCGATCCCGGCCAGTTCGAGTGCTAGCATGAGCGGTCCCATGGCCCAGCTCGCTCGCTTCTCACCCGCCGCAGTCGTGCAGCGAATCACGCGCGGCGGCGAGACGGTCGTGGAGCCGATTCTGACGATCGACGACGTCATCGCCGAGGCCTCGCAGCATCGGTCCGGCCTCAACGAGGGCTTGATCCGTCGGGCATGGGATACCGCCGTGGCCGCTCACGAGGGGCAGAAGCGCAGCTCGGGCGAGCCGTACGTGACCCACCCGCTGGCGGTGACCCACTACCTCGCAACGCTGCAGCTCGACGCCGAGACGCTGGCCGCCTCGCTGCTCCACGACGTCCCCGAGGACACGGAGCTCACGCTCGCCGACATCGAGAAGCGCTTCGGGCGCGAGGTGGCGAAGCTCGTCGACGGGGTCACGAAGCTCAGCAAGTTCGGCAGTGCCCGGACGATGGAGGAGCAGCAGGCCGAGAACATCCGAAAGATGTTCATGGCGATGGCCGAGGACGTCCGCGTCGTCATCATCAAGCTGGCGGATCGGCTGCACAACATGCGCACGCTCCAGTTCCTGCCCGAGGAGAAGCAGTCACGCATCGCCCGCCAGACGATGGAGATCTACGCCCCGCTGGCGCATCGGCTGGGCATGTGGCAGATCAAGTGGGAGCTCGAGGACCTGTCGTTCAAGTACCTCGAGCCCGAGAAGTACCGCCAGCTGGTCGACATGCTCGCCGATCGCCGGCGGGCCCGGGAGAGCTTCGTCAACAAGAGCATCGGCATCCTGCGCAAGGAGCTCGGGAAGGTCGAGATCAAGGCCGAGATCAGCGGCCGGCCCAAGCACCTCTACTCCATCGCGAAGAAGATGGAGCGCAAAGGGGCCGATTTCACCGAGATCTACGACCTCAACGCCATTCGCGTCCTCGTGGACGACGTCAAGGACTGTTATGCGGCCCTCGGCGTCGTCCATTCGCTGTGGCGCCCGGTGCCGGGCCAGTTCGACGACTACATCGCCATGCCGAAGGCGAACATGTACCAGTCGCTCCACACCGCCGTCATCGGCCCCGAGGCCAAGCCGCTCGAGGTCCAGATCCGGACCTACCAGATGCACGAGATCGCCGAGGCCGGCATCGCGGCGCACTGGCGGTACAAGGAAGGCAGCCGCGGCGATCGGAAGTACGACCAGAAGCTCGCCTGGGTCCGCCAGCTCATGGACTGGCAGCGCGAGGTCAGCGATCCGACCGAGTTCGTCGAGGGGCTCAAGCTCGACGTCTTCCAGGACCAGGTCTTCGTCTTCACGCCGAAGGGCGATGTGAAGGACCTGCCGCGCGATGCCACCCCGCTCGACTTCGCGTACCGGATCCACACCGACGTCGGGCATCGCACCATCGGCGCGAAGGTGAACAACCGGCTCGTGCCGCTCGACTACCGGCTGCGCAACGGCGACATCGTCGAGATCGTGACGACGAAGGCGGCGCACGGGCCCAGCCGCGACTGGCTGAACATCGTGCGCACCTCGCATGCGCGCGAGAAGATCCGCGCCTGGTTCAAGCGTCAGCAGCGCGACGAGAACATCGCCCAGGGCAAGGAGCTGCTGGACCGCGAGCTCCGGCGCCTCGCCCACGAGACGCTCGCCTCGATCGACGCAGCCAAGCTGACCGAGATCGCGGCGCAGTACCGATACCGCGAGCTCGACGACTTCTACGCCGCCATCGGCTACGGCGCGGTCAGCTCGGCCAGCGTGGTCAGCAAGCTCGAGATCCACGACGACGCGGCGATCACCCTGCCCGAAGAAGCGCCCCCGGCGTCCCCATCCACGACCGGCGTGAAGGTCAAGGGCGTCGGCGACCTGCTCGTGCGCTTCGCGAAGTGCTGCTCGCCGATTCCCGGCGACGAGATCACCGGCTACGTGACGCGCGGCAAGGGCGTGACGATCCATCGTGCATCCTGCCCGTCGGTCCTCTCCGAGCGGGACATCGAGCGGCTGATCGACGTCGAGTGGGAGCTGGCCGGGCAGCAGACGTACCCGATCACCGTGCGGATCACCGCGCTGGATCGGCCGGGCCTGCTGAACGAGATCACCAACGTGGTGGCCGAGTACAAGGTGAACATCGTCGCCGCTTCGGTCGCCACCCATCCCGACGGCACGGCGGTCATCACCGCGACCTTCAAGGTGAACTCGCTCCAGCAGCTCGCCAAGGTGCTCACGAAGATCGAGCGCCTGCGCGACATCACCAGCGTCACGCGCGAGGCGCGGTAGCGTGGCAGGAGCGATCGTATCTACCGCATATGCGATCCGACTGAAGGAGGCACGGGCCCGATGAAGGGCGATCGCGTCGAGGCAGTCGTCGACACCGGTCAGGGCGGCACGCAGACGTTCGAGATCACTGCCACGAAGGCAGGGCGGCGCATCGAAGTCACCACAGCGCGGGGCGTGGTCGAGGTTTCCGAGGTGACCCGCTCCGGCACGCCGGTGCGCACCGGCCGTTTCATGGCCAGCCGCCTCGTCGCGCTCGTCGAGCACCCGGCCCACGAGGCGAACGAGCGGCCGGTCGACGTTTCCACCCGCCGCCGCATGGGAGCCGGTTCCGACGGTTGACGCCGCACGGCGCAGTCCGGTGACCGATAGACTCCGGCCCATGGCCTCGATCGCCGCTCCGCGCGGCACCCGCGATCTGCTTCCCGAGGAGACCCGTGCCTGGGAGCGGGTCGAGGCGGTCGCGCGTGACCTCTCGCGGCGCTACGCGTTCGATCGGGTCGAGATCCCGCTCTTCGAGCGCGTCGAGCTCTTCGCCCGCGGCCTGGGGGAGTCGAGCGACGCGGTCGAGAAGGAGATGTTCCGGGTCGGCGGGGCACGGGGGAGCGACGAGGAGCGCGCCGAGTGGGCGCTGCGCCCCGAGCCGACGGCGGGCATCGTCCGGGCCTTCATCGAGCACGGGTTGCACGTTCGTCCCGGCCCCCTGCGCCTGACCACCACCGGGCCCATGTTCCGATACGACCGTCCCCAGGCCGGCCGATACCGGCAGTTCACCCAGTGGGACGTCGAGGTGCTCGGCGATCCCGGGCCCGCGATCGACGCGGAGCTGATCGAGCTCGCGCACCGGTTCTACGTGGAGGTCGGCCTCACCGGCGTCGTCGCGCACCTCAACTCGATCGGCGACGCCGAGTGCCGGCCGCGGTACCGCGAGTCGCTCATCGCGCACTTCCGGCCGCACGTCGAGGCGCTGAGCGAGGATTCGCGGCGCCGTCTCGAGGCCAACCCGCTGCGCGTGCTGGACGACAAGGCGCTCGATCCGGCGCTCGCCGCATCGGCGCCGCGGAGCATCGATCACCTGTGCGACGCGTGCCGCGAGCACTTCGACGCCGTCCGGGCACTGCTCGATGCGCTTGCCGTCCCGTACGAGATCGACGACCGGCTCGTCCGCGGCCTCGACTACTACACGCGGACCGCGTTCGAGTTCGTGATCGCCGGGCGCGAGGGGCAGCAGCAGGCGCTCGGGGGTGGCGGCCGCTACGACGGCCTGGTCGAGCTCCTCGGTGGGCGGCCGACCCCCGGCATCGGCTTCGGCATCGGCCTGGATCGAACCGTCATCGCCATGCAGGAACAGGGCGTCGAGCTGCCGGAGCCGGGCCCGCTCGTCGCCATCGTGGGCTTCGGCGACGACCACGCCGCTCGGCTGCGCGTCGCCGCCCTCCTGCGCGACGCCGGCCTGGCAGTCCGGCCGGACGGAACGGCCCGGAAGCTCGGCAAGCAGCTCGAGGCCGCGGCGAAGGTCGGTGCCGGGTGGGCGGTCATCGTCGGCGATGAGCTGGCCGAGGACCGGGTCGGCCTCAAGAACCTCGCGAGCGGCGAACAGGTCACCGTTGCGCTGGACGAGGTGGCTCGTCGGGTGACCTGAGTCCACGCTGACCGATGGGCGACTCGGCCGACCTCAGTCGGAGCGTGCCTCCGTTTCGGCCCCTTCGAACGCCCGCCGCAGCTCCTCGACGTCGAGCTTGCCCATCTGGAGCATGGACTCCATCGCGCGTCGCGCCCCATCGGTGTCGGGGTCCGCGAGCATCTCGTTGAGCGCCTTGGGGACGACCTGCCACGACAGCCCGAACCGGTCCTTCAGCCAGCCGCACGGGCCGGGCTCGCCACCCTCGGCGACCAGCGCGTCCCAGAGCCGATCGACCTCCGCCTGGTCGTCGCACTCGATGACGAACGAGACCGACTCGTTGAAGGTGAAGTCCGGGCCGCCGTTCAGTCCCTGGAACCGCTGACCGGCGAGCGTGAAATCGACGATCAGGACCATGCCGGCCGGACCGCTCGGCGTGTCGGCGGGGGAGCGCCACACGTTGTCGACCCGGCTGTCCGGGAGCAGGCTGGCGTAGAACGCCGCCGCCTCCTCGGCGCGGCCGTCGAACCAGAGGCAGGGATAGACCTTCGGTGCAGGTGCCATGTCGTCCTCCATCGGGCGTCATTCCGTTTGATCCGCTGATACGAGTCAGACGGCGCGAGGGCCGCGAACTCATCGGCTACCATGGCGCCTCCCATGAGCACCGCCTTCCGGAGCCACACCTGCGGCGAGCTGCGTCCCGAGCAGATCGGGGAGCGGGTGAAGCTGGCCGGGTGGGTGCATCGACGGCGCGACCACGGTCACCTCGCCTTCTTCGACCTGCGAGACCGCCACGGCATCACCCAGGTCGTGACGAGCGCCGAGGAGGCGCCCGAGGCCCACGCCGCGGCCGAGTCAGCACGGAACGAGTGGGTGGTCCAGGTCGAGGGCGTCGTGCGTGCCCGACCCGAGGGAACCGCGAACGCGGAGCTGGCGACCGGCGAGATCGAGGTCGCGGTGGATCGGCTCGAGATCCTCAATCCGTCGAAGGTGCCGCCGTTCTACGTCAACGAGGAGCAGCCGGGACTCGACGAGAGCCTGCGGCTGAAGCATCGGTATCTCGATCTCCGCCGTCCGCCGATGCAGGAGCGCCTGCTCATCCGCGCTCGTCTCGCCGGCGCGATCCGGCGCACGCTCGAGGAGGAGGGCTTCGTCGACATCGAGACGCCCACGCTCATCCGTTCGACTCCGGAGGGCGCACGCGACTTCGTCGTGCCGAGCCGCCTGCAGCCGGGCCAGTTCTATGCGCTGCCCCAATCGCCCCAGCAGCTCAAGCAGCTCCTCATGGTCGCGGGCTACGACCGCTACTACCAGCTCGCGCGCTGCTACCGCGACGAGGACCTGCGCGGCGACCGCCAGCCCGAGTTCACGCAGCTCGACCTCGAGATGAGCTTCGTCGGCGAGGCCGATGTGATGGACCTCGTCGAGCGCACGGCGATCGCGGTCAGCGAGGCGGTCCGCCCCGATCGGCCCATCCTGGCCGACCCGTTCCCGCGCCTGACCTACGCCGAGGCCATGGCCCGATACGGATCGGACAAGCCCGACGTGCGCTTCGGCATGGAGCTCGCCGAGCTCAACGAGACAGTGTCCGGCGTCGAGTTCAGGGTCTTCGCGGATCCGCTGGCCGCGGGCGGAGCGGCCTTCGGCATCCGGGCGCCCGGGTGTGGCGACTTCTCACGCAAGCAGCTCGACGAGCTCACCGATCTCGCGAAGCGTCACGGGGCGAAGGGCCTCGTGCACCTCGCGGTCCAGGCCGATGGCAGCCTCCACGGACCGGCGGCGAAGTTCCTGGGCGAGGCCGAGGCGTCGGTGCGCGAGCGCCTGGGCGGCGAGCCCGGCGACCTGCTCCTCATCGTCGCCGACGCCGACCGCATCGCCGCGGCCGAGGCGCTCGGGCACGTCCGCCTGGCGATGGGGGATCGGCTCGGCCTGCGCGATCCATCGGTCCTGGCCTACGTCTGGGTCCATCGCTTCCCGATGTTCACCTGGGACCCCGACGGTGAGCGCTGGGACGCCACCCACAACCCGTTCAGCGCGCCGGTTCCCGAGGACGTGGAGCTCATGCGCTCCGACCCGGCCGCCGTCCGCGCCCAGCAGTACGACCTGGCGCTCAACGGCTGGGAGCTCGGCGGGGGATCGGTGCGCATCCACCAGCGCCCGCTGCTCGAGGAGGCCTTCGCGCTCATGGGCCACTCGATCGAGGGCATGCGCGACCAGTTCGGCGCGCTCCTCGACGCGCTCGAGTACGGGGCGCCTCCTCACGGTGGCATCGCGGTGGGCCTGGACCGATGGGCGGCGCTGCTCGCCAACGTCGAGAACATCCGCGAGGTCATGGCCTTCCCGAAGACGCAATCCGGGGCCGACCTCATGATGGACGCGCCCTCGTCGATCGCTCGGGAGCAGCTCGACGAGCTGCGCCTCTCCATCACCTCCGAGGACTGACTGGCAGCGCCGGTGGTCCACTGGGCGCGTACGTGCGGCAAGCCTGCTCCGCAGCGCCACTATCGGCCATGTAGAGGACGTTTCGGCGCCTGCGTTGGCGGCGTTGACCGCTGCACGGCAACTCACGGCCACGTTCGACCACTTCCTTGGCCGATAGCTCCGCTCAGCGGCAACTCCGGACGCCGCGGAACGTCACTCGTCCGCCGGCAGGTAGCTGCCGTCGGCGTCGTGGGTCTCGCGGCCGGTGAGAGCCGGATTGAAGACGCAGACCAGGCGAAGCGGCTGAAGGACGCGAATCGTGTGACGGTCGTGCTCCGGCGCGTACGCCGCCCCCGGACCGATGCGATGGACCGCTCCGGTGTCGCGCTCGGTGATCTCGGCCTCCCCCTCGATGACGAAGCAGGCCTCCTGGTGGTGCTTGTACCAGAGGCTCAGCTCACCGCCCGCGTCCACCGTCGTCTCGGACATCGAGAAGCCCAGGCCGTCGTCGCGCACGAAGAGGCGCACGGCGCGCCATCCGTCCCCGCGGACGTCGCGATCGGTGCC
>DATLGA010000046.1:0-24808 GCA_035540715.1 Candidatus Limnocylindrales bacterium | reverse complement strand
CGGCGCCCTCCAGGGCCCGGCCGGCGAGGCTGACGCCCGGGAGGACCGGGGCATACGCCTCGGCGACGGCCGAGTACGCCGCCTTCGGACGCCCGAAGTAATCGACCGCGGCGTTCGACCAGGCGTTCGGGAACGGCTCGTTGAAGACCCACGGCAGGGAGCCGGCGTTGCGGGGCCACCGGCGGCGGTCCCCTTCGATCAGCGTGCGCAGGCCGTCGGCCTGCAGGTGCTGGCTCGCCCGCTCCAGCTCCTCGAGCGACAGGCCGCCGCCGAAGGCGCGCTCGACGAACTCCTTGTTGTTCCACCACGCGCCGCGGTGCGCCAGCACCGGGTCCGACCGATCGGCGGCCCATCGCTCCGAATCGGTGACGGTCGCGCGGAGCGTGGCGAGGTTCGTCATGCCCTCGACGCCGAACTCGCTGTGGAGGAGGCTCGTCGTCGCGTTCGCGAGCTCGTGCTGGGCGGCGAGGCCCTGGTGCTCCCACGGTCCGTGGACGTCGTGGAGCGAGGCCGGGTCGTCGGCGATCGCGGCGAGCGAGTTGTCGAAACGCGGCCCGGACGGCGAGGTCGGCAGCCAGTTCCTGCCGGGATCCGAACCGCGGACCTCGTCGTGGAGCGCCGCGATGACCGGGTGGGCCTCGCTGAGCGGCCGCCCGTCGGCATCGGCGAGCTCGTTGCCTCCGCACCAGATCGCAAGCGAAGGATGGTGCGTCCGCGTGGGGATGATGTCGTGCGCCTCGCGGGCCATCAGCTCGACGAACGCCTCGTCCGATGCCGGCGTGTTGCTCACCCCCGAGCTCGACTGCGCGAACTCCTGCCAGACCATGATGCCCGCCCCGTCGCAGGCGTCGTAGAAGGCCTCGGACTCGATGAGACCGCCACCCCAGACGCGCACGAGGTTGACGTTCGCCCGACGGAGCAGCTCGACCAGGTGCCGCAGCTGTTCCGGTCGGGGCACGCCGTAGCAGGCATCGATCGGCGTCCAGTTCCAGCCCCGGATCCAGGTCGGCCGCCCGTTCACCGTCAAGGTGTAGGGGCGGGCGTCGGTCGGGCCGCCCGTGGTCGGTGTCAGCTCGCAGCTGCGGAAGCCGATCCGGACCGAGCGCCGGTCGAGCGTCTCGGTGCCGTGTTCCAGGCTCAGCTCGAGCCGATGGAGCGCCGGCGTGCCGCCAGCCGCGCCGTTCGGCCACCAGCGGCGCGGCGCGCGGACGTCGAGAAGCGCCGAGACCGCCCCGGCGCTCACGCGAGCCGTCTCGGCGGCGACCGCTCGTCCGTCAGCGAGGTCGACGACCCGCACGGCGAGGCGCATCCCATCGCCGACGCCGCCGACGGGGCAGGCGACGTGGACCGTCCCGCGCCGGCCGGACGGATCGACGTGGACGTCGACGTCCGGTCGCCCCAGCCAGGCGTCGCCGCGCAGCTCGAGCGTCACGGAGCGCCAGATCCCGGTCTGCACCATCCGCGGGCAGAAGTCCCAGCCGTAGCCCATCCGGCTGCGGTGGTGGCGTGCCAGCTCCGTCCGGCTGACCTGCGACGGCATCGGCGGCGCCGGATCGAGGGCGACGACCAGCTCGTGCGTCGACCCGGAGGTCAGCCGATCACCGAGTTCGATCTCGAGCGGGACGAACATCCCGTCGTGGCGCGCAAGCTCCTGGCCGTCGAGGAGGACCGTGCCCCCGGGGTCGAGTCCGTCGAATCTGAGGGCGGCGCGTGACCCGGCGTCGTCGGGCACCGTGAAGCGGCGGCGGTAGAGCCAGGCGCGCTGGGGCACCCACTCGGCGGCGAGCGAGTTGCGGTCGACGTACGGGTTCGGGATCTCGCCGGCACGCCAGGCGTCGTCGATCGTCGAGCCGGGCACACGCCCGGCGCGCCAGCCCGCCGAGACGCCGGACTGGACCGGCGGGCCGTCGGCGTTGGTGGCGCCGGCGGCGGATCCCCGGAGCGCGTCGCTCCAGCGCCAGGCCTCGTCGAGGAAGTCGCGCCGCTCCCACTCGCCGTCCAGGGGCATCGTCCTGCGCACCTAGGCCGGCTCCGCCTCGAGCCCTTCCAGCAGATCGGTCTCGACGACCGATCCGTCCGGCTCGATCCGCCACGTCTTGAGCTCGCCGGGGCCGAACGAGGCGGACCACGCGACGCCCCACCGCGGCAGCTCGATCCGCGCCTCGGTCGCCACGCCGTACGCCTCGTGCGCACGCAGGACCAGCGCGTCGCCCTCCTCGGCGCGCTTCACGACGGCGACGACGACGTTCGGCGCCGCGCAACGGACGAACGAGGCGGCCGGCGGCATCGGTCCGGCGTGGGCCGTCTCGAGGACGACCATGGGCTCGGCGTTGAGCTCCATCGCGGCGCGCACCGTTCCGGCGGCGCGCCAGTCGCCGTCGTGCGGCAGGATCGCGTACCGGAACGACTGCATGCCCTGGTCGGTGAAGGGATAGACGCCGTCCGGCTCCGGCACGAACGGATCGTGCCAGGCGTAGATCGGCGAGCGGAGGACCGTGAAGCCGATCTCGGAGTCGAGCACGTCCGAGGAGTACTTGCCGTCGTTCAGGATGCTGACGCCGCCCTCCCTGCCGCTCACGTCGACCCAGCGCTGGCCCGGCCGCTCGGCGCCATCCATCGCCCGCTCGATGAACCCGTAGCTGGTCTCCCAGGTCGCCACGGCATCGGCCCCGGCCGCGACGGGAAAGCGCAGCTTGAGGAGCTCGTAGCGACCATGCCAGTCGACGGTCACGGCGACGTCGATCCGGTCGTGGGCGCGGTGCACGGTGTACTCGCTCGTCAGCCGCGAGCCGTCGGAGGGGCGCACGCACTCCGCTCGCAGCGTCGCCCGCATCGGCCCGTCCTCGACCAGCCGAATGCGCTCGGCGGTGAACGACTCGGTCCCGCGCGCGTAATGCGTCACCCCGTGGCTCCAGGTGTCCGAGCGATCCTCGGCCACGACCGCACGAGCGGCGGGTCCGGAGAAGACGTCTCGTCCGCTGCGCCGATCCTCCAGGCGCGCGATGTGACCCCGTTGCGGGTCGAGCTCGAGGCGCCAGCGGCCGGACTCGATCCACGTCTCTCCCGCCGCCAGGTCGGGCGGCGCTTCGGGACTGGCAGCGCCCGGATGTGGGGGCTCGCCCTCGATCAGCTCCTCCTCGATCGGTCCCTCCGCCTGGGTCGGAGTCGCCTCGCCGACGGCCGCCGCGGTCTCGTGCCACTCGAATCCCGGATCCGTGGGGACGAGGAGGTATCGGCGGTAGCCGAGGGACGGCAGGTCGGCCGTGAACACGATCCTGTGGCGGCCCTTCGAGGTCGCCAGCGGCCGAGCCTCCTGGTACGGCACCTCCCTGCCGGCGTCGTCGAGCAGGCGGCCGCCCTCGGCATGCCTGCCGACCTCGACCTCGACCGGTCGGCGGGCGTCCCAGGCGTGCGGGTTCGCCACCACGATCGGCCGCGCGCCGGCCGGCCCGCGCGTGTCGACCGCCCAGCTGATGGCCTGGACGCCGTTCGTGAGCGCCCGGTCGGCGATCGCGATGGACTCGCCGATCTGCGAGCGCGCGTCGTCGTACGCCGGCTCGATGCTCGTGCCGGCCAGGATGTCGTGGTACTGGTTGAACAGGAGCGGCCGCCAGGCGGGCGACAGGTCGTCCGGATAGGGCTGCAGGCCCTCACGCCAGGCCACGGCCGCCCAGCGCTCGCCGAAGCCGAGCTGCTCCTCGGCCTGCCGGTTCCAGCGCTTGATCGCCGATACGGCCGCGTAGCAGCCGACCGCGTGATGCTGGAGCTCGTCGCGGACGACCGGCAGTCCATCGGTGCCGTCGACGGTGGCGAAGAAGGCCGACGGCGAGGAATGACGCATGGTCGGGAAGGCCGGATCGGCGTCCATCTCGCGAATGGCGTCCAGGTTCGCCTTCGTCGGCCCGCCGCCGTGGTTGCCGACCCCGTAGAAGCACATGAGCGCGTCGGTGCCGTCGACGAATCGATCCACGTGCTTGCGCACGTGCTCCGCGAGGTCGCCCCACACCGTGTAGCCGAAGTTGATGCGGAAGGCGAGCACGCGTGAGCCATCGGCCGACTCCCACCAGAACAGGTTGCCCGGCAGCTCCTTCTCGTGCGGCTCGGGACGGAGGAACGTGTAGCCGGTCAGGCCCGACCGGCGCAGGATCTGGGGGAGCGAGCCGGCGTGGCCGAAGGCGTCGGGGTTGTAGCCGACCGTCGCCAGCCTGCCAAAGCGCGACGCGAAATAGCGCTGTCCCTCCAACGCCTGGCGCACGAACGACTCGCCCGACGGGATGTTGCAGTCCGGCTCCACCCACCAGCCGCCGGCGATGCGCCAGCGTCCCTCCGCCACCCGCTCGCGGATCTCCGCGAACATGTCCGGCGCGTTGTCCTCGACCCATGCGTAGTACGCCGCCGACGAGCAGGTGAACACGAACTCCGGGTATTCCCGCATCCGCTCGAGGGCCGACGCGAACGTCGCCTTGACCTCCGCGAAGCCCTCTTCCCAGGGCCAGAGCCAGACGGCGTCGATGTGCGAGTTTCCGATCAGGTGGAGCGTCCGCTCCTTCGGGTCCGTCGCCCGGTCGCTCACGCGCCGGCCCCGTCATCGGCCGATCCGGCTCGGGCGACCCATGCGTCGATCGCGACGCAGATCGTGTGCATGAGCAGGGTGTGCATCTCCTGGACGCGCGCCGTGGTGCTCGAGGGGACGGCGAGGACCAGATGGGCGGCTTCCCCCGCCGGCCCGGGGTCGGCGCCGGTCCAGGCGACGCTCGTCGCGTTGCGGTCGCGCGCGGCGCGGAGCCCACGCACGACGTTCTCGCTGCGGCCGCTGGTCGTGATGCCGATCACGACATCGGCGTCGGTGACGAGACCTTCGACCTGGCGCGAGAAGAGGTCGTCGTAGCTGAAGTCGTTCGCGATGCAGGTCACGACGCTCGGATCGGTCGAGAGCGCGATGGCCGGCAGCGACCGGCGGGTGTCGCGGAACCGGCCGAGCAGCTCACCGGCGAAGTGCTGGGCCTCGGCGGCGCTTCCTCCGTTGCCGAAGGCGATCACCTTGCCTCCCCGCTCGAACGCCGCGCAGATCCGGTCCGCCAGCTCGGCTGCGGCGGGAAGCAACGCGGCGGTGGCGCGCGCGACGTCGAGATGCTCGTCCCACTCGCGCCGCAGGCTGTCCTGGTCAGGCATCGATCCTCCCGTGTGCTGCTGCGATGGTCGGTCGTTCGGCCAGCGTCCGCGGCCCGTCGAGGGCCACGGCGACGGCCCCGAGCACGCCGGTCCGGGTGCCGAGCTCGGCCGGGACGACCGACACGACCTCGTGGAGCCATGGCATGGTCCGCTCGGCGACGATGCGACGCACCGGCCCGAACAGGAGGGACCCGGCGTTCGTCACCCCGCCGCCCAGCACGACGAGCCGCGGGTTGAAGGCGTGCACGACGCTCGCGATGCCCGCGCCGATGAGCGTCGTCGTCTCGTCCCAGACTTCGCGGGCGAGGGCGTCACCCGATCCGACCGCATCCACGACGTCGGCCGCCGTGAGGCTCGCCGGGTCCAGGCGGCGCAGCGAGCTCGGCTCGTCGGTCGCCTCGAGGGCCTCCCGCGCGCGGACCGCGATATTCGTCCCGGACGCGTAGGCCTCCACGCAGCCGATCGAGCCGCAGTGGCAGGGCCGCCCGTGTGCGTTCACCGAGATGTGCCCGAGCTCGGCCGCGTTGCCGTTCTCGCCCCGCAGGATGCGCCCGCCGGCGATCACGCCGCCGCCCACGCCCGTGGAGATCGTGAGATACACCATGTGATCGGTCCCGCGGCCGGCGCCGAAGCGATGCTCGCCGAGCGCCGCGGCGTTCGCATCGTTGTCGAGGTACGCCGGCCGCCCGAGCTCCTGCTCGATGCGTCGGACGATCGGCACGTCGATCCAGCCCGGGTTGTTCAGCGCGTTGAGCACCACCCCGCGCCACGGGTCGAGCGGTCCGCCGCAGCCAATCCCGATCGACGCCAGCTCCGAGGGGCGCAGGCCCGCGTCCGATACGACGCGGCGCGCCAGGTCGACGAGCCGCGCGATGACGGCATCGGGCCCGTCCGCCACATCGGTCGCGATGCGTGCCTCCGCGAGCATCCGGCCCTCGGGCGTCGCGACGCCGGCGGCCAGCTTCGTCCCGCCGATGTCGAGGCCGAGGACGGATCCGCCCGACGTCGACCTGGTCACCTCCAGGCTCCTCGCCGGCGAGACGGCGCAGCGTCGTGTGGCGATCCCGGGCCGCCGTCAGCCGCTCGTCCGGCCGCGGCTCCCACGCGCATCCCACGGGCGCCCGGGCCGGGGCAACCCCCCCGACGACCCAGCGTGCCTGGGCCGCGGCGCCGGCGGCTGCCGCCTCCACGCTTGCGGGCCGCTCGACCGGAAGACCGGTGACGTCGGCCGTCAGCTGGCCCCAGGCGTCCGAGTTCGCCCCGCCTCCGACGAGCAGGAGGCGCTCGGCTCGCACGCCGGTTCGTGCGAGGGCCTCGAGCGCGAACGCGAGGCCGATCGTCACGCCCTCCACCGCGGCCCGGACCAGGTCGGCCGCACCGTGGTCGGTCCGCAGGCCCACGAGCGCGCCGCTGGCCCGAGGCAGGTCCGGGGTGCGCTCGCCGGCGAGGTACGGGAGGAGCGTCAGCCCGCCGGCGCCGGCGGGCGAAGCGGCGAGCGCGTCATCCACGTTCGGCGCGCCCGCGCCGGCCAGCCCGCGCGCCCACGCGACGACGCCCGTGCAGTTGAGCGTGCAGGCCAGCGGAAGCCAGCCGCGAGCTGAGTCACAGAACGCCGAGACCTCGCCGCGCGGATCGATCGCCGGGCCGTCGCTGCGCCCGAATGCCGTGCCGGACGTACCGAGCGACATGACGACCGGGCCCGGTGTCACGGCGCCGACCCCCAACGCAGCGCACATGTTGTCGCCGCCGCCGGCGGCCACCGGGATGCCGGCGGGGAGCCCGAGCGCCTCTGCCGCGGCCGGGCGCAGCGCGCCGATCGCCGACAGGGAGTCGCGGATCGGCGGCAGCGCCGCCGTCCAGTCACGGTCGGGATCGACGGCACCCAGCACCGCGTCGGCATACCGGCGCTCCCGGACGTCGAGGTAGGCGGTGCCCGATGCGTCGCCGGGCTCCGTCACGAACTCGCCGGTGAGCCACAGGTTGATGAAGTCGTGAGGCAGGCAGAAGCGGGCGGCCGCCCGGTACGCGTCCGGCTCGTGGCGGCGCAGCCACAGCACCTTCGGAGCGGTGTAGCCGGTCAGAAAGCGGTTGCCGGTGGCTTCGAGCGCTGCGTCGAGACCGCCCAGCGCGTCGGTCAGCAGGTCGCACTCCGCGACGGTGGTCGTGTCGTTCCACAGCTTCGCCGGGCGCACCACGCGGTCCTGCGCGTCGAGTGCCACGAGGCCGTGCTGCTGTCCCGAAACCGCGATACCGAGGATCTCGGCGGCCCCCGCCGCATCGAGAACCCCGCGCACCGCCTCGCGCAGCGCCATGAGCCAGTCCTCCGGGTGCTGCTCGCTCGTCCCGTCGGACCGACTGTCGAGCGCGTGGGCCGTGCTGCGGACGGCGACCGTCGAGCCCTCGGCGGCATCGAGGAGAAGCGCCTTCGTGGACTGCGTGCCGCAGTCGATGCCGAGATAGCAGGCCTGCGGCTGGTCGGTCATGACGGCGGGATCGGTTCTCGTGCGGTCGTCGGCCTATCGTAGAGGCTGCCTCGATCGAAGTGGCCGCTCGCTGTGCTACGGTCCCCGCGCCGATGACCACGCTGCCCGACGCGCTGCGCGCCCCGATCGCGCTCCCGGGGAATCGGATCCCCCGCTTCTACCGCGGCGGCCTCGAGCTGGCGCGCTTTCGCGGCGAGTCGCCGGCGTTCGACGACGGCCGGCCCGAGGACTGGGTCGGGTCGGCGACCCGCGCCTGGACGCCGCCCGGACGACCGTCTTCCGAGGTCGGGTTGAGCCGGGTCGTGGTGGGCGAGCGTGAGACGACGCTGGAGAAGATCCTCGCCGAGGCCCCCGAGTGGCTGGCCGGCGAGGCCCTCGTCGAGCGTGCCGGGCCGACGCTCGGCGTGCTCGTCAAGCTGCTCGACACGGGAGAGCGCCTGCCGGTGCACTGCCATCCGACCCGGCGGGACGCTGCGGCAGTGCTCGGTTCGCGGTTCGGGAAGACGGAGGCATGGATCGTCCTCGGAACGCGACACGACGCTGCGGCCAGCGTGTGGATCGGGTTCCGCGAGCGGGTCCACCTCGACCGGCTGCGCGACTGGATCGAGCGCCAGGACACCGCCGCGATGCTCGACGCGCTCGTGGAGCATCGGGTGGGCGCGGGCGACGTCCTCCTCGTGCCCGCCGGGACGCCGCATGCCATCGGGTCCGGGGTCTTCCTGCTCGAGCTCCAGGAGCCGACCGACTTCTCGATCGTCGCCGAGACCGCGGGCTACCCGATCGACACGCCGGACGCGACGCTGCGGCTCGGCTGGGAGCGCGCGATCACCTTCTTCGAGACCGTGCCGGCCGCCTCCCCCTTCCAGCAGCCGGACCGCCTCGACCGTTCGACCGAACGTCTGCTCGGCGCCGCGGCCGATCCGTTCTTCCGGGCCCTCCGGCAGCGGATCGACGGGCGTGCGCGGCCGCCGTTCGAGCCGGGATACGCGGTCGGCGTCGTGCTCGGGGGCAGCGGAAGCGTGGGCGGCGGCGGCAACAAGCTCGAGCTCTCCCGCGGGACGACCTTCGCGCTGCCGGCCGCCGCGGTGGAGGCGGCCCGTCTCGACGGCTCCGACCTCGAGCTCGTCTGGTGCCTCGGGCCCGACCCGTCAGCCCTCGACGGTCTTCCGACCGGGCGACCGATCTAGCGGTCAGCCGCCTCCACCGGCGCGATCTCATCGGCCGCGGGGATCACGTAGCCGGCCATGAGCAGCACGGCCATGCTGGGCAGGAAGAAGGCCGGCACGATCAGGTTGCGGATGACGATCGCCGCCAGCACGCCGGCGAGGACCAGGAAGAGCAGCTGGAACGGCTTGCGGAACAGCACGACGAGCGCCAGGCGGGCCAGCGCCGAGAGCGGCGCGTCCTCGCGGCGCGGGTCGCACACGAGCGGCCAGAGGGCCGTCGCGTACGCGAGCACCGTGGCAATGAGATACACGCTCATCGCCAGCGAGATCGCCGCGAGCAGGCCGCCGATGGACGGAGCCAGGAGCAGGTTCAGGAGGGCGAGCAGGAGCACGGCGCACTGGAGCGCCGCGACGCCGAACTTCGCCATCCATCGGTGGCGGATGCCGGGAAGCGCGGTGCGCAGGGCGACGTGCTCGTCCCGCGCCGCCACCACGGCCAGCCGGACCAGGCCACAGGCCAGGGGCGCGAGCAGCGGCACGACGAGGATCGCCAGCGCGGAGAGCGACAGCAGGAGCACGGCGGCCGCGACCGCGAGGAGGAGAACCAGGTTCCAGGCCAGGAACGCGTGGAGCGACTCGACGAGCCCGCTGACCGACAGCCGGGTCGCGGCCGCGAGCGAGGGCCGGTCCCGGGGGGTCACCGTCTCAGGACGGGGTGAGGCCACCGATCAGCGGCCGGTGGAACCGCTCGTCGCAATGCCCTCGAGGAAGTAGCGCTGGCCGAGGAAGAACACGATGACCATCGGCACCATGACGATCACCCCGCCGACGGCGAGGAGCTCGAAGTGGCGCTCGCCGCCGATCGAGGGGCTGTCGATGACCGCCTTCAGGCCGCGCGGCAACGTGAAGAGCGGCACGTCGCGCAGGAAGATGAGGGGCCGCACGAGATCGGTCCACGCCGCCTTGAGCTCGAACACGAACACGACGATCAAGGCCGCGCGGGTGAGCGGAAGGGCGACCGACCACCACATCCGGAGATAGCCGGCGCCATCCACCTTCGCCGCGTCGAACAGGTCGCGCGGCAGCGACAGGAAGAACTGGCGCAGCAGGAAGATGTAGAACGGCGAGGCGAACAGGTTGCCGGCCCACAGCGGCACGTGGGTGTTGTTGAACCCGAGCGCATCCCAGATCAGGAAGGTCGGGATCATCGTGACCGCACCCGGCAGCATCATGCTCGCGAGCACGATCGCGAACACGAGGTTGCGCCCCGGGAAGCGGAAGTAGGCGAAGGCGAAGGCGACGAGGGCCGAGCTGAAGGTCACCGTGATCGCCGCGAGGAACGACGTATACAGGCTGTTCCAGCCCCACAGCGCCACCGGCATGATGCTGAACAGCCGCTCGTAGTTCTCCCATGCGATCCGCGAGCCGATGAGGTCGCCGCTGAAGACCTCGGCTCCGGGCTTCAGCGACGCGCTGAGAAGCCAGATCATCGGGTACAGGAACAGGATCGTGAAGAAGAGCAGCAGCAGCAGGAAGCCGATCTTCCCGATCCAGCTGCGCCACTGCTCCGGCCGCTCGCTCACCGCCGCCGGCCGGTCGACGCCGGGAACGACGGAGCGGTCCGCCTCGCGAGGAGTCGTCGTGGCCATCGCTACTCGCCCTCGTAGTAGACCCAGCGCTTGCTGAGCCGGATCTGGATGAAGGTGATGATCATGATCACGATGAAGAGGACCCACGCCAACGCGGAGGCATAGCCCATCCGGAAGAACTCGAACGCGTTCCGGAACAGGTAGATGACGTAGAAGAGCGCGGCTCGCTCGGTTCCCGCGGTCTGACCGGTCTGGCCGCCGTAGAACATCGTGTAGACCTCGGTGAACAGCTGCAGCGAGGCGATCGTGTTGATGATCAGGGTGAAGAAGATCGCGCCGCTGATCATCGGCACCGTGATGTTGCGGAACTGCTGCCACGGGTTGGCGCCGTCCATCTTCGCCGCCTCGTAGAGCTCGCCCGGCACGTTCCGCAGCGCGGCGAAGTAGATGACCACCGTGCCGCCGACGCTCCACAGCATCATGATCACGATGCCGTTCTTCACCCACGCCGGGTCGTTCAGCCAGCTCGGTCCCTGGATGCCGATGAGGCCGAGGAACTGGTTCAGGAGGCCGCTCTGCCCGTTGAGCACGAGCAGGAAGAGCGTGCCGACCGCCACCGCGGGCGTGACGTTCGGCAGGTAGAAGACGGTTCGGAAGAACCCCGCCGAGAACCCGCCGATCCGGTTCAGGATGAGCGCCAGCAGCAGCGCGAAGGAGAGCGACAGCGGGACGTACAGCAGGGTGAAGTAGACGGTGTTGAACAGCGCGAGCGTGACGCGGGCGTCACCGACCAGCGTGATGTAGTTGTCGAGGCCGATGAAGTCCGCCCGCCCTCGCAGCGGGTCGTAGTTCGTGAAGCTCAGCCACAGGCTCCACAGCATGGGGCCCGCGGTGAAGATGACGAAGCCGACGATCCAGGGCGAGAGGAAGACGAGCGCCCACTTCAGCGCCGACCGCTCGCTGGCGGTCCAGCGCTGCCACGGCAGCCCGCCTCGTCGAGCGGGTTGGCCGGCCTGAGCGCTCATCGTCTCCTCCGTCGCCCTAGATCATCGGCTTCTCATCAGGTCAGTTGCCGGCCGCGTCGATGGCCGACTGGGCCTCCTGGTCCGCGTCACGGAGCGCGGTCTCGATGTCCTCGCCGTTGATCACCCGGTCGACCGCGTCGTTGACCGCCTGCTGGAACTCCTCGCCAGCCGGCGACGGCGGGAAGCCGAACGCGTTCTCCTGGTTCTCGACGACGATCTGGACCGCCTCCTCGAACTGCGGGTAGTCGGACAGGTCGACGATCTCGCCGAAGATCACCTCGTCGGCGGCCCGGTTGCCGCTGTAGACGCCGGTGTTCGGCTGTCCGGCCTCGGCGCGCTCGTCGGCGCGCTGCTGCGCGGCGGCGATCCAGGCGTCCTCGTGGACCATCCCGGAGATGAACGCGCAGGCCGCATCGTAGTTGTCCGTGCCATCGAGGATGGCCCAGCTGTTGCCGTCGGCCAGGGTGACGACCTCGCCGTCACGGCCGGTGAACGGCTTGACGGTGATCTCGTCGTCCGGCGAGTTGCCGGCCAGGACGTTGAGGTACCACTGCTCCATCGGCCAGCCACCGACCTGGTCGGCCGCGACCTGGTTCTCGGCGCCGAAGAAGTCCCACGTGCCACGGAAGTCGTTGAAGGCCGCCGTGCTGCCATGGGCCTGGATGAGCGAGTACGCGAACTCGAGCGCCTCGGCCACTTCCGGGGTGTCGAGCATCGACTCGCGGCCATCTTCGCTGATCATGCGGCCGCCGTTGGCGTGGACCCACATGGCCAGGAACTCGGGGATCTTCGGGTCGATGCCGATGCGGCTCACCTGGCCGTTGGCCTGGAGGAGCTGCTCGTTGACGTCGCGGATCTGGTCCCAGTCGCTGACGTCGAAGTCCTCGGCGTCGAGGCCCGCGTCGGCGAAGACCGAGTCGTTGAGGATCCAGACGCGCGTGTTGAAGAACTCGGGCAGCGCGTAGACGGTGCCGTCCACGGTCACCTGGTTCACCGCCGCGTCGTAGAAGTTGCCCATGTCGATGCCCTGCTGGTTGATGCAGTCATCGAGCGGGGCGAACAGGTCGCGGTCGATGTACGTGCCGATCACGTTGCGCGGAACGTTCGCAACGTCCGGCCGGTTGCTGGCCTGGAGCGCCGCCAGGAACTCCTGGCCGGTGCCGAAGCCGCTCTCCGAGCACTCGACGTTCAGGTCGGGATACTGCTCGGTCACGTGGTTGAAGCGCGCCGTGGCGACGGTGTCGCCGGTGGTGCAGGTGAACCCGTAGGCGTAGATATCGCCGCTGACGTCGACCTCGCCGGTGCCGTCGCCGTCGCCGTCGCCGGGCGACGCGCCATCGGTGGCTCCGGTGCCGTTCGTCTCGCCCGGATCCGCCGGGCTGGCGCCTGGTGACTCGTCGCCCGGACCGCACGCGGCCAGGACGAGAACCAGTGCTGCAAGAATCGGGAGAATCCCGGTACGCCGTGGTGACATGCTCTGTGCGAACCTCCCCATCGTCGTTGGCGGGATGCGTCGTCCGCCCCTGCGGCACCCCGTTAGTTAGCCGCGCTACGCAGTGCGCAACCTCTCCAGCATTGCACAACTCGGACCAGAAGTGACCGCTCCTTCGACCGATTCAGCCTCCTTCGAAGCCGACGTGGTGGTCCTCGGAGCCACCGCCGGCGGCGTCATGGCCGCCGTCGCCGCGGCCGAGGAGGGCGCCTCTGCGGTGCTCGTCGCCGAGGGCCGCCACGTCGGCGGGATGGTCACCGGCGGGCTCGGCAAGACCGACCTGGAGCGGCAGGAGCGGCTCATCGGCGGGCTCGCCCGCCGGTTCTTCGTCGCGGTCGGTGCGGCCTACGACGAGCCGATCGCCTGGCGCTTCGAGCCGTCGGTCGCCGAGCGCACGATGCATCGGCTGCTCGATGGCGCCGGGGTCCGCGTCCTGACGGAGCGGCCGCTGGTGCAGGCTGGTCGACAGGGTGACCGAATCGACGCCGTCGAGCTCCAGGACGGCACGACGATCGCCGGTCGGGTCTTCGTGGATGCCTCCTACGAGGGCGACCTGCTCCGGAAGGCGGGGATCGAGCACGTCGTCGGGCGCGAAGGGCGGGAGCGGTACGGTGAGCCGCACGCGGGGCGCGTCGAGCTGCTGCCGAGCCCGCACCAGTTCCGCACCACGGTGTCCGCGCTCGACGAGCGGGGTGACCTGCTCCCCGGCGTGCGGCCGTACGACGAGGTCGTCCCCACGGGCGCCGGCGACGGCCTCGTGCAGTCCTACTGCTACCGCGTCTGCCTGACCGATGACCCCCGCAAGCGGGTCCCGTTCAGGCCGCCGCCCGGCTACGAGCCGGCCCGCTACGAGCTGCTGGTCCGCTACCTCGACGCTCTCGGCGACGGGGCGACCGTGCGCGACGTGCTCGGCATCGGGGTCATCCCCAACGGCAAGACCGACGTGAACTCGGGCGGCCCGGTGAGCACGAACCTGCTCGGCGCCTCGCAGCCGTACCCGACCGCGGGTCGCGTTGAGAGGGCGCGCATCGCCGAGGAGCACCGGACCTGGACCGAGGGCCTCCTCTACCTGCTCGCCACCGATCCGGCCATCCCGCCACGCATCCGCGAGGAGGTCGGACGCTACGGCCTGCCCTCCGACGAGTTCCCCGACACCGGGCACTGGCCGCACCAGCTCTACGTGCGCGAGGCCGCACGCATGGTCGGCGAGCACGTGGTCACCGAGCACGACCTCCACAGCGAGCAGATGCCTCCCGATGCCGTGGGGCTCGGGGGCTACAACATCGACATTCGCGAGGTCCAGTGGGTGGCGGCGCCGATCTACCGCTTCCCCGACGTCCATCTCGAGGCGATGGTCGAGGGCTACCTCTCCGTCCCCGTGCCGCCGTGGGGCATCCCGTACCGTTCGCTGCTCCCGCGGCGGGCGGCCTGCGTGAATCTGCTGGTGCCGGTATGCATCTCCGCCAGCCACGTGGCATTCAGCTCGTTCCGCATGGAGCCGCAGTACATGATCGCCGGCGAGTCGGCCGGCGTCGCGGCGGCGATGGCGGCGCGCGACGGGCGGCCCCTCCACGACGTCGACATCGCGGAGCTCCAGCGACGCCTCCGCCTCCGCGGCCAGATCCTCTCGCCACGCGACCTCGGTCGCGGCTAGCCGGGGAGCGCCTCGACGAAGCGGCGCAGGTCCTCGGCCAGCCGCGCATTCGCCACCGATGCGGCACGGCGAGCGAGCGGACCGGCCGGCGCATCGGGTGCCCGTCGCCATGGCTGGCGGATGACGGATCGGTCGGCGTGGGCGGCGAGCTCGGCGACCGCGTCGGCGTCGCCCTGGCTGCCGGCCACCCGGTGGAGCGCCCGCCGCCACGACGCGTCGGGGTCGTAGCCGGCGGGATCGGCGAGATAGTCGGCCCAGGTGGCCAGTGGAACGAGGGTCGCCTCCGGCTCCATGGCCGGGTTCACGAGGATGCCCGCGGTGGCCGATGCAAGCTCGGGGTCCCGGTCGCGAACCGGACCGATGTGGAGCTGATCGACCATCCCGGCGTCGTTGACCGGGTAGTTGTCCCAGACGAGCGGGGGCCGGCGCAGGACGGCGCCGACGGCCCGCGCCTCCTCGGCGCTGATCGAACGGGAGCAGACCTCGCCACCGGTCCAGAACAGCTCGACCTCGCGCGGCACCGCCGCGCCGAGATGCTCGAGGTACGGCCCGCCCGGCCCGTGGTACTCCGTCGGGCAGAAGACGAGCCGCGACCCCGACACCGCCTCGAGCGCGCGCTCCACGAGCCAGGCGTGCGCCTCGGCCAACGATCCGAACCGCCCGGCGCTGGCCGCATCGAGCGAATCCGGGATGTCGTCCGCCAGGAGCACGATCCCGTCGGCCCCGAGGTCGAGGTGGTCGCCCAGCTTCGCCTCCAGCCGCTCGACGTCCGTGTCGTCGGCGTAGGAGATCCCGACGGGCCGGAGGCCGAGCCAGACCGTCAGGCCGTCGCGGTGGCATCGCTCCACGAACGCGGCGATGCGGCGCCGCTCGTCCGGCGGGTACCGGGTCCGCCAGGCGGCATTCTGGAGCCGGTCCTCCTTCGGCGCCCACGCGTAGACGGTGTAGCCCATCGCCGCGGACTCGGTCGCGACGCGGGCGCGTTCGTCCCACGTCCACAGCCGGCCGTAGAACCCCTCGATGATGCCGCGGATCGCGAAGGTCATTCGTCGAAGCCGATCGAGAGGGTGACGATCTCCCAGGGCCGCATCTCGAGGTCGATCCGTCCGTCCACCACCTCCGGGGCCGATGCCGCGACCGGCTCTTCGGCGAGGTCCACGACCCGCACCGACCGTGCCGTTCGGAAGGGGCGAACGGAGCCGCGGACCGGCATCGGCGACTCGTTCAGCAGCCGCACGACGAGCTCGTCCCGGTCCTCGGCGCGCTTCACGGCGGTGACCTCGATCGGTCCGTCGACCTCGAGCAGGGAGGCCTCGGGCGGAAGAGGCTCGCCGCCGGCC
Source organism: Candidatus Limnocylindrales bacterium (assembly GCA_035540715.1). Taxonomy (GTDB): domain Bacteria; phylum Chloroflexota; class Limnocylindria; order QHBO01; family QHBO01; genus JACDBZ01. The sequence goes on along the minus strand of DATLGA010000046.1, from coordinate 8,887 downwards.
GCCGGCTCCGGACGCCACGGATCGGTCAACGGGCGGGCACCGGGAAGCTCGACGACGGCGAGGCGGGCGTTGAAGGCGTGCGCCGTGCGGTGGCCGGCCGCATCGGACCAGGAACCGGCGTGCGGGATGATGCTGTACTCGGCGCTGAAGGGGCCCTGCATCTGGGCCTCGGGCGTCGGCATGAGCGGTCCTGCCCCCTCGATCCGCGTCAGCAGGTCGCCGCGGGACAGGTAGCCGACGCATCGGAGGAGGGTCAGCGCGACCGTGCCGAGGCCGTCATCGAGGACGGAGGCCTCGGACAGGCCGCGGTTCGCGATCGTCAGTCCACGGCTGCCGCCGGTCACGCTGGCGAACGCCTGCTGCGGGAACTCGGGCACCGCCGGCTCGGCGCTCCCCAGCTCGAGCTCGTCGACTGCGACCGGGCGGTCGATGACGGCGAACGCCGACTCGGCGCTCGAGACCGCCACGGGCCGGCCAAGCGGGAAGAACGCCCGGAGGCGATGGTCGCGCACCGTGTTGTCGCCGTGCGTCCGGACGTCGACGCGCGCCACCCCGGCATGGAGCGTGACGTCGCTGTGAATCCGCATCTCGACCAGGTCGGACGAGCGGCTGCGGCGGTCGCGGGTCAGGCTCGCCGGCAGGGTCCAGCGCCAGCTCACCCGCAGCGTGGCCCGGGCCGGTCCGAGCTCGAGCCACTCCAGCGAAGGGCGGACGTCGCGCGTCGTGAGGCGCACGTCCCCGACCGGCCACGCGTAGTTGTACTCGTCGCCGGCGTCTCCCCCGTCCTCGAGGACGTTGAGGCCCTCGTAGCGCTCGCCGCTGGCGCGATCCGTCACCGTCAGCGAGCCGTCGGCCGGATCGACCTCCACGACGACATGGTGGTTCTCCAGCCGCGCCGGACCGACGGCGAGGTCCCCCTCCAATGCCGCGCCCTTGTCGCGGGCCACGATGCCCAGGATCGTGTGGTCGAGCGCCCATGGCCGCTCGCGCCGTTCGGCGCGGGGCGCGAGATGGTAGCGCCGATACCCCAGTGGCGGCACGCCGGTCGCCACGAAGGCCACCTCGGTCCACGCGCGGCTCGGAAGCGCCGTTCGCCGCTCGACGACCGGACGCGTCTGGAACGGCACGTTCGTGCCGGCGGCGTCGTGGAGCGACCACGTGGCAGGGGTCACCTCGAGCGATGGGTCGACCAGCAGGCGTGTCGCATCCGTCCGCGCGAAGCCGAGCGGATTCGTCACGATGAAGGCCCGACCGGCGGCCGGCACGCCGTCGGGCGAGACGCGCGCGGCGATGCGCTCGCCGCCCCGGAGCGCCAGGAAGCGTCCGAGGTCGATCGCCTCCTCGTAGCGGGCGACGTTCTGCCGGTGCACGTCGTCGATCGAGCACCCGGTGATCGAGTCGTGCGGCTGGTTCTGGACGACGAGGCGCCATGCCGCCCACAGCGAGCTCGCCTCGTACGGACCGCCGAGCATCCACGCCAGCGCCTGCATCGGCTCCGCGTGGCGCTCGAGCGTGACCTCGGCCTCGCGGTTGAGCTGCTTGAGGTAGAGCCGTGTGCTCGTGACGCCGGGAAGCAGGTGCGCCTTGCGGCCGAAGGCGCGGCCCTCGCCGTGCCAGACGACGCTCACTCGATCGGCCTCGGCCCGCACGTCGTCCAGGTAGCTCGCCAGGGAGCCCTGGACATAGCTGACACCCTCGCCGTCGAGCTCCCCGTTCAGCCGCTCGAGCAACCGCGGCAGGCGCCCGTCGACGGGCAGGTGGTCGCCGCCGTACGGCACGAGCATGCGCGCGCCGGTCGCATACGGGTGGAGATAGTCACGGATCGCACGCTGCTTCTCGCACCAGCGCGTCCATGCCTCGTCGTCGTCGAGGGCGCCGTCGGGCGCGTGGCTGACGTAGTACTCGTGCGCCAGGTACACGGCGAGCACGCGCGAGCCGTCCGGGGACTCCCACCAGAACTCGCTCTGCATCTCCTCCGGGAACCGGTCGCGCCCATGGATGCGCGGGTAGTACGGACGCGACGGATCGGGTGGAGCGGCCAGCTCGGCGGCGTTGGGATCGGTCCCCTGCCCGGGCGGCGGCGCCCCGAACCCGCGCCAGACGACCGCACCGTCGATCCCGAAGCCCCGCAGGATCTGCGGCAGCTGGGCTGCGTGGCCGAACTGGTCGGGCAGGTAGCCGACCATGGTCACCGGCACGCCGAGCCAGCGGCACACGCGCCGGCCGAGCCACAGGTTGCGGATGGCCGATTCGCCGCTCGGAATGAGCGTGTCGGCCAGGACGTACCACGGACCGACGTGGATGCGCCCTTCCCGGATCCGGGTGACCAGTCGCTCGCGCTGGTCCGGGCGCAGCTCGAGGTAATCCTCGAGGACGACGGTCTGGCCGTCGAGCACGAAGGTCGTGAAGGCCGCGTCGCGATCGAGGATGTCCAGCAGGCGGTCGATGAGATCGGCCAACCGGACGCTGAAGTCGCGCCGCGTGGTCCACCACTCGCGATCCCAGTGGGTGTGGTGGTAGACCGTGACCCGCATCGGCGCTGCCCGGTCGGGGTGCCGCAGGGGAGACTGGTGCTCGATCGACGGGCTGGTCATCGGCCCATGCTAGGTGAGGCCGAGGGAGAAGCGGACCGCCGAACGACCGGGGCAAAGGCGCTTGCGCGGCACGGATGATGCGGACTCGGCGCCACGTGATGTGCCTGCACGGCACCTGGCCATGATGGCGTCGGACGACGAGCGGGGACGCGTGCCGCTCGGGCCGGGCCGCCCCACCGCGCACGGCGCCGCGCCGCGGGGGGCATGTCCCCGTTTCGCGGACGATCCGGTCGGATGGCTGGCCTGGATCGACGCCGCCCTCGCCGCGGGCATCGGACTCGCCGATGCGACCCGCCCCGGAAGCTGGACCGATCCCGCGGGCCGCTCATGGCGGGTGATCGCCGCGCCCGAGGGACCCGAGCTGCGTCCGGCGCTCGGCAGCCAGTTCCTGGCCGCCCACGACATGCCGCTCATCAGCGCGATGCTCCTCGAGGACGGGCGCATCCGGGCCGAGCTCACGTGGCGGGACGGCCGGGAGGTGCGCACGATCGACGCGGGCACGGTATCCGTCGTCGATCTCGGCCTGGCCATGCTGACCCTCACCGAGCTGCCCCACGAGTCCCTCGCCCGTGTCGGCGACGAGACGTGGGCCAGGGCCCGTGAGCGCTGGAACCTAATGACCGATACGGCCCAGGCGCCGATCAGCTGACGCTCGCCCGCAGCTCGAGGGCCCCCGCCGCGGCGGCGGACGTCCACGCACGCGCCTGGTGGCCGGTCGCGGACCGATAGCGCTCCACGATCTGGTCGGCGGCATGCCGAGCCGCGTCGGCCTCGACCAGGGCGACGATGCAGCCGCCGAACCCCGCCCCGGTCATCCGCGCGCCGACCACGCCGTCCACCGCCGACGCCGCCGCCACGAGCGCGTCGAGGCGCGGCGTGGACACGGCGTAGTCGGTGGCCAGGCTGGCGTGCGAGGCGGCGAAGAGCTGGCCGAGCGACGATCGGTCATCGGCTTCGAGCGCCCGGCGGGCGCCCAGCACGCGCTCGTTCTCGGTGACGACGTGCCGGACCCGGGCCGCCAATGGCTCCGGCAGAACCATCCCCTCCAGATCGCCTGGATCGAGGTCGCGGAGCGAACGAACCCCGAGGCGGCGCGCGGCCTCCTCGCACTCCTCGCGCCTCCGGTTGTAGTCGCCCGTGGCGAGATCGCGGCGCTGTCCGGAGTCGACGACCAGGACCCGCAGCCCGTCGGGCACCCGCACGGCCTCGGTTTCCAGGGTACGGCAGTCGATGAACAGTGCCGCGCCGCGGGTCGCGCCCGCCGAGGCAAGCTGGTCGAGGATGCCGCTCCGCACGCCGACATGCTCGTTCTCGGCGCGCTGACAGAGCCTCGCGAGGGCAACCGCGTCGATCGGCTCCTCGAGCACCGCCAGCGCGACCGCCACCTCGAGTGCCGCCGACGATGACAGCCCCGTGCCGACCGGGACGTCGGACGAGACGCGACCGTCGATCCCGCGAAGGGCGAGCCCGGCGTCGACCAGCACGCGCACGACGGCGGTCACGTACCGCGCCCAGCCGCGCGTCGGCCCGTCGCCGGTGGCCAGGTCGACGACGGCGACGCCCGCATGTCCGGTCGAGGTCAGGCGCACGACGTCGGAGCGCCGGCCGCGGACCTGCGTGCGCAGCTCGAGCGCGACCGGCAGCACAAGGCCATCGTTGTAATCGGTGTGCTCGCCGATGAGGTTGGCGCGCCCCGGCGCCCGAGCAACGATCTCGGGGCCGTCGTCGGCCGAAGAGCTGGACATCGCGCCTCGTCAATATCGGATGATGGGAGCTCATGCTACCGATCGATGCCGCCGACGAACGGGCCGGGCGCGCGCCACGCCGCGCGACGCTGTCCGACGGGCGCGCGATCCTCTACTTCGACGACGCCGACCGCCTCCCGCGCCCGGCGCCGACCGACGAACGGGGCCTGTCGCGGCCGGAGATGGTCGCAGAACTGCGGCGCGACCGGCTGCTCGACGAGTGGATCATCGTCGCAACGCACCGCCAGGACCGGACGCACCTTCCGGCGGCGCGTGACTGTCCGCTCTGCCCGACTCGGACGGCGGGCGCCGCCACCGAGGTCCCGGCCGACGCCTACGACGTCGTCGTATTCGAGAACCGCTTTCCCTCGCTGCCCGCGGCGGTGCCGGGAGAGGCGCCGGCCGGCCGGGCCGAGGTGATCTGCTACGCGAGCGATCACGATGCGTCGTTCTCGACTCTCCCCGCCGAGCGGCTCGACACGATCGCCGCGGCGTGGGTGCACCGAAGCGTGGAGCTGGCGGCCCAGGCGGGCGTTGCCTACGTGCTCCCCTTCGAGAACCGCGGCGAGCAGATCGGCGTGACCCTCCACCACCCCCACGGGCAGGTCTACGCGTACCCATTCGTTCCGCCGCGGATCGGGCGCATGGTGTCGGTCGCCGATGCGACGGACGGGTGCCTCGGCTGCGCAGAGCTCGAGCGCGAGCTCGCCGGAGAGCGCGTCGTTGCGGCGTGGCCGCTCGCCGTCGCCTACGTCCCCGAGGCGGCTCGCTGGCCGTACGAGGTCCACGTCGTTCCGCGGCGGCACGTCGCGAGCCTCGCGGACTCGACCATCGACGAGCGCGCCGAGCTCGTCCGGCTCCAGGCCGACGTGCTCGCCCGGCTCGACCGGCTGTTCGACCGGCCGGCGCCGTACATGGCCGGATGGCTCCAGGCGCCGGTCACGCCCATGGCCGGTCAGTGGCACCTGCGCCTCCAGGTCGTGTCGCCGCAGCGGGACGCCGCGAAGCTGAAGTTCCTGGCCGGCAGCGAGTCGCTGGCGGGCGCGTTCATCAACGACGTTCGCCCCGAGGTGGCCGCCGCCCGGCTCCGCGACGCCGGGTGACGCCCCGGTGCGCATCGCGACGGCCTAGCGACCGGCGGTCGCGTCCATCGAGCGCTCCAGCGCCCGCTCGACCTCCGCGATCAGGCGATCGAGGTTGACGGGCTTCGTGAGGACGGCGACCGCGTCGAGGGTCTCGCCGGGGCGTGCCCAGTACGCCGACAGGACGATGACCGGCACGGCAGCCAGCTCGGCCCGGCGCAGCATCAGCGAGCGCAGCGAGAAGCCGGACATCCCCGGCATCATGAGATCGGTGATGACGAGGTCGGGCACGCGCTCGCTCATGAACGAGAGCGCCATGGCACTCGAGCCCGCGGTGATGACCTCGTAGCCGCGAGGACGCAGCACCTCGCCCAGGAGGTGGCGCATGTCCGCGGAATCGTCGACCACGAGGATCACCGGCGCCTGACCCTCCCGGCGCTCACCCACGGAGGAGGCGGGAACGTCCCGAACGTCGTCGGGATGGCCGGCGGTCGTCATGCCGGACCCGTAGCATCCGCAGTGCCATGGACGACCGATTCCGACCGCTGGCATTCCATCGCCGGCTACCGGGCTACGCGCCGACCGAGCTGCGCGACGTCGATCCCCCGGCCGTCGACGGCGTGAGCCGCATGGTGCTCAAGCTCGAGACGTCGCGGTACGGGTTGCCGGCGTTCAAGGTCCTCGGGGCGTCGTGGGCGACCGCCGTGCGCGTCGCCACCTGGCTCGGCCTCGCCGGGCCGGGGGACGACCTCGTCGAGCTGCGCCGGGCCATCGCGCGACACCGGGCCACCGCCCGCCCGAGTCTCGTCACCGCGACCGACGGGAACCACGGGCGGGCGGTCGCCTGGACGGCGCGACAGCTCGGGATCGCTGCCGAGATCTTCGTGCCCGCCGGCACGGCCACGTCGCGGGTCGAGGCGATCCGTTCCGAGGGCGCGCACCTCACCGTGGTCGATGGCGACTACGACGCGACCGTCGCGGCCGCGGCGGCCCACGCCACCGGCGATCGGCTGCTCGTCCAGGACACGGCCGTTCCCGGCGAGTCGGCGGTCGAGCACATCGTCGAAGGCTATTCGACGATCTTCGCGGAGCTCGATGAGCAGCTCGGCGCGGTGGCCCGGCTGGCGGTCGTCGTGCCGGTGGGCGTCGGCTCGCTCGCCCTCGCCGCGGCGCGGCACTACCGTGAACGTCCAGGGACGACCGTCCTCGTCACCGTGGAGCCGACCGAGGCGGCCAGCCTGCGCGCCTCGTTGGCCACCGGTCGTCTCGTGAGCCTGCCCGGCCCGCACACCTCGTGCATGGTCGGCCTGCGCTGCGGCACGATCTCGGAGTCGGCATGGCCCGAGCTTCGCTCCGCCGTGGGCCACGCCGTCGCCCTCGAGGACGCCGAAGCCGATTCGGCGATGCGCTGGCTCGCGGACCGCGGCATCGAGGTCGGCGAGTGCGGAGCATCGGCCCTGGCCGCCGTTCGACAGATGGAGTCCGATGGAACCCTCGGGCGGTTGCGCGGGCGCGAGCCTTTGACGATCGCGCTCGTGGCGACCGAGGCGCCGACCGATCCGGAGCGCTGGGAGCGCGTCGTCGGCCGTCCGCCGCATACGCGCTAGGCCGCGAGCGGCTTGCGGGCAGGCGCGGTGCGCGGGCCGCGGACGAGCTTGTGGAGCTCGACGACGACGATGATCGAGGCAGCCACGGCGACCATCCGGATCCAGGTCTCGAGATCGAGGGGCACGACGCGCAGGATGAACTGGGTGAACGGCAGGTAGAGCGCGGCGACATGGATCGCCAGCGAGACGATCGTACCGACGAAGAGCAGCGGGTTGAGGAGCGGGCTGCGGGCGAACGCGGAGCGGTGCTCGGATCGCGAGTTCCCGACGTGGAAGACCTGGAACAGGACCATGGTCGTCAGCGCCGCCGTTCGGGCCATGGCCAGGTCGTCGTGCGCGTTCAGCTCCCAGAAGAAGACGAGCAGCGTGCCGATGGCCATCACCGCCCCGGCGATCGCGGTGCGCTCCCAGAGCAGCGCCGACACCACGCCCTCGCGTCGCGGACGCGGCCGCCGACGCAGAACGTCCTTCTCGCCGGGCTCGAAGGCGAGCGCGACGTCCTGGATCCCGTTCGTCACGACGTTGAGCCACAGCATCTGCGCCGGCAGGAACGGCAGCGGGAAGCGGAAGATCAGGCTGGCGAGCACGGCGATCACCGCCGCGGTGCCGGTCGAGATGAGGAAGAACGTCGTCTTGCGAACGTTGTCGAAGGCGACGCGTCCTTCCTCCACCGCCGCGAAGATCGAGGCGAAGTTGTCGTCGGTGACGACCATGTCGGCCGCCTCCTTCGCCACGTCGGTGCCCGACCGACCCATCGCCGCGCCGATGTCCGCCGCCTTCAGTGCGGGCGCGTCGTTCACGCCGTCACCGGTCACGGCGACGGTATGCCCGTTGCGCTGGAGCGCGGTGACGATCCGCAGCTTGTGCTCCGGCGAGACCCGCGCGAACACCGCGACATCGCCGACCAGCCGGTCGAGCTCGCCGTCGTCGATGCGCTCCATCTCGGCGCCGGTCAGGACGGGGTCGCCGGGCGAGGCGATGCCGAGCCGATCGGCGATGGCGAGCGCGGTCGTGGCGTGGTCCCCGGTGATCATGACCACGCGGATGCCGGCCGCCTGACAGCCGCGAACGGCCTCGATCGCCTCGGACCGCGGCGGGTCGATCATGCCCTGCAGCCCGGTAAAGCGCAGCCGCTCGATGTGGCGGCCCGGATCGCCGGACGGCTCCGGTGGTCCGTCGAGGTCGCGCCAGGCCATCGCCAGCACGCGGAGTCCCCGCGCCGCCATCTCCTCGGCCGCGGCGAGGATGCCGTCGCGGTCCAGCGGGCCGTCGTTCAGGTCCGCGTCGCACAGCTCGAGGACGCGTTCCGGGGCGCCCTTCACCGCCACGAAGTGGCCGAGATCGCCCTCCTCGTCACGGTGGAAGGTCGCCGCCCAGCGTCGCTCCGACTCGAACGGGATCTCCCCGACGCGCACGTATCGGTCCTCGATCACGTCCTTGACGAGCCCGACCTTCGCGGCCGAGACCAGGAGCGCGATCTCGGTCGGATCGCCGAGCACCTCCGCCAGACCGTCGTCGCTCTCGAGCAGCGACGCATCGTTGCAGAGGGCGCCGACGAGGAGCGTACGCTCGAGGGCGGGCGGCCGAACGCCGCCGGAACCATCGCCGTCGACCTCGCCGCGCGTGTCGTACCCGATGCCGGTGACCTCGAACCGCCTCCCGCCCGCATCGATCTGCTGCACGGTCATGCGGTTCTCGGTCAGCGTGCCGGTCTTGTCCGACCCGATGGCCGAGCAGCTGCCCAGCGTCTCGACGGCCGGCAGGCGGCGGATGATGACGTGCCGCTGTGCCATGCGCCGCACGCTGATCGCGAGCGCGACGGTGAGCACGATCGGCAGGCCCTCGGGAATGGCCGCGAC
>DATLGA010000045.1:0-47582 GCA_035540715.1 Candidatus Limnocylindrales bacterium | reverse complement strand
GTGGTGTCCTCGACCTGGAGCTTGATCTGGCTGATGCGAGCCTTGATCGCCTCCTCGGAGCCCTTGCCCTCGATGATCGTGGTCGTGTCCTTGTTGGCCGTGACGCGGCGCGCCTGGCCGAGGTCCTCGAGCTGCACGCTGTCGAGCTTGCGGCCGACCTCCTCGCTGATGACCCGCGCACCGGTCAGGGTCGCGATGTCCTCCAGCATCGCCTTGCGGCGATCACCGAAGCCCGGAGCCTTCACGGCCAGCACGTTGACCGTGCCGCGCAGCTTGTTCACGACCAGCGTGGCGAGGGCCTCGCCGTCGACGTCCTCGGCGATGATCAGGAGCGGCTTGCCGGTCTGGACCGTCTTCTCGAGCGTCGGCAGGATGTCGGCAACGGCGCTGATCTTCTTATCGGTGACGAGGATGTACGGCTGATCGAGCGTCGCCTCGAGCTTGCCACCCTCGGTCGAGGTGACCATGTACGGGCTGATGTAGCCACGGTCGAGCTGCATGCCCTCGACGTACTCGGTCTCCATCTTGAGCCCCTGGCTCTCCTCGACGGTGACCACGCCGTCCTTGCCGACCTTGTCCATGACCTGGGCGATCATGTCGCCGATCTCGGTGTCACGGGCGCTGATGGCCGCGATGTGGGCGATGTCGTCGGTGGTCTCGACCGGCTTCGAGAGCCGCTTGATCTCCTCGACGATGGCCTCGACACCCTTCGTGATGCCGCGCTTCAGGCCCATCGGGTTGGACCCGGCGGTGACGTTCTTGAGGCCCTCGGTGATGATGGCCTGGGCCAGGACGATCGACGTGGTGGTGCCGTCGCCGGCGACGTCGTTCGTCTTCGTCGCGACCTCTTCGAGCAGCTGGGCCCCCATGTTCTCGTACGGGTCCTCGAGCTCGATGTCGCGCGCAATGGTCACACCGTCGTTCGTGATCGTCGGTGCGCCGAACTTCTTGTCGAGGAGAGCGTATCGGCCTCGCGGGCCCAGCGTGACCTTGACGGCATCGGCCATCTTGTCGACGCCGCGCTTCAGCGAGCGACGCGCCTCTTCCTCGAACAGCAGCTGCTTCGCCACGGTTCCTTCGGTTCCTCCTTGGTGAGCGCCGCGTCGCGCGGCGCATCGGTTCTGGCGGGGTCGGCCGCTACTCGATGACGGCCAGGACGTCCTTCTGGGACAGGATCAGGAGCTCGTCGTCGTCCAGCTTGAACTCGGTGCCGGCGTACTTCTGGAAGAGCACCTTCTGGCCTTCGCTGACCTCCATCGGCTCACGTGAGCCGTCGTCGAGCGTCCGGCCGGGGCCGACGGCGAGAATGGTGCCCTCCTGGGGGCGCTCCTTGGCGGTGTCCGGCAGGACGATGCCGCTCTTGGTCATCTCCTCACGGGGAGTGGGCTTGACGACAAGGCGATCCCCCAGGGGCTTGAGCCCGGTGGCCGTGCCGCTGACCGTGCTGGTCATGTGTGCGTGGTGCCTCCTTGCATGCGCAAACCGATGCGATGGTGCATTCGAGGGCGCCTCCCTGGGGAAGGCCAGCGGCGGCCGATGCGACCGTCCGACTGGCACTCAACCCGCGAGAGTGCCAATGGCAAGGTAGCACTCTGGCTCGGAGAGTGTCAAGGAATTCGACACGGAGAACGGCGCCCCGGCGTGAGCCGAGGCGCCGTTCGATCGGGCGTGCCGGGTCGGTCGGTCAGGCGAGGTCGACCAGCCGCCAGCTCGATCCGGGATCGTCGCCGTTCCCGCCGTCATCGGGAAGATCGACGCCGTCGCCGTTCGCGCCGTCCGGCGCCGCGCCGCCGCCGCCGTTCCCGCCACCGAGGACGAGGAAGTACACGAGCGCGGCGATCACGATGATCGCGATGATGATGCCGAGAATCATCCCGGCGCCGGCGCTCCCGGTCGGCTCGCCGGCCGGCTCGGTGCCGCCGCTGTTGACGTTGACCTGGCCCATGCGTGGACCCTCCCTGCGTGCTGTTTCACTACCGACGCGGGCATCAGACCCGCGTTCCGTGGAGATGCAACCGCCGTGCCAGTGCCGCCCGGACGGCGATTGACCGCTCGCTCAGTCGCCTGCCAGCCTCGCGTACGCAGCCCGCAGCGGCCCCACGAGCGCCTCGGCGCTCTCGCCACGGAGTCGCGCGAGCTCGGCGACGACGCGCAGCGCCGTGGTCGGCTCGTTCCGCAGGGCGCGATCTGGCCCGAGGTAGGGGGCGTCGGTTTCCACGAGAAACTCCCCTGCCGCCAGCGCGGTGGCGGCCGCGCGCGGACCGGCCGCGCTGCGGAAGGCGACCGGCAGGGCGAAGCTCACGAAAAATCCTGCCTCGCCGAGCCGCTCTGCCATCGCGCGATCCCCCGAGAAGGCGTGGAGCACGCCGCGGACCGACCGGCTGCTGCGCGGCGCCCAGGCCAGCAGCAGGTCGGCGATCGCGTCGTGCGCCTCCCGGTCGTGCACGAGGATGGGGAGCCCCCGCCGGGCCGCCAGCTCGAGCTGGCGCTCGAGGACGTCGCCCTGGACGTCCCGCGGCGAGTGATCGCGGTAATGATCGAGGCCGATCTCGCCGATGGCCCGGACGCTCGCATCGGCGGCGAGCGCCTCCAGCCGCGCCCAGCCGGCCTCGTCGAGCCCCGCCGCATGATGGGGGTGAACGCCGACCGCCGCCTCGACGAGCGGCGCGTGCCGCGCGGCGAGCTCGAGCGCCGCCTCGGACGACGCCACGTCCCAGCCGGGCACGAGGATCCGTTCGATCCCCGCTTCGGCGGCGCGATCGATGACCGCATCGCGATCGGCGTCGAACCGGGCGTGCTGGAGATGGGCATGGGAGTCGACCAGCCCCGCGAGCCGCTCGGGCGCGCGTCGACGCGAGCTCAGCCGCCGTTCTCCCGTTCGATGCGCGGGAAGATCGGCGTGGGCCTCGAGGTCGTCCACGGCTGCGGGCCGGCGCCCCAGCGCGCGAGCACGTCCCAGCCGGGACCTCCGGCGCCCCGCTCGTCGTACGGGGCCGGGGCGCCGAGCTGCTCGTGCAGGCGCCGGGCGGCGGCGGGCGCGACAGGGGCCAGCAGGTGCCCGATGATCCGGCACGACTCGGCCAGGACGGCCAGGACGCGCCCGGTTCGCTCGGTCTCGCCGGCCTTGTTGAGGCTCCACGGCGCCTGGCTCTCGGCGTAGCCGTTGGCGGCGCCTGCGAGCTCCATCATGGCGGCCATTGCCTCGGCGAGGTGGTGGCGCTCCATCGCGGCGCGGTAGGTGATGACCGCCTGCTCGGCGGCGGCTCGCTGGTCGCGATCGGCGGCCTCGGTCGCATCGGCCACCGGCGGAAGATGGCCGTCGAGGTATCGGTTCGTCATGCTGACCGTGCGGTTCACGAGGTTGCCGAGGTCGTTCGCGAGATCGGCGTTGTAGCGGCGCACGAAGCCGTCGAAGGTCACGTCCGCGTCACGCTCGAACGGCACCTCGCGCAGGACGACGTAGCGGATGCCGTCCACGCCGAACAGGTCGGCCGCCTCCTCCGCGTCACGGACGTTGCCGCGGGTCTTGCTCATCCGTTCCCCGCGGTCGAGCATGAAGCCGTGGGCGAAGACCTGCTTCGGCAGCGGCAGGCCCGCGCTCATGAGCATCGCCGGCCAGTACAGGCAGTGGAAGCGCGTGATGTTCTTCCCGATGACGTGAAGGTCGGCCGGCCACCACCGCCCGAAGGCGTCGGGGTCGTCGGGGAATCCGGCGCCGGTCAGGTAGTTCGTCAGCGCGTCGAACCAGACGTAGATGCGATGCGCCTCGTTGCCGGGGAACGGGATGCCCCAGGCCGTGCCCGAACGGCTGATGCTGAAGTCCCTCAGCCCCTCGCGCAGCCAGCCGAGCACCTCGTTGCGGAAGTGCTCCGGCTCGCAGAACGACGGGTTCTCGGCATAGAGCCGCTCGAGCGGCTCCTGATATGCGGAGAGGCGGAAGAAGAAGTTCGACTCCTCGAGCCAGGCGAGCTCGACGGTCGGATGATCGGGACAGCGTCCGTCGACGAGCTGCTGATCGGTCTTGAACTCGTTGCAGCCGTTGCAGAACCAGCCGGAGTACACGCCCTCGTACACGTCGCCGTTGGCGACCGCGCGCCGGACCATCTCCGAGGCGGCGACGGCGTGATCCGGATCGGTCGTGCGAATGAAACGGTCGGCGCTGATGCGATACCGGTCGAAGACCCCGCGCCACGTCTCGGCCCACGGGTCGATGAGCGCGCGCGGGTCGACACCCCCCTCGCGCGCGGCACGCTCGACGTTGGCCGAATGCTCGTCCATGCCGGTCAGGAAGCGGACGTCCCGGCCGGAGAGACGCTGGTACCGGGCAATCGCATCGGCACCGACCGCCTCGAACATCGAGTGCAGCGCCGGCCTGGGCGCCGGGTAGAAGATCGCGGTCGTCACGTAGTACGGCTCGCGCGTATCGGTCACGGGAGGTCCTCAGTGGCTCCGGCCCTTGGGCCAGTAGAGCTCCTTGCGGACCTGCTCGGCGGGGAACCCTCGCTCGGTGGCGATCTCCTCCACGGCGGTGATCATGTCGGGATTGCCGCACAGGTAGATCGTCGCGTTCTCCGGCGTCATTCCGTGCTCGTCGAGCTGGTCGGCGACGATGGCCTCGACCCGGCCGGTGCAGCCGGTCCAGTCCGGGCAGCGCTGCGGGCGCGACACCGTGCCGACATAGCGCAACGGGAAGCCCCCTCCCCGCTCGAGCTCGGTGAGCTGCTCGCGCCACGCGAGGTCATAGTCGTAGCTGACCCCGTGGAGCAGGACGACGTCGCGCGTCTGGCCGCGTCCGCGCAGCGTCTCGATCATGCTCATGAACGGAGCCAGGCCGGTGCCCGACGCGACGAACAGGGCGCGGTGGCCGTCGTCCTGGAGCAGGAACTTGCCCTTCGCACCCTTGATGTTGATCGGGTCGCCGACCGCGCGCTCCCACAGCAGCGGCGTCAGTGCACCGCCCTCGACGCGACGGATGAAGAACTCGTACTCCGACAGGTCGTCGGCCGATGACGAGATGCTCATCGGCCGCTGGATGAGCTTGCCGGCCGGGCCCATCAGCCCGAGCGTGGCGTACTGCCCGGGCTCGAACGGGAACGGGCTCTCGAGTGCCTCGACACCCACGATCGCGAGGCCGGGAGCGATCTCCTCCCAGCGGCTCAGGCGTCCGTTGTACGGATAGTCCTGCGTCATCCTGCCTCGGGCTGCGCGCGGCTGATCAGGCTCGTGCCTGCCGCGGGCGGCCAGTATAGACGCGCTCGACGCGGCTTCTGCCGGACGCCGCTACTCGGCCCCCATCACCAGACCCTCGATGTCGTGCCGTTGGGTGATCGGCTCGAGCTCGTCGACGGTGCGATGCAGCAGGTGGTCGAGCACGTCGGGCGCGAGCGTTTTGGCGAATGCGTGCGTGAGGGCGAGGTCGTGCTCGTCGGGATTGGCGTCCTCGCCGCGCACCGCGCCGAGGATGAGGACGGGTCTGGCCACCGGGGAGGCATGCGCCGTTCCGCGGTGGATCGTCAGCGCGGTGCGGCAGGAGATGTCGCCGCGCTGCGGGAACTTGCGGACGCCGCGCTCGGCGTATCGGCCCCAGATCTCCTTCGGCGGGAACATCTCGTGCTTCCACTCGCGACCGTCGTCCCAGTGCGTGCCGACGGCGATCTCGAACGGCCCCATGTCCTCGGTGACGTCGACTCCGGTGAGGTTGAAGGCGAGCGAGGTGATCCGTCGCTCCTCGTACGTCACGGGCGGCGACGGGAAGTCGCGATGCCACGGCTGATTCTTGGCGCCCTGGAACGGGACGTCGAAACCGACCTCGACGAATCGGTAGTCGGCCCCGAGGACGTCGGCACACATGCCGGTCACCCACGGATGGGTGACGAGGTCGACGAACCCGGAGAGCTGCTCCGGATGCATCTCCACGTACCAGCGTCGGGGTCCACGCCCGATCGTGCCACCGGGGCGCTGAATCGACGCCCAGAACGCGGTCATCATGTCCTCGCGCATGACGTCGGCCCACTCCGGGGCGAAGGCGCCGCGAAGGGCGGTGATGCCGTCCCGGTACAGCGTCTCGACGTGCGAGCCGACCTCGGCGTCGGCGGTCGGCAGGGTCGCGGTCACGGAATCGGATCCATCCTTCAGCGTTCTGCGCTCAGGCTACTCCCCCGGTCAACGTGCCGCACGGATGTGGTCGGGCACAGCGTGTGCTCACGGTCACGCGGAACGAAGCGAGGCTGCCGTGGGAGATCAGCTCGTCAACGCGCTGGGCGATCATCTGATGCGGGCCGTCCTCCTGTCTGGCGTCGCCGCGCTCGTGATCGTGGGACTCGTGGCCCTCGTGTGGTGGCAGACACGGCGGTCAATACGAGGGCGTTACGATGCGCGGCCGATCGACAATCCGAGGAGGAGCGTGGCGCAGATGGACGAACGGCGCGAGACAGGTGCATCGGCGAGCGGGGACCGGCAGGAGGGGTACGCTTCGACCAGCTCATCGCATTCACGGGAGGACTGGGGCGGTCGTCTGGTGCGTGACGCCGCCGTACGGGCCGCCGCCCTGCGCGACGCGTGGGACCGGTCGTACCGGCCCGCACGCCGCGGCGACGCAGCCCGCGAGCCGACGCAGGAGCCGACCGCGAGCGACCTCGCCGATCTCGTCAGGGAGCTGCGCCTGACGAACGAGCTGCTTCGCGATCTGGTCAGCGAGCTCCGCGGCCGTCGGTAGGCCCACGCCGCACGATCACCCTCCGCTGCCCGTACGCCTACGGCAGCGCACGATGCCGCGCAGATTCCGCCGGGGGGCGCGCGTGGGTCATCGGCCGGGGCGTGTGCACCACAGGAGGTAGTCGGCGGCGATACCCGGCAGCGGCTCGTCCCAACGCAGGGTCGTCATCCCGAGCAGCGGGATGTGCCGGTCGATGACGCCTGCCAGGTCGCTCGCGAGCGGCGTCACCGTGCCGTCGGTGGATACGACGTTCCCCACGTTGATCACCAGCTGACCGCCCGGCCGAAGGAGCGCTGCCACCTGGCCGAAGATGCCGCCGAGCTCGCGCAGATAGGCGCCATAGTCGCCATCATCGGTTGCATAGCCGGTCAGCGGGTTCTGCGGGTGATCCCTGCCGGCCATGTACGGCGGCGATGTCAGCACGAGGTCCACCGGCTCGTTCACGAGCTGCGACAGATCGCGGGCATCCCCCAGGATGAGCCGTCCCGCCCCGGAGCTCCGAGCCCGCGCGATCTCCAGATGCTCGGGGATCAGCTCGATGCCGATCGCCCGCCGTCCCATCCGCTCTGCCACCGTGACCGTCGTCCCGTAGCCTGCGAACGGATCCAGGACGAGGTCTCCCGGCTGACTGGCATGGGCGATGACGGACGCAGCGAGCGCCTCGGTGAAGTGGATGTCGTCCGCCGCGCCCTCGGGGCGTTCAGCCTCGAGGTCCCCGACACGCAACAGGATCGGTTCGCTCACCTCGGCACTGTACCCGCAGACGCCGATCGAACCGACATCCGGCCGTTGCTTGGGGCCCGTCTCGAAAGGCCTGGGCGATCGGTGGCGGGCGGCGGAGCCGGGGGAGAAGCCCCGCCGCCTTGATCTCACATCGCGACGACGGCCTCGAGGTCGCTCTCGGCGGTCGCACCGTTCGTGGCCGGCGTGCCGTCCTCGGCTTCTGCGACGCCCTGCGCCTCCCTGGCGTACTCCTTCTTCGAGCGCCCGCTCAGCATCTCGAGCGAGGCGACGACGACCTCCGTCTTCCAGTGCCGCTTGCCGGCGTCGTCGTCCCACTGGCGCGTCTGGAGTCGGCCCTCGACATCCACGAGCTGCCCCTTGGACAGGAACTGGCCGCAGATCTCGGCGAGACGGTCCCACGCCACGCAGGGGTGGTACTCCGTCCGCTCCCCGCCTCCGCGGAAGTCGTTGGTCGCCACCGTGAAGGTGGCGACGTGCTTGCCGCTCGGCAGCGACCGCAGCTCCGGGTCGCGCGTGAGCCGACCGACCAGCATGACCTTGTTCATCCGATGGCTCCTTCCATCATCACAGCGCACCGGAGGCGAGTCGGCCGCTTGCGACGAACGCTAGAGCATCGGTCCTTACCGGCCGGTTATCCCCGGCTTACTGCGTCGGGACCCGACGCGAGCCGGGCCGCCGTCGCGGGTAGAGATGGTCGAAGCCGGGCGTGCGCAGGGACAGCTTGGCGACCGGCGGCAGCTGACGCTTGAACTCCATCCGGGCCACTCGCCGGGCGACCCACTCCACGAGCTCGCGGGGCAGGCCCTGGCGGACGCATCGGTCGACGGTCCAGCGGCGGTCGACGAGCGCGAAGAGCGCGCGGTCGAGCGACTCGTACGAGCGCCCGAGCTCCTCCTCGTCGGTCTGGCCGGGCCAGAGGTCGGCCGATGGCGGCTTGGCGACGATCTCCTCCGGCACCCCGAGGTCACGGGCGACGTCGCGCAACTGGGTCTTGTACAGGTCGCCGATCGGCGAGAAGGCAGCCGCCATGTCGCCGTGGAGGGTGCCGTAGCCGAGCAGGGCCTCGGTCTTGTTGCTCGTCCCGGCCACCAGCGCGTCCCAGGCGGCCGACCGGTCGTAGAGCACGATCATGCGCTGGCGCGCCATGACGTTGCCGCGACGGACGCGCAGCGCCGCCTCGTCGTCACCGGCGATCAGATCGAGCATCGGGTCGACCATCGGCGTGATGTCGATCCGCTCGGTGCGGCAGCCGAGGGCGTCGACCACGCGCATCGCATCGGTCTCCGAGGCCTCCGAGCTGGTCCGGTACGGCATCCGGACCGCGAGCAGGTTGTCCGCGCCGACCGCGCGAGCGCAGAGGAAGGCCACGGTCGCCGAGTCGACGCCGCCCGACAGGCCGATCACGATCCGCTCGAAGCCGGCCTGCTCCATCTGCGAGCGGATGAAGCCGATGATGACCTGTGATGCCTGGGCGGGCTCGATCGCAGGGAGCGGCGTCGACGTCGCGCTCATCGCCACGGGTCGCCCATCTCGCGACGGCCAGTGACGGGCTCGAGGTGGCCGGTCACGCCTCGGCCTCCTCCCGCTCGGGTGAGGAGAGGCCCGAACGCTCCGCGATGATCCGGTCGAGCTCTCGGCGCGTCAGCTCCAGCCGCTCGTCGGAGAGGAGCGGCATCCCGTAGCGAGTCATGCGCAGGTCGTCGCTGTCGAGCGACCCCACCACCAGCGCCTCCTCCCACAGCGGCGCCTCGGCGACGACCGATCCATCGGCGGCCAGCAGCCGTGAGCCGCCCCAGAAGGTGAGCCCCTCCTCGTTCCCGACCCGGTTGCAGAAGGCCAGCGGCACGGTGCCGAGCAGCGCGTAGGTGTCCTGCATCTTGTGCCAGCCGGCGATCGCCGCCAGCCCGGCACTGCTGCCGGGCGCGCGCGACGGCCCGGCGGCCACGTTCACGAGCAGCGACGCCCCGTCGAGCGCCTGGATCATCGGGACGCTGGCGTGCCAGAAGTCCTCGCACACCGACAGGCCGATGCGGCCGATCGGCTCCCCGACCTCCACCGTGCGGATCCGATCGCCGGTCCGCGTGAACCGCCCCTCGTCGAACAGGCCGTACGTCGGCAGGTAGACCTTGCGATGGAGGCCGATGAGCCTGCCGCCGCGCACGAGCGCGACGCTGTTGCAGAACCGATGGTCCTCGGTCTCCTCCACGAAGCCGGCCGCCACGAGCATCTCCGGAGCCTCGGCGCCGATGCCGAGCAGCCGAGGATCGTCGCGACGAAGCGCGACCTCGGGCACCAGGTCCTGGAGGAGATAGCCGGTCAGCGCGAGCTCGGGGAGGACGGTCAGCGTCGCGCCCTCCGTCGCCGATCGCCGCACCGCGTCGGCGACGATCTCGAGGTTGGCGTCGATGTCGCCGAGCCGGGGCGCGACCTGCGCGAGGGCGATCCGGTACTCCATCGCCGCAGTATGGCCGATAGCGGCCGGTCGCCCGGACCTCAGTGGCGCTCGTCGTGCGAGCCGAGCGGATCGGTCTCGTAGAAGCTTCCGTCGTCGCCGTCGGGGCGGAGATCGGTCGGTGCCACGGCTTCGTCCTCGCCGACGTCTCGCGCGTCGGAGTGCATCGCCCCGGCCGTCAGGAGCTGCTCGCGGCGCTCGCCGCCGGCGATCTCCTCCGCGAAGTGGCAGGCGACGTGGTGGCCGGGGTCCAGCTGCCGCAGCGCCGGAGCCTCGGCCGCACACCGCTCGGGATCGCCCAGCTCCCGGCGGAGCCAGCAGCGCGTGTGGAAGCGGCACCCCGACGGCGGGTTCGCCGGCGAGGGGACGTCGCCACGCAGGATCATCCGCTTGCGCCGCCGCTCGACCTTCGGGTCTGGGATCGGCACGGCGCTCACGAGTGCGCAGGTGTACGGGTGCAGCGGGCGGTCGTACAGCTGCCGCGCCGGCGACAGCTCGACGACCTCGCCGAGGTACATCACCGCGATCCGATCGCTGATGTGCCGCACCACCGAGAGGTCGTGCGCGATGAAGAGGTACGTCAGCCCGAACTCGCGCTGCAGGTCGGACAGCAGGTTGACGATCTGGGCCTGGATGCTCACGTCGAGCGCCGAGACGGCCTCGTCGGCGGCGATGAAGTCGGGCTGGACGGCGAGGGCCCGCGCGATGCCGGCACGCTGCCGCTGCCCGCCGGAGAACTCGTGCGGATAGCGGTTCAGCGCGTTGCGCGGCAGCCCGACGATGTCGATGAGCTCGCGTGCCCGGCGCGTCGCCTCGCCTCCGCGGGCCAGCTGGTGGACGCGCAGCGGCTCGGCCAGCATCGAGCCGATCGTCATGCGCGGGTTCAGCGACGCATACGGGTCCTGGAAGATCATCTGCATCCGCTTCCGCATGCGACGCAGCTCGCCGCCGCCGAGTGACGTGACGTCGACACCGTCGAAGAAGATGGATCCGCCGGTCGGCTCGACGAGCCGCAGCACCGCGCGTGCGAAGGTGGACTTGCCGCAGCCCGATTCGCCGACGAGCCCGAGCGTCTCGCCCCGACGCACCTCGAGCGAGACGCCGTCGACCGCACGGACCGCCCCCACCCGGCGCTCGATGATGATCCCCTCGGTGATCGGGAAGTGAACCTGGAGCTGGTCGGTCCGCAGCAGCGCGTCGCCGTCCGTGGCGACCCTCGAGGTGGCGGGCGCCGTGGCGGCCGTCATCGCGCCGCCTCCGCCTCGAACCCCGACGGGACGAGGCGCTCGCCCTCGGCCGGGAACCAGCACGCCACCTCGTGACCCTCCTCGGCGTTCGGCGCCTGGGCCAGCGGAGGCATCTCGACCCGGCACCGGTCGCCGACGTTGAAGCATCGGTTCGCGAACGGGCAGCCGGGGATCTCGCGCGAGAGGTCCGGCGGCTGGCCCTGGATCGGCACCAGCTCGCCGCGGCCCTGCTCGTCGAGCCGCGGGATCGAGCGAAGCAGCCCGACGGTGTACGGATGGCGCGGGCGGCCGTAGAGCTCCTCGGTCGTCGCGCGCTCCACGATGTGGCCCGCGTACATGACGTTGATGCGCTGGGTCATGCCGGCCACCACGCCGAGGTCGTGCGTGATGAGGATGAGCGCCGTGCCGCGCTCCACGACGGCCTGCCGCATGAGATCGAGGATCTGCGCCTGGATCGTGACGTCGAGGGCGGTCGTCGGCTCGTCGGCGATGAGGAGCTCCGGCTCGCAGGCAAGGGCCATCGCGATCATGACGCGCTGCCGCATGCCACCCGAGAACTGGTGTGGGTAATCGTTGAGCCGCCGGCGCGCGGCGGGGATGCCGACCAGCTCCATGAGCTCCACGGCCCGGTCGACCGCGCCGCGCCGCTTGAGCTTGCGGTGCGTCTCGAGCACCTCGGTCAGCTGGCGTTCGATGCTGAGCACCGGGTTCAGCGACGTCATCGGGTCCTGGAAGATCATCGCCATCTGATCGCCCCGCATGCGGCGCATCTCCTCGTCGGAGAGGCTGAACAGATCCTCGCCCTGGAACACGACCGATCCGCTCTCGACGCGGGCTGCCGGCTTCGGCAGCAGCCGCATGATGGCGAGCGAGCTGACGCTCTTGCCACACCCGGATTCACCGACGATGCCGAGCGTCTCCCCGGCCGCCAGGTCGTATCCGACCCCATTCACGGCATGAACGGCTCGGGCTCCGCTGCCGAACGTGATCCGGAGATCCTGGACCGACAGGAGCGGCAGGGTCGGCGCCTCGTCGCCGAAGCGTCGATCCGCGGTCAGGGCATCAGGCTTCATCGGCGCAGCCTCGGGTCGAGTGATTCACGAAGGGCATCCCCCAGCAGGTTGAAGCCCAGCACCGTCACCACGATGGCGATGCCGGGGAAGAAGGCGAGGTAGGGCGCCCGGCTCAGGAACCGGTACGTGTCCGCGAGCATCGTCCCCCACTCCGGCGTGCGCGGGTCCGGCGGGCCGAGCCCGAGGAAGCCGAGCGCGGCGGCGTCGATCACCGCGGTGCCGAGCGCCAGGGTCGCCTGCACGATGAGCGGCCCGATCGCGTTCGGCAGCATGTGGCGGATCAGAAGGGTCGGCCCGCGCGCGCCGACGGACCGGGCGGCGGTCACGTAGTCGGCCTCGCGCAGCGCGAGGAGGCTGCCCCGCAGGATGCGGGCGAAGATCGGGATGTTCACGAGCGCGATGGCGATCGCGATCTGCATGACGCCCCGGCCGAGCCACGCGACGACGGCGATCGCGAGGAGCAGCCCCGGGATCGACAGCATGATGTCGACAAAGCGCATGATCGTGGCGTCGACCCAGCCGCGGAAGTATCCGGCGACCGCGCCGAGGATCACCCCCAGCGTCACGCCGATCGTCACCGCCAGCACCGCGATGCCGAGCGTCAGGCGCGCTCCGTAGACGATGCGGCTGAAGACGTCCTGGCCCTGGATGTTCGTGCCGAAGATGTACTCGCCCTGGAACGGCGGGATGTAGCTGTTCGCCAGGCTGCCGCGCGTCGGATCGTGCGTGGCGATCCACGGGGCGAAGATGGCGAGGACGAGCATGAGGCCGACGAGCGCTCCGCCGGTGATCGCGCCGGGATGGTGACGCAGGCGGCCGAGCGCGTCGCGCCACAGCCCGACCGATCGCTCTTCCTGCTCCTGGGTGACGGCCGCGGCGGTCATGAGTACCGGATCCTCGGATTGAGCAGCGCGTAGCTGATGTCGACGAGAAGGTTGACGAGGACGAAGATGAGCGCGAGGAGGAGCACCCCGCTCTGGATGACCGCGTAGTCACGCGTGGTGACCGCGTCGTACATCCAGCGGCCGACCCCGGGCCACGCGAAGATCGTCTCGGTCAGGATCGCGCCGCCGAGGAGGAGGCCGGTCTGGAGGCCGATGACGGTCATGACCGGCAACAGCGCGTTGCGCAGCACGTGCCGGTTGTCGATGAGCCGCTCGCGCAGCCCCTTGGCGCGCGCGGTTCGAACGTAGTCCTCGCTGAGGACCTCGACGACGCTGGCGCGCGTGATCCGCATGATGACGGCCAGCGGGATCGTCCCCAGCGCGATCGCGGGCAGCACGAGGTGGCGGACCGCATCGATGAAGCCCTCGAAGTTGAGCGCCAGCAGCGAGTCGATCGTCATGAAGTTCGTGACGCGCGGGAAACGGGCGGCGGCCAGATCGATGCGGCCCTCCGCGGGAAGGATCGGGAACTCGATGGCGAACAGGTACTTGAGGATGAGGCCGAGGAAAAAGATCGGGATGCTGATGCCGAGCAGTGCCACCACGGTCCCGCCCTGGTCGATCCAGCTGCCGCGGCGCTTGGCGGTGAGCATGCCGAGCGGGATGCCGAGCGTCACGGCGAACAGCATGGCCGCCAACGACAGCTCGATCGTCGCCGGGAACCGAAGGAGGAAGTCGGTGACGACGTCCCGATTGGTCAGGAACGAGCGGCCGAGATCCCCCTGGAGCAGGCCGGCCATGTAGCTGAAGTACTGCTCGTAGAGGGGACGGTCGAGGCCGAGAGCGGCACGCACCCGCGCGTAGTTCTCCGGCGTCGCGCGCTCCCCCAGGATCGTCGTCGCGGGGTCACCGGGCAGGAGGTGGATGAAGACGAAGATGAGCAGCGTGAGCCCGAACAGGATCGGGATCAGCAGCAGCAGTCGCCGAACGATGAAGCGGCCCACGTGACCTCGAAATGTAGCGGATGCGCGAGGGCCCCGGAACCGGTCCGGGGCCCTCGCCTCAGTGGCTCAGCGGAACGCTAGTCCTGCTGCAGCCACACCGACTTGAACGACTCCGAGCCGGTCGGCGCCGGGACGTAGCCCTGGACCTCAGGCTTGAAGGCCAGTGCCGTGTCGCCGTGCACGATGGTCACGAAGCACACGTCCTCGTGGATCAGCTTGACCACCTCGTTGAAGGCGGCGCCACGCGACTCCTCGTCGTAGGAGGCATTCGCCTCCTCGAAGGCCTCGCGCAGACCCGGCGGATCACAGTTGAACTGCGGGTTCGGCTCGCCGTCCTGCAGGTCGAAGTGGTAGCCGTACCAGTTCCACGGGTCGTCGTAGTCACCCGTCCAGCCGAGGAAGTGCAGGTCGTACTCGCCCGACGTGGCCGCCGGGATGTACTCCGTGCCCCAGATCGAGCTGTTCGGCGTGACCTGGAAGCCGACGTCCTCGAGCATGGTGATGATCGCCTCGCCCAGGCCCTGCGGGTCGGGCATGTACGGTCGGGTCACCTCGGTCGGGTACCAGAACTCGACGGTCGGAGGATTGTCCGCGCCGAAGCCGGCTTCCTCGAGGAGGCGACGCGCCTCGTCGGGATCGTAGTCGTAGACGACCACGTCCTGGGCCAGCACGTCGTGCCAGGTCTCGCTGCTCGGCGGAACGAAGATGTCCGCCACGCTCGCGCGACCACCGTAGAAGGGATCGATCAGGGCCTGCTTGTCGATCGCGTGTGCGACCGCCTGGCGCACGGCCAGGTCCGCAAGCGGCCCGTTCTCGGTCGCCGTCGGATTGATGGCCACGTACAGCGTGTTGTACGACAGCCGCTCGACGAGCTGGAGGTTCTCGTCATTCTCGACGATCTCGTACTCGGTCGGAGCGACGAGGTCCATGCCCATCACGCCGTCGGGAGACTGCAGCGACTGCAGGCGCGCCGACGGGTTCGGGATGGCCTGGATGATCACGCGGTCGAGGAACGGTCCCTCGGACGGATCACCCCAGTAGTCCTCGTTGCGGACGAGCGTCGCGTCCTGGTCCGGCGTGTACGACTCCCACATGAACGGCCCGGTGCCGCCCATGCTGATGTCGGTGCCGAACGTGCTGGTCGCCGGGTCGTCGGCGCTCATCTCCTCGAGGACGGCCGGGCTGACGATGCTGAACGGCGTCAGCGCGATGCCCTGGAGGAAGTCGGCCTTCGGCTGGCGAAGGGTGAAGGTGACCGTGTGCTCGTCGGTCGCCTCGACGCTCTCGATGAGGTTCTCGCCGAAGCCGCCCATCACCGCGCTGTAGTAGTAGGCGTTGGGCTGGAACTCGTCGGCGAAGTTCTGCCAGCGGTCGAAGTTGATCTTGACCGCTTCGGCGTTGAGCGGCGTGCCGTCATGGAACGTCACGCCCTGGCGCAGGTTGAAGGTCCAGGTGGTGCCGTCCGGCTCACCCTCCCAGGACTCGGCCAGGACACCGACGATCTCCGAGACGCTGCCCTCTTCGAGGTCGACGAGCGGCTCGTAGATCTGCTGCAGGATTCGGAACGACTCGCCGTCGCTGGTCAGCGCCGGATCGAGGCTGGCCGCGAGGCGCGAGCCGGCAAACACCAGCGTCCCACCCTGCTGCGGCTCCCCGGTGGTGCCGTCGTCCGTCGGCTCGGCGTCGTCCGTCGGCTCCGCGCCGTCGGTGCCGGCCGGCTGCGTCGGATCCGGCGACTCGGCGGGTCCCTGCTCTCCGCAGGCGACCAGCACGAGGGCCAGGATCACGAAGATGGAGATGAATCTCCAGGTGCGCATCCAGTCTCCTCCACTGTGGTTGTTGATCGGCTCGGATCGCGACTCCCCTCGATCAGGCGGCACGGCCGACGATCCCTGAGGCTGATCGGAGCACAAACGGCCCGTAGTGTTGCACACTCTCCGCCTCTCAGGAAGTGCACGTACCCGGCGCTGACGCGGCCGCAGCCTGGCCCGCGGCGCCGTCCCGGAGGCGGCGCCTGCGATAGTACCCCCGGGTGATCCGCCGGTACAGCCCGCCACCGCGGTCATACCACGCACGTTCTGGCGCCTTTCGGGGCGAGTCCACGATGGTGATACGGGCGACGTTGCAGGCGATCATCACCGTCGCCGGCGCGAGGACGCCGACCTGCGCTCGAGGCCCCTCGGAGTCAACACCGGCTAGGCCGTCGGCGCCTCCGGCGTCGGCGTGCCGGGCGGCGCATCCGCCGCCTCCGGCTCGCCGGCAAACGCGTGGCGCAGGTCTGGACGGCGCGCGGCCGCCGCCTCGTCGAGCCGGCCGACCGGAGTCGTGACCGGCGCCCGCTTGACCGCCTCGGGGTCGGCCGCGGCGAGCTCGGCGATGCCACGCATGACGTCGATGAAGCGGTCGAGCGTCTCGAGGCTCTCCGTCTCGGTCGGCTCGACCATGAGCGCCTCCTCCACGATCAGCGGGAAGTAGATCGTCGGCGGATGGATGCCGTGATCGAGGATCGCCTTGGCGATGTCGAGTGTCGTCACTCCGTGCTCGCGCTTCTGACCCCGGCCGCTGAAGACCACCTCGTGCTTGCTGATCCGGTCGTATGGCAGGTCGTACGCGTCCCGGAGCTTCACGCGCAGGTAGTTCGCGGCCAGGACCGCGTCATCGCTGATGCCCCGCAGTCCGGCGTCACCGTTCGAGCGGATGTAGGTGTACGCGCGCACGAACATCCCGAAGTTGCCGTAGCACGATCGCACCTTGCCGATGCTCCGGGGTCGATCGCGGTCGAGCGCCCAGCGCGCGCCCGGCGTGGAACGTCCCGCCCACGCGTTCGCGAGCACCTGCGCGGCATCACCCCGGACGAGAGCCGGAATCGGCGCCGGGAGGAACGGCTCGAGACGCTCGCTGACGCCGACCGGGCCCGCGCCCGGTCCACCGCCACCGTGCGGCGTCGAGAACGTCTTGTGCAGGTTGAAGTGCATGACGTCGAAGCCCGCCTCGCCGGGGCGGAAGCGGCCGAGAATGGCGTTGAGGTTCGCTCCGTCCATGTACGCGATCGCCCCGGCGTCCTTCACCGCCGCCACGACCTGATCGATCTGGTCCTCGAAGATCCCGAGTGTCGAGGGGTTCGTGATCATGAGCGCCGCGACGTCATCGCCGAGCGCGCCCCGAAGCGCCTCGAGATCGATGCCGCCGCGCTCGTTCGACCGGATCGTGACCGTCTCGTAGCCGACCATCGTGGCGGTGGCCGGGTTCGTCCCATGCGCGCTGTCGGGGACGAGCACCTTCGTCCGCTGGTCGCCCTCGCCGTTGGCGCGGTGGTACGCGCGGGCCATGAGCAGCCCGGTCAGCTCCCCGTGCGCGCCGGCGGCCGGCTGGAGGCTCACCGCCGAGAAGCCACTGATCTCCTTCAGCAGCTCCGCCAGCAGCCACATCAGCTCGAGGCTGCCCTGGCTCAGGTCGGCCGGATCCAGCGGGTGCGACTCCGCCAGCCCGGGCAGGCGCGCCGCCCACTCGTTGACCTTCGGGTTGTACTTCATCGTGCACGAGCCGAGCGGATAGAACCCGATGTCGATGGCGTGGTTCAGGTGCGCGAGCCGGTTGAAGTGTCGCAGCATCTCGAGCTCGCTCACCTCCGGCAGCCTCGGCGCGCGACGGCGCAGCGCCGATGCGGGCAGCTCCGGCTGGCCCTCCGCCGCGGCCCGCGCGGCCGGCGACGGGCTCGGGAAGCGAACGGCCCTCCGCTCGGCGCGCGACGCATCGAAGATGAGCGGTTCGACGATCGTCAGCTCGCCGCCGCCCGCGGCACCCGAGAACGCCGCCCCCCGGCCAGAGGCATCCGAGCGGCGCGGCGGCTCCGCGACGCTCATCGGGTCTCTCCCAGGGCCTGGACGAGCCGGGCGATCTCGTCGTCGGTGGTCAGCTCCGTCGTCGCGAGCAGGAGCGTGTCGTGGAGGGCCGGATCGTCGAGCTCGGGCAGGTATCCGGCGACGATCCCCTGCTCCGCAAGCGCGGCGTGCCGCCGGGCCGCGTCCGGGACGCGCATGGTCACCTCGGCGAAGTACGTTCCGGTGAACCGGCGCTCCGCCAGGCCGGCGTCCTCCAGTGCCGTGGCGAGATGGCGGGCCTGCGTCATCGACAGGTCGGCGACCTCGCGCAGGCCCTCGGGCCCAACGGCGGTGAGGTAAGCGGTCGCGGCGAGCGCCATGAGCGCCTGGTTCGTGCAGATATTGCTTGCGGCCTTCTCCCGTCGGATGTGCTGTTCGCGCGCCTGGAGGGTCAGCACGTAGCCCTTCCGGCCCTCCACGTCGCGCGTGGCTCCCACCAGCCGACCGGGCATCTGGCGGACCGACGCCATCCGCGCGGCCATGAGGCCCACGAACGGCCCGCCGAAGCTGGGCGGGATGCCGAGCGGCTGGCCCTCGGCGGCAACGAGGTCGGCGCCGTACGCGCCGGGCGGCTCGAGGAGCGCGAGGGAGGTCGGCTCGACGACGGCGACGAGCTGGGCGCCCGCCGCGTGGGCGACGTCCGCAAGCTCGGCCATCGGCTCGAGCTGTCCGTAGAAGTTCGGCTGCGCCGCCACCAGGCAGGCCACCTCGTCGCCGAGCGCCGCGGCCGCTGCGGCGGGGTCCGTCGTGCCGGTGCCGTCGTCGGCGAGGTCGATCGGCACGGTCACGACCTCGATCCCCGGGCCCGAGCAGTACGTCTCGAGCACGCGGCGGTAGTCCGGGTTGACGCCGGCCGACACGGCGACGCGCTCGCGGCGGGTGAGCCGGCAGGCCATGAGCGCGGCCTCGGCCGTCGCGGTCGCGCCGTCGTAGTGCGAGGCGGTCGCGACCTCCATGCCGGTCAGCTCGCAGATGAGCGACTGGAACTCGTAGATGCTCTGCAGGGTGCCCTGGCTGACCTCGGGCTGGTACGGCGTGTACGCGGTCGCGAACTCCGGTCGCCCGATCACCTCGCCCACCACCGAGGGCACGAGGTGGCGGTAGACGCCGGCCCCGAGGAAGCTGACCTCGGGAATTCGATTGCGCGTCGCCAGGCGAGCGAGCTCGGCGCGGACCTCCTGCTCGGCCAGCGGTGGGGGCACGGCCCAGACCGAGGCGCGGGCCGCGGCGGGGATGTCGTCGAACAGGTCGTCGATCGTTCCGACACCGACGGCCTCGAGCATCCGCGCCCGATCGGCATCGGTGTGGGGTGAGTAGGTCATCGGCGACGCCTAGGCGGTCTCGGCGGCGTAGGCCTCGGCGTCCATGAGCCCGTCGAGCTCAGCCGGGTCCGAGAGGCGAATCTTCGCGATCCAGCCTTCCCCGAAGGCGTCGGAGTTCAGGAGCTCGGGCGACTCCCGAAGCGCCTCGTTCACCTCGGTCACCTCGCCGGAGATGGGCGCATACAGGTCACTGACGGCCTTCACGCTCTCGACGACGCCGAAGGTCCCGAACTGCTGCAGCGTCGCGCCGACGTCGGGCAGCTCGATGAAGACGATGTCGCCCAGCTCGTCGGCTGCGAAGCTCGTGATGCCGATCGTGGCGTCGTCGCCCTCGGCGCGGACCCACTCGTGCTCCTTCGAGTAGCGCAGGTCGTCGGGGTAGGCCATCCGCTGCGTGATCCTCCTTCGGGTCTGCGCCGCGCGCTCAGTCGCGCGCGCGCCGGTAGAACGGCAACTTTACCTGCTCGGCCTGGAACGGGCGCTCGCGGACGACCACCTCGAAGCGGTTGCCGATGCCCGCCAGGCGCGCCGGGACCTTGGCCATCGCGATCCGAATGCCGAGCGTCGGCGACAGCGTGCCGCTCGTCACGCGGCCCACCGGCTCGCCGTCAGCCCGCACGTCGTAGCCAGCTCGCGGGATCGCGTTGTCGAGCATGTGCAGGCCGATCAGCTTGCGCTCCGGCCCCGCCTGCTGGACGGCCTGCAGCGCCGCTCGGCCGACGAAGTCGCCCTTGTCGAGCTTCACGACCCGGCCGAGGTTCACCTCGTACGGGTTCGTGTCGCGGTCGAGCTCATTGCCGTACAGCGGCATCCCGGCCTCGAGCCTGAGGGTGTCCCGTGCCCCGAGCCCGCAGGGCCGGAGGCCATGGCGTTCGCCCGCATCGGTGATCGCCTCCCAGAGCGGTCGCGCGTCGCCGGCATCGCAGAAGAGCTCGAAGCCGTCCTCGCCGGTGTAGCCGGTTCGCGCGACGAGGCAGTCGACGCCGGCGACCCGCGCCTCCTCGGCCCGGTAGTTCCCGATCCGGTCCAGCTCCAGGTCGGTGAGCCCCTGGACCAGCTCGGCCGCCGCAGGTCCCTGCGGCGCGACGAGGCCGATCCGATCGCTGACGTCCTCGAGCTCCGGTGCGAAGTCCCCGCGCTCGAGGAGGCCGGCCAGGTGCTCCACCACCGCAGCCCGGTTCGACGCGTTGCAGACGACCCAGAACCGATCGTCGGCCAACCGGTAGACGATGAGGTCGTCGATGATCCCGCCCTGGGCGTCACACAGCATCGAATACTGGGCCTGGCCGACCGCCAGCGTGCCGGGATCGCTGACGATCGCGTGACGCAGGAAGGTCACGGCCTCCTCGCCGCGCACCTCGACCTCGCCCATGTGCGACAGGTCGAACAGGCCGACCGCGCTCCGGACGGTGCGGTGCTCCTCCATGATCGAGGTGTACTGCACCGGCATCTCGTAGCCGGCGAACGGGACCATGCGCGCGCCCAGCTCGCGGTGGAGGTCGTGGAGCGGCGTGCGCCGCAGGGCCGGCGCCTCGGTCATGCCGTGGCCTCCGCGGACGGAAGCGTTCGCCCGGCGGTGGCACGGGCGGCGATGACCTCGAGTGCCTGCTCGACCACGGAGCGCTCGGTGGCGTGCGTGAGGAGCGCGAGCGCCTCGTGACCAGCGACCCAGCGAACCTCGTCGAACTCGGCATCGTGCGCCTCGATGCTGCCGCCGATCGGGCGCATGAGGAAGAAGTGCACCGTCTTGTGGAAGCGGGTCGAGCTGCGAACGAAGAAATAGCGGATCGAGCGCAGCGGTGCCTCGACCTCGACCTCGATCCCGGTCTCCTCGCGCGTCTCGCGCAGCGCGGTCTCCTCGATCGTCTCGCCGGCGTCGGGAGTTCCCTTCGGCAGCGCCCACAGTCGCGGCGAGCGCCGATGGACGAGGAGGATCTCGATGCGGTCCTCGACCGTGCGATGCACGACCCCGCCCGCGGACGTGGCGCGCGCGTTTCGCAGGACAGCCACGCCGGGCGCTACGCGCGGCGGGCGCGCGGCAGCCCGAAGGGAAGGGCGGGGCGGCGGGCGGGAAGGCGAGTGGCGCGGCCGACGGCCGGGAAGCGGAAGCGGCTCGTCTCCGATCGAAGCGCGAGGAGGCTCGCGCCGGAGGCCGCGCGGCGAGCGCGGTGGTACGTGGTGCGCGGGGCCCCGGCGGCCAGGCGGGGACGGCGCGACGACGGACGGCCCGACCCGAAGTCGATGGATGGGTGGGAGACGAGACGGGCCACCAGACTCACTCGCATGTCGGGCATTGTACGCCCGCCGGTGACCCACGCAAGCCAATCCGGCACCGGATCAGTCGGCCGCGCGGCGGTACACCTCTTCCATCTCGGCCGCTCGCGTGGCGACCGAGAAGCGGCCGGCATCGGCGCGGGCGCGCTCGGCCATCGCCCGGCGTCGTTGCGGGTCGGCGGCGAGCGCCACCACAGCCGCTCCGAGGCGCTGCGCACGCGTGTCGGCGGGATCGAGCGGCACGATCACCCCGTCGATGCCGTCCCGGACCGAGTCGCGAACGCCGGGCCCGTCGACGGCCAGGGCTGGCAGGCCCAGGGCGAGCGCCTCCGCCAGCACGAGTCCCTGCGTTTCCGAGCGCGACGCGAACACGAAGAGGTCCGCGCCCGCCGCCCGGGCGAGCGCCTCCGGACGCGGGCGCCGCCCGGTGAAGTGGACGCGGCCGGCCAGGTCCGGTGCGGCAGCGCGCCGGCGCAGCTCGGACTCCGACGGTCCGCCGCCCACGAGGAGCAGTCGCAGCTCCGGCGTATCTCGCATCGCGATCGCCGCCGCCTGCAGGAGCTCCATCGGGCTCTTCTCGGGTGCAAGACGCCCGAGCGACGCGGCGACGACCGACGACGGCGGCCATCCGGCGTCGGTCCGCGGGTCGATCGGGGCGAGTGCGCGCAGGCCGTCGACGTCGACGCCGGTGGGCACGACGTGGACCCGCCCCCGGCGAGCCGCCGGAAGCCGATCGCGGATCTCGGCCGCCAGGTCGTGCGACGGCGCCACGATCCCCGCGCACGCGCCCCAGAAGGTCCGGAGGTACGCGTCGGCCAACCAGGCTCCGGGGCCGGCGAGCGGCCCGAGGTAGTGGCGGTAGTCGGCGAAGCGGGTGTGGTGCGTGAACACGAGCGGCGCCCCGGCTGCTGCGGCGACGCGGCGAGCCATGAGGCCGGTCACGAACGGCGAGTGGGCGTGGACGACGTCGGGGCCGAACGCCGTGGCGGCGGCCATCGCGTCCGTCCACGGGAGGGGCCATGGCATGCGGTAGCCGGGTGGCACGACGGAGGGGAGCTGGTACGACGGCAGCCAGGCGTACTCGGGGGCCGGCCCGGGCGACCCGACCGACTCGACCACGGCACCGCGCGCAGGCTCGGGCGCCAGAACCAGCACCTGGTGACCGCGCGCCCCGAGCGAGCGGGCGAGGGCGTCCACCGACACGGTGACTCCGGACAGGTACGGGAGGAACGACTCGCTCGTCAGGAGGACGCGCATCAGGAGGCGGCCTTCCGGCCGACGTGGAGCGTGACGAGCCCGGGTCGCAGGCGCCGCCACCGGACGTCTTCGACGCCGGAGTCGGCCATGGCCCGCGCGATGGCCGCCGGCGGCGGGTAGGTCCGCACGCTCGCGGGCAGGTACCGGTACGCCGTGCCGCCGCCGACCAGGCGTCCGAGCACGGGAACGACTCGCTCGAACCAGGTGGCGCCGAGGAGGCGGCCGACGCCGCGCTCCGGGGTCGCGATCTCCAGGACGACGATCCGGCCACCCGGCCGCGTGACCCGCGCCATCTCGCGCAGGCACGCCGCGTAGTCGGCCACGTTGCGAAGGCCGAAGCCGATCGTGACCGCGTCGACGGCCGAATCCGGCATCGGTAACGCCATCGCGTCGCCCCGGACGTAGGCCGGGTCTGCCGCGTTCGACGACCGGGGGCGCCGGCGGGCGCGGGCCAGCATCGGCTCCGAGACGTCGACCCCGGTGACGCGACCGTCCGGTCCGGCCAGGCGGGCAAGCTCCACGGTCAGTGCCCCGCTGCCGCAGGCCACATCGAGCGCCGCGCCTCCCCGACCCAGTTGCGTCGCCGCAGCCGCCGCGCGCCGCCAGCGAGCGTCGAGCCCCGCGGTCATGACGGTGTTCATCGTGTCGTAGATCGGCGCGATCCGGTCGAACATCGTCCGGACCTCGGCCGCGGGTACCGGGTTGCCGGGCGCGACGGGATCAGGCATCGGCGGCGGGGAGGAGAGGGATGGTGGGCGATACTGGATTCGAACCAGTGACCTCACGGATGTGAACCGTGCGCTCTAACCAGCTGAGCCAATCGCCCATCGGGGAGTGCGCAGTATAGCCGTCGGAGCGCTCCACCTTCAATCGGCTGCGCCCGGTCAGAGCCGGATGACGACGCGGACGATCACCCCGAGCAGGAGCATGGCGATGAGCGGCGACCAGTCGATCCCGCTGCTCGGCGGCAGCATGCGCCGGATCGGCGCCAGGATCGGCTCGGTCATCTGGTAGACGAAGGCGGTCAGCTGTCCGCCGCCCATCGGGTTCGTCCAGCTCAGCACGACCCGGATGATGAGCATGAGCCACAGGAACATGGCCAGCATCTGGATGAAGTTGACGAGGACGGCGGTCATGCGTGCGAGGATAGCAGCGTCGGCTCCCGTGGCCCGAACAGGGCCGTGCCGATGCGCACGAGCGTGGCGCCCTCGGCCGCGGCTGCCTCGGCGTCGGCGGTCATGCCCATCGACAGCTCGGGCAGCCCGATCCCGAGCCGCTGCTCCAGCCGATCGCGCTCCTCGCGAAGCCGGCGGAACACGTGGCGTGCCTCGTCGAACGAGACGCCCATCGGCGCAATGGTCATGAGGCCGGCCAGGCTCACCGTCCGCGGCAGCTCGATGCCGGTCAGCCCCCCGGGCGCCATCCCGGCCTTGGCGGCCTCGCCGCTGACGTTGACCTGGAGGAGGGCCGTCGGAGCGCGGCTCTCCTCCCCGGCGATCGCGTCGACCCGACGGAGCAGCTCCACGGAGTCGATCGAGTGGATCGTCGCGAACGCGCGCACGACGCGACGTGCCTTGTTCGACTGCAGCCGCCCGATGAAGTGCCAGTCCGCGTCGGGCACCGCGGCGACCTTCGGCTCCGCCTCCTGCACCCGGCTCTCCCCCAGGCGTGTCAGGCCCGCGGCGAACGCATCGACGACGAGCTCGACCGGGTGCGCCTTCGTCACCGCCACGATCCGCAGGCGCGCCGGGTCACGCCCGTGGAGCTCGGCGACCTGACGCAGCCGCGCGAGGAGCCGATCGTGACGCTCCCGTATCCGCTCGACGTTCGGACGCTCGGCGGCGACGATCTCCATGCCGCCTATCGTGCCATGCGCGGCTGCAGCGCTCGGCGAGTGCCGCGTCAGCCCTCCGAGGCCCGGGGCCGGCCGAAGAGGCGGCCCAGTGCGAAGCCACCGGCCATGGTCAGCAGCCCGACGATCGTGAACGCCAGCGGCAGGCTCGACCAGAGGCTCTGGAACCGGACGAGCTCATCCGGCCCCACGATGCCCGGAAGGATCTGGAACCAGGCGCCCCAGCCGAGGACGGCGAGGGTGCTGGTGGCACCGATGGCAACGAGCCACTCGGGCAGCGCCCCCCGAGGCGGAGCCGCCCGGAGCGCGGCCACGGCGACGAAGGCGGTCGCCACGATCGCCACCGCCTGCGCCAGCCCGTGAGAGAGGATGAACCAGGCGATCGACTGGGGACCCGGCGCCAGGCCGCTCCAGACGAGAACGGTGGCGCCGGCAACGCCGGCAGCGGCGAGCATCGCGACGAGCGCGATCATCCAGCGTGGGCCGGCGGCGCCGATGCGGGCCGCATGCAGTCCCAGCGCGACGAGAAGCGGCGCGGCTGCCGATCCCCAGGATCCCGCGAGCCCGAAGGCGATCAGCGCCGCCTGAGACGCCTGGCTCGAGTCCTCCATGAAGCGCGCCATGGCGATCTCGGAGCCGAGTCCGACCAGCCCCAGCAGCCCGAAGGCCGCGGTCGCGGCAATCAGCCATCGCCGGCCGGCCGGCCAGCGCACCAGGCCGACCGAGATCGCCGCTCCGAGGAGGAACGGCGCGGTCGCGGCGACGGCGCGCGACACGACCTCGGGGCGGATGATCAGGTAGGGCCCGAAGAGCTGGTACCAGTCCTGGACGACGTGGAGCGTGAGCATGAGCCCCGCCCCGGCAAGGAGCAGCCATGTCGCACGTGGAATCGGGGTGATCCTGTGACCGGTGCCATCCACTGCCGAACCCTCCGTTCCTCGATCGCGAAGCGTGGCGGCCGACCCACGTGCCGTCAAGGGGGTGTGTCCCGGCCTCCGCAGCCCTCACCTGAGCGCCGGCACGGTCGAAGCACTCTCGCGCGGCCGCGAAAGCGCTCAACCGATGTGCTCGACGTGCCGGCCAGCAACCGGGTTGGCACAACGCGTGTCCCGCCGGGCGACATCCGCGTTGCCGAGCGTGAGGCCCCGGTTGCGTCATGTCGCTCACCAACCACGCTGCTGCGCAGCACGTCGAGGCATGCCGGACGCCGCGTAGGACCAACCTGGTTGGTCGCCATCATGTCGGACGACGCGAGCGGGCATCCTGGGCACAGGCCGTGCCGCCATCAACCCCCGGCACGACGAAGCCCCGGCAAGGGGGACCGGGGCTTCATCGGTGGCCGATCGACGGGCGCGCGGCCCGCATCGGTCAGTCGTTCTTTCGGCGCAGGAAGCTGGGGATGTCGAGGTCGGTCTCGGCGTAGGCGGGTCGGTCGAGCGACTGCACGGGCAGCGGCTGGCGCTCCGATGGGCGGACTTCCTTCGGCTCGCGCGTCGTCTCGCGCTCCGAGGGACGGGCGAAGGGCGACTCCTCGCCCATCTGGCCCTCGAGGTTGGCGCGCTGCTCACGGTCGCGCTCGATCTCGGCGAGGATCTCGCGGCTGCGCTCGTCGAGCCCCTGCTCGACCCCGGCCGCCGACTCGGCGCCGAACCGGTTCTGCGCCTTCGCCTTGCGCGACCCGTCGAAGCCGGTCGCGATGACGGTGACCTTGACCTCGTCACGCATCCGGTCGTCGATGACGGTGCCGAAGATGATGTTCGCCTCGGCGTCGGCGGCCTCCTTGATCACCTCGGCCGCCTCGTTGACCTCGAACAGCCCGAGATCGCTGCCACCGGTGACGTTGAAGAGGATGCCGCGGGCGCCGGTGATGTTGACCTCGAGCAGCGGGCTCATGACCGCGGCCTTCGCGGCGTCGACCGCCCGGTTCTCGCCGGTGCCCAGACCGATGCCCATCATCGAGCTGCCGGCATCGCGCATGATCGTCTTCACGTCGGCGAAGTCGAGGTTGATGAGGCCCGGCACGGTGATGAGGTCGCTGATGCCCTGGACGCCCTGGCGGAGCACGTCGTCGACGACGCGGAAGGCGTCGACGATGGACGTCTTCTTGTCGACGACCTCGCGGAGCCGATCGTTCGGGATCGTGATGAGGGTGTCGACCTTCTCCTTGAGGTTCTCGGTGTACTGCTCGGCCACGAGCTTCCTTCGCATGCCCTCGAAGCTGAACGGCTTCGTGACGACGCCGACGGTCAGCGCCCCGAGATCCTTGGCGATCTCCGCGATGACCGGCGCGGCACCCGAGCCCGTGCCACCGCCCATGCCGGCGGTGATGAAGATCATGTCGGCGTCCTTGAGGGCCTCGTAGATCTTCTCCGAGTCCTCCTCGGCGGCACGCTGCCCGACCTGCGGGTCGGCACCGGCACCGAGGCCCCGGGTCATCTTGTCGCCGATGCGGATCTTGTGCGGCGCGTCGCTCTGCAGGAGCGCCTGCGCGTCGGTGTTCACGCTGATGAACTCGACGCCCATCATCTCGGCTCGGATCATCCGGTTGACGGCGTTGCTGCCGCCCCCGCCGACGCCGATGACCTTGATCAGCGCGAAGTTCTCGGAGTCAGATCGGAGCGGCATGTCGGGTGATCCTCTGCACGGCAGTGTGGCTGGAGCTGGTCAACCCGAGGGCTTCGACGGGTTTGACCGATTCTAGCGAGGCACGTATGACGACGTGGGACGTTTTCCACATTTCGCACGCCAGTTATCCACAGCGGGCCGACCTCGTCGTGGACGGCTCGAGGACATGTCCACGATGGCGGGCGGCTCCGCTCGCTATCCCGGGAACAGGTTTCGGATCCACTCCCCGACCCGCGAGAACGGGTTGACGCCGTTGCCGCCGCCGTAGCCGATCGGCTCCTCGCCGAGGTGGTTGGCGCCCCACAGCAGCAGGCCGATCGAGGTCGAGAAGGCCGGATTGCCGATCTGGTCCATCAGGCCGCCGATGCCCTGGGGTGAGCCGATGCGGACGGGCATCTCGAGGATGTCGCGCGCAAGGACGTCGGCGCCCGCGAGCCGCGCCCCGCCGCCGGTCAGCACGGCGCCCGCCGGAAGCATTCCGGCATGGCCGGAGCGCTTCACCTCCTCGCGGACGAGGCTGTAGATCTCGCTCATCCGGGCCTCGATGACCTCGCACAGCCGGCGCCGCTGGATCGTCTGGCCCCCGGCTTCGCCGAGCACCGCCACGTTCAGGAGCTCCTCGGGCTCGACCTCGGCCATGTTCGCGGTGCCGTGCTTGATCTTGATCTCCTCGGCGAGGTTCAGGCTCGTGCGAAGGCCGATGGCGACGTCGTTCGTGACGTTGATGCCCCCGACCGGCAGGACGGCGGTGTGATAGACGGCGCCGTCGACGAAGATCGCGATGTCGGTCGTCCCGCCGCCGATGTCGGCGACGAGAACGCCGAGCTCCTTCTCGGTATCGGTCAGGGTCGCCTCGGCGGCCGAGAGCGAGCTGATGACCATCTCGTCGATCTGCACGCCGGAGGTGACGACGCACTTGCTCAGGTTCTGCACCGAGGTGGCCGCGCCGGCCACGATGTGCGTCTCGACCTCGAGGCGCACGGCGCTCATCCCGAGCGGGTCCTTGATCCCCTCCTGCCCGTCGACGATGTAGCCGCGCGGCACGACGTGCAGGATCTCGCGGTTGGAG
Organism: Candidatus Limnocylindrales bacterium; assembly: GCA_035540715.1. Lineage (GTDB taxonomy): Bacteria > Chloroflexota > Limnocylindria > QHBO01 > QHBO01 > JACDBZ01. The sequence continues at coordinate 19,183 of DATLGA010000045.1, read as the reverse complement.
GGCACCTGCACCGCCTTCGCGGCCTCGGTCGCGCGCCCGACGTCCTCGCGGCTGACCTCGCGCTTGTGGCCGGATACGGCGACGACGCCTCGCGAGTTCTGGCTGGAGATGTGCGACCCGCCGACCGCCACGAAGGCCGAGCTGATCTTGTAGCCGCTCAGACGCTCGGCCTTCTCGACGCTCGAGGCGATCGAGTTCACGGTCTGGTCGATGTTGGCGACCATCCCCTTCTTCATCCCGACCGAAGGCGCGATGCCGTAGCCGATGACGTTCACGTCACCGGTTCGCCCCACCTCGCCGATGAGGGTCGTGACCTTCGTCGTCCCCGCGTCGATGCCGACGAGGACCGCTTCGCGTTCCAAGCTACCTCCTGTCTCGGGCACGCGGGGCGCGCCCATCGGTGCCGTCCGAGCCTACAGGAAGTGACGCCGAATGAGGGCCACGTTCTGGAAGATGCGCAGGCCGAAGGCGAACAGTGCCACCAGGTACAGATCGATGCCCAGCCGGTCGCCGACGAAGGTCAGCGCGACCGCGACGAGCGTGTTCGTCACGAACCCCGAGATGAAGATCCGGTTGTCGTAGTGCGCGTCGAGCTCGGCGCGGATCGCGCCCAGCACCGAGTCCAGGCCGGCCAGGATCGCCACGGCCGAGTAGCGCGCCAGGTCCGGGCCAACGTTGACGTTGAGCACCAGTCCGAGCACGACTCCGAGCGCAAGGCCGACGAGCGGAAGCCACATGAGGGTCGGTACCGAAGCGGATGGGTCGACGGTCGGGCAGCCGCGTCGCGGCGCGCGCGTCATCCCTTGGCACGGAAATATACCTTTCCGGGGTTGCGGACATCCACCCAGCCGATCTCGGTCTCGTCGCGCGAGGCGAACAGCGTGCGCACCGCCGTGACCTGCCGCTCCAGCCGGGCGCTCGCCGCGGCCGCTGTCTCGCGCGGGTCGAGGCCGTACACGCCGAACGCCGCCTCCCACTCCGGATCGTGGGAGCGCAGCCGGAAGCCGTAGTCGTCGTCGAGGCTGATGGTGAGCTGCTTCGCCGACGAGCCGAGCGCCGCGGGGTCGAGCTCGGCGAGCGCGCCTGCGGTCCGGAGCATGCCCGATGGAATGCGGTCGCCCACCGTCAGCGTGCGTGCCTCACGGCGCTGGTCCGTGACGCGCGGGAGATCCGAGAGCTCGTCCGGCAGCGTCGCAGCGTGGGGCTCCGCCGCGAAGAGCGTGCCGTCCTCGGCGCCGAACAGGCGTGCCCGGGCGGTCTCCCACACGAAGGCGACCTCGCGCTCGACGAGGCTCGCATGCACGACGCCGGTCAGGCTGGCCGACACGCGCGCGTCGAGGACGGCGGGGAGCGCTTCGAGTCGGCCGCTCACCGCCGACGTGTCGACGGCCAGCACGCTCCGGCCACGCTCGGCCTCCAGCGCGCTCTGTACCTCCGAGTCAGGCGTGTAGCGGGCGCCCTGCCATCGCACGTCGTCGACGAGAAGCCACGGTCCGCTGAGCATGGCGACGAGCGCCGCAGCACCCGCGCCCGCGGCGACCACGGCGAGCACGCGCCGGAGCGCCGGCAACCGTCGCGTCACGCGCCGACGCAGGGGCACACCGGGACGCGAGGCCATCCGCGCGTGGGGGCGGGCCCCGACGCGCCGGGCGCCACGGCGACCCGCCGCGCCGCCGCGCGCAGGGCGCGTCTGCCGCTTCAGCCTCATGGGCTCATCGGTCTCATCGGTCCCGATCTCGGGCGAGCTCGATGAGCCGGTCGATGAGCCGATCGAAGGAGAGGCCCGCGAGCTCGGCCTGCTTCGGATACATGCTGGTGGTGGTGAACCCGGGCAGCGTGTTCATCTCGCTGAGATAGATCGCCTCGCCGGCGACGAGGAAGTCCACGCGCGCCATGCCGGCCGCGTCGACGGCCCGATAGGCGGCGAGAGCCAGCTCCTTGAGCCGTGCCGCGAGCTCCGGGTCGACCGTGGCCCGCGGCTCGACCTCGGCCAGCCCGGCCACGTACTTCGCCTCGTAGTCGTAGAACTCGTGCGTCGAGCGCACCTCGCCTGGCTCGAACACGATCGGCTCGTCGTTGCCGAGCACCCCGCACTCGAGCTCGCGGGCGTGCTGGACGTATGTCTCGACGATCGTCTTGCTGTCGTATCGGAACGCCTCGTCGAGCGCAGCCGGAAGCTCGTCCAGCCCGTGGACGAGGGTCATCCCGACGCTGCTGCCGAGGCGGGCCGGCTTCACCACGCTTCGCTCGCCGATCCGCTCGGCGACCTCACGGACGACGTGCTCGGGCTCGCGCGACCATGCCGAGCGCCGGAACCAGGTGTAGTCGACCACCGGGAGGTCGTGCCCGCGCATGAGGTCCTTGAAGACGACCTTGTCCATGGCCACCGCGCTCGCCAGCACGCCGGCGCCGGTGTACGGGATGCCGGCCAGCTCCAGGAAGCCCTGCAGCGTGCCGTCCTCCCCGAACGGGCCGTGGACGACGAGGAAGGCGACGTCGATCGCCTCGGCCAGCGAACGCACGGCCGATCGTGCCGCGACGGCCTGCTCGTCGAGGGGCGCCGGCACGAGATGCTCCTCGTGCGTGCGGAGCCGTGCGGCCTCCTCGTCGGGCGTCGCCGCGCCGAGGAGCCCGGCCAGGCGCTGGCCCGAGTCGAGCTCCGGCGCCGGTCCGGAGGGCAGGAGCCAGCGCCCGTCGCGGTCGATGTACACCAGGTACGGCTCGTATCGCTCCCGGTCGATCGCGCGCAGCACGGCCTCAGCCGAGGCGACGCTCACCTCGTGCTCGGCGGAGCGTCCGCCGGCGAAGATGCCGATGCGCAGCCGCTCGCTCATGCGACGCCAGCCAGTCGCGACGCCGGCGGCGCCAGCTCGGGCCACTCGCCGACGAACTCGATCTCGTACTCGAGCCGCACGCCGAAGCGTTCGGCCACGACCGAGCGGGCGTGGTCGCCCACGGCGCGCACGTCGGCCGCCCGTCCGCCGCGGTCGACGACGATGAAGTTCGCATGCAGGGTGCTCACCTCCGCCGAGCCGATGCGGAAGCCCTTGAGGCCGGCCGCCTCGATGAGCCGTCCGGCATGGTCGCCGGGCGGATTGCGGAAGACGCTGCCGGCGTTCTGCTCCGCCAGCGGCTGCGTCGCGCGCCGGTGCTGCTGGAGGCCCGAGACGCGGTCGGCGATCTCCGTCGGCTCCCCGCCTCCGAGCCGCAGGTCCGCATCGAGCACGATCTCGCCGCTCGACTTGAAGCGCGACTCGCGGTAGGCGAAGGCGCACTCGGCGGCTCCCAGCTCCAGGCGACCGTCCGCCGGGGACCAGGCACGGACGGCGGTCACGACGTCCTTCATCTCGCCGCCATGCGCACCGGCGTTGGCCCAGACCGCCCCGCCGACGGTTCCCGGAATGCTGATGCCGAACTCGATCCCGGCCAGGCCCGCGGCGGTGCAGCGCTTGACGAGCGCCGCCATCGCCGCCCCGCCGTCGGCGCGAACGGCGCCATGGTCGCCGAGCTCGATCCGGTCGGCGCGGTTGCGGATCACGAGGCCGCGGATGCCCCGGTCCGCGACGACGAGGTCGCTGCCCTTGCCGATCACACCGCCCGGGACGCCCGCGTCCCGGGCGAGCTCGAGCGCCGCCACGAGCTCGTCGACCGATGCGGCGACCGCCAGGCGGTCCGCCACCCCGCCGACCCGCAGGGTGGTGAGCGGCCCGATCGGCGCATCGCGCTCGAGCGTGATCCCGCGCTCGTCCGCCAGCCGGTCGAGCAGCTCGAGCCGCTCGGCGACGGTCGAGGGCGCCACGTCAGTGCGCCTCCGATGGAAGCGGCGCGCGCGCGGCCATGGCGAGCAGCTCCTCGGCCAGGGTCCGCGCCGCCTCCGGACGGCCGAGCCGCCGCGCCGCATCGGCCATGGCGGCGCGCCGGCCCGCATCAAGCAAGGTGGTCGCCTCGGCCACGAGCCGGTCGGCCGTCAGCTCCTCGTCCGGCATCGTGATGGCGGCGCCTTCCTCGGCGAGGTAGTTCGCGTTGAAGCGCTGGTGCGCCCCGGCGTAGGGATACGGCACCAGGATCGCCGGCACGCCGACGGCGGTCAGCTCGGCGCAGGTCGAGGAGCCGGCGCGGCCGACGACGAGGTCCGCCGCGACGAGCGCCTCGGCCATCCGGTCGGTGAGGAAGGGCTCGGCGGTGTACCGGTGACGCTGCTCGTCGGGCAGCGCCTGGCGCGCCGCGCCGGCTTCGGCCATTCCGTCCTCGCCGGCGAGATGCAGCACGTGCCAGTCGTCGAGCAGCCGTGGGAGCGCCCCGGTGACAGCGCGGTTCAGACGGGCCACGGCCTGCGAGCCGCCGAAGACGAGCATGAGCCGATCGTTCGGATCCACGCCGAGCGCGTGCCGCGCCGCGTCGCGGGAGATGCCCTCGAACGAGCGGATCGGCGTGCCCGAGACGAAGGCGTTGCCCGGGAAGGCCTCGAGTGTCGGCGGGAAGCTGACCGCGACCCGACTGGCGAAGCGGCCGATCGCACGCGTCGCCCGGCCCGGCAGGACGTTGCCCTCCCACACGAGGGTCGGGATCCCGCGAGACCGAGCCGCGAGCACGAGCGGCAGGGCCAGGTACCCGCCGGTCGTGAACAGCGCATCGGGACGCAGGCGCCCGAGCAGCCACCAGGCCTGCGGCACCGACGCGGCGAGGCGCGCCGGATCGAGCGCCGTGTGCACCGACATCCCGGCTGACCGGAGCGAGCGCACGACCAGCTCGTGATACGGCAGCTGGCCGCTCATCGGGTGACTGGCCACGAGCCGTCGCTCGAAGCCGCGGACGCCACCGATGTAGTCCAGCTCAACGTCGGGTCTGACGTCGCGCAGGGCCCGTGCGACGGCCAGCGCGGGGTAGATGTGCCCGCCGGTCCCGCCGCCCGATACCGAACACCGCATCGCGCAAGGATCCTGTCTGCGTGGTCTCTCGGCTGATCGACAGCAATATGCCGACCGCCGCGAGGTTGATCGTGAGGGCGGAGCCGCCGGCGCTGATGAACGGCAGCGGGATCCCCGTCACCGGCATGAGCGCCGTGACCACCATCATGTTGATGCACGCCTGCACCACGAGCCACGTCGTGATGCCGCATGCGACGAGCCCGGAGAAGGTGTCCGGCGCGGTGATCGCGATCCGATAGCCCTGATACGCGATCACGATGAACAGCCCGACGACCGCCAGCGTGCCGACGAGCCCCCACTCCTCTCCGATGATCGCGAAGATGAAGTCGGTCGACGGCGCCGGCAGGTACAGGTACTTCATGCGGCTCTCCCCGAGCCCGAGCCCGGTGATCCCGCCGAGGCCGAGCGCCAGGAGCCCCTGGATCGTGTTGTAGCCGGCCCCGAGCGGGTCGCGGAACGGGTCGAGGAAGGTCTGGACGCGCGTCATCTGGTAGCTCGTCGCGCTGATCATCAGCCACGCGACGGCCAGGACCGCCCCGCCGATGGCCGTCAGGTAGATGAGGTTGGCCCCGGCCATGAAGAAGATGCTCAGCGCGACGATGGCGTACACGCCCGCGGTGCCGAGGTCAGGCTCCATGGCGATGAGGAAGAACCCCGGCGCCACGAGCAGGCCGAACGGCACGAGCCCGTTCCAGAACGTGCGCGCCTCGCGGCCGCGCCGATCGAGCCAGTGGGCCAGGTACAGGACGACGGCGAGCTTGGCGAACTCGGCGGGCTGAAGGGAGCCGAAGCCGGGAATGACGATCCAGCGCCGCGACCCGTTGATCTCGGTGCCGATGCCGGGGATGAGAACGGCGACGAGCAGGGCGAGCGTGACGACGAAGAACGGGATGGCCAGGTAGCGGAGATGCCGGAAGTCGATCCGGCTGGCGACGAGCAGCCCGGTCAGGCCGATGCCCGCCCAGGCGAGCTGCTCCATGCCCTGCGCCGCCGGATCCGCCGTGCTGAAGTACGAGCGCACGCTGGACGACGAGTACACCATCACGATCCCGAGAGCCGTGAGCGCGATCACGGCCAGGAGCAGCGGGTAGGCCGGCTCGTGACGGTCCCGGCGAACGCCGCCGGTCGCGCGACTCCGCCCGCCGGTCCGGCGGGCGGCAGCGGTCGCGACGGCGCTCACGACGACCCTCCGAGGCTCACGACCGCGGCCCGAAAGGCGTCGCCGCGAGCCGCGTAGTCGGCGAACATGTCGAAGCTCGCCGCCGCGGGGGCGAGAAGGACCACGTCCCCCTCTTCGGCGAGGGAGGCGGCCACACCGACCGCCTGGTCCATGGTGCCGGCCCGACGGACCGGCAGCCTTGCGCCGATCAGTTGCTCGAGCCGGTCGGCGGTCTCGCCGATGAGGACGCAGGCCCGCGCCCGCTCGGCCACGACGTCCGCGAGCTCGTCGTATTCGAGTCCCTTGTCCTTGCCGCCGGCGATGAGGACGATCGGCGCGTCGAAGGCGCGGAGCGCCGCGATGGCGGCCGCCGGGATCGTCGCCTGGGAGTCGTTCACCCACCGCACGCCGCCGGTGATCGCGACCGTCTCGAGTCGATGCGGCACCCCCGGGAAGGCGCGAACCGCATCGGCGATGGCCGGTCCCGCGGCGCCGGCCAGATGAGCCCCGAGGGCGGCTCCGACGACGTTGGCCAGCATGTGACGACCGGGCAGCGGCACGTCGACGGCCGGCAGCACACGGTCGCCCGCCACGACGATCCAGCCGTCGGCGTCCACCGACGCCGCGAGCGTCGCGGGGCCACCGCGATCGAGCCCGTACCACGCGACCGCCTCCGTCGGCAGGGCGGCACCGAGCTCGCGGCACCCGGGATCGTCGTGGTTGAGGACCACGCGCCCGCGCGGCACCGAGAGCTCGGCGAGCCGGGCCTTCACGGCGCGGTAGGCGGCCACGCTCCCGTGACGGTCGAGGTGGTCCTCCGCGATGTTGGTGTAGACCGCAACGTCGACGCCTCGGTCGATCGTCGGCAGCTGGAGCTCGCTCAGCTCGAGGACGACGCGATCCTGCTCGCCGAGCTCGTCCGAGCGCTCGATGAGCGGGGTGCCGATGTTGCCGCCGAGGGCCACCGGCAGGCCGGCCCGCTCGAGCATGGCCGCCAGCAGGGACGCCGTGGTCGTCTTCCCCTTGGTGCCGGTCACGCCGACCACGCGCGCGCGGACGAGACGGAGAAAGAGGCCGACCTCGCTGATGATCTCGGCGCCGCGGGCCTCCGCATCGAGCAGGGCGTCGCGCAGCCAGGCATCGGTCGTCGGGAAGCGCGGCGAGATCGACGGGCTCGTCAGCAGCAGGTCGGCTCCGGCGATGAGCATCCGCGCCCGATCGCGCTCGACGCCCAGCGCGAGGTGGATCGGCCTTCCCTCCAGCTCCTCCACGGCCGCGGCGAGGTCGCCGGCCGAACGCCGGTCGTAGGCGGTCACCTCGGCACCGGCGTCGGCGAGGAAGCGACAGGCGGCCACGCCGGACCGGGCCAGGCCCAGGACCACGGCCCGGCGGCCACGGAGGTCATCGGCCGAGCGGATCGGCGCGGTCGAGGCGGTCATCATCGGGTCCCTAGGCTCCGTTCACGCCGTCGAGGAAGACGCTGAAGCCGAGCAGCCCGGCGAGCGCAGCCACGATCCAGAACCGGATCGTGATCTTCTCCTCGGCCCAGCCGACGAGCTCGAAGTGGTGGTGGAGCGGCGCCATCCGGAAGACCCGGCGGCCACGGAGGCGATAGCTGATCACCTGGATCACGTCGCTCATGATCTCGGCCACGAAGACGATCCCGATGATCGCGAGCAGCGGCAGCTGGCCGGTGACGGTTGCCACGACGGCCAGCGTCGCCCCCAGGGCGAGGGCGCCCGAGTCGCCCATGAAGATCTGCGCCGGATGGACGTTGAACCACAGGAAGCCGACGAGGGCGCCGATGACGAGGGCGCAGAAGATGGCCAGGCTCGGGGTCGGCAACGCGACGAGGGCGATGAGCAGGTAGGCGACGAAGCTGAAGATCAGCACGCCGCCGGCGAGCCCGTCGAGCCCATCGGTGAGGTTCACGGCGTTGCTCGTCCCGACGATGACGAAGGCGACGAACAGGATGAACGGGACGGCCCCGATGACGATCGGGTCCTCGAGCAGGGGCACGTTCACCGCGTTGATGCCGAAGTGACGCTGGATGTACCAGCCGGCCAGCAACGCCACGACGGTCTGCCAGACGAGCTTCCAGCGTCCGCGCATGCCGATGCCGCTGCGGACGTTCACGAAGTCGTCGATCGCGCCGAGCAGGCCGACGCCGACGAGGGCGAGCATCGGCGTCAGGGTGTGAACGTCCTCGATCCGCAGCGCCATGGCCAGGAAGAGCACGACGCTCACGATGAGCATGCCGCCCATCGTCGGCGTGCCGGCCTTGCCGAAGTGCGCTTCCGGGCCCTCGCTGCGGATCTGCTTGCCGAAGCCGAGGCGCTGGAGCAGGCTGATGTAGATCGGGGCGAGCAGGATCATCCCGATGAACGCGAGCAGAAGCGCGACGACGATCTGCGTCAGGCTCACGTGCGCGGACCCGCGAGGAGCTCCACGGTCCGATCGAGGCCGATCCCGCGCGACGCCTTGAGCAGCACGACGTCTCCCGGCCCGGGAGCCAGGTCGCGCTCGAGGACCGATGCCGCCTCGTCCGCGTCGGCCGCGTGGCTGACGAGAGCCATGCCGGCGGCGGCGGCGGCCTCGGCGATCCACCGTCCGCGCTCCCCGACGGCCACGAGTGCGTCCGCCGTCACCGCCGCGTGGGCACCGACCCCGCGATGGAGGGCGTCCTCGTCGGGGCCGAGCTCGAGCATGTCGCCGAGGATCGCGATCCGGCGGCGGCCCGCGGCGATCGGGGTCTCCGCCAGGAAGTCGAGCGCGGCGGTCACGCTCACCGGCGAGGCGTTGTACGTGTCGTCGATGAGCGTGGCGCCCGAGGCGGCATCGACCGCGGCCATGCGGTGGGCGGCGTGGCTGCCGGCCGCCAGACCGGCCTCGATCTCCGGGAGCGGCACGCCGAGGTGGTGGGCAACCGCGGCCGCGGCGAGCGCGTGCGGCACGAGGTGCCGGCCCGGTGTGCCGCTGACGATCCGGCGCTCGCCCCACGGGCCGGCGATGGTGAACTCGGTCCCGCGCAGGCCGCGCGCGACCAGGTCGGTCGCGCGGACATCGGCGTGTGGCCCCAGGCCGAACGTGCGGACCGGTGCCGCCGTGACGGACCGCATCGCCGCCACGCGGGGGTCGTCGGCGTTGAGGACGGCGAGCCCGTCGCGCGGCAGCGCCGCCGGCAGCTCGGCCTTGGCCTGCGCGATCCGCTCGAGGCTCCCGGCTCGCTCGAGATGCGTCGGATGCACGGCCAGCACGACGCCGACCTCCGGCCGCGCGATCTCGGCCAGCCGCGCGATCTCGCCCACGGTGTACATGCTCATCTCGAGGACGGCCGCCTCGTGCGAGGCGTCGAGGCGCAGGAGCGTCATCGGCAGGCCGGTCTCGGAGTTGAGGTTCCCCTCGTTGCGGAGGGTTCGCAGCGTGCGGCCGAGCACGTCGGCCGCGATCTCCTTGGCGATCGTCTTGCCGGTCGAGCCGGTGATCCCGACGACGCGGACGGCGTGGCGGCCGCGCCACCAGGCGGCGAGCTCCTGGAGGGCCGTGAGCGGATCGGCGACTCGCACGATCGCGGCGTCGAGGCCGTCGGTGAGCTCCACGGGCCGGTCGACCAGCGCCGCGGCGGCACCCGCACGTATGGCATCGATCACGAACGCGTGGCCGTCGACTCGTTCGCCCCGCAGTGCGACGTACATGCTTCCGGGGCTGACGCGGCGGGAGTCGACGGAGGCCCCGGTGACGGTGGAGACCGAGGTCGGTCCCTGGAGACGTCCGTTGACGACGGTCAACAGCTCGTCGATTCGAATGGCTGGCACGGGGACCACGCTGCGGACTACCGGCGAGTCTAGCAGTCTCACGGCTGTGCGACCGGCTCGAGCGGGCGGTCCGGCGGGATGGCCAGGTAGTCCAGAACCTGCGACATGAGCCGCGAGTACACCGTCTCCGGACGCTCCGCCATCTGGTAGCGGCCCCAGACGCTCGGCCGATGGAGAAGGACGAGCGTCACGAGCTTGCGGTCGGCGTTCGGAAGGAAGCCGATGTAGCTCGAGTCGACCCACCCATCGATGTACTGCCAGCGCGTGACGGTCTCGCCCTCGCGGTTCTTGACCTCCACCGGGCCGGCGATCTGCGCGGTGCCCGTCTTGCCGGCCACGGTGTAGCCGGGGATCTGCGCGCCGCGGGCGATGCCGTCGTCGATGGCGTTCACGAGGAGGTCGACCATCGTCTCGGCGGTCTCCGGACGCATGATCCGTTCACCGGGCGGCCGCTGGGCGTCGTGGTGCGTGCCGTCGGGATCGGTCCAGCCGGCCACGACGTGGGGGGTGACGAGCGTTCCGCCGTTCGCGAAGGCGGCGTAGCCGGCGGCGAGCTGGACGGCGGTGACGCTGAGGCCCTGGCCGAATGCGGTCTGCGCCGCGGTCAGGTCGCCCGACGCGTTCGGCCCGTCGGGGTTCCACAGCTTGCCGCTCGCCTCGTTGGCCAGCTCGATGCCGGTCGCGGAGCCGAAGCCGTAGCGCAGGAACGCCTGGTAGAGCTCCTGCCGCCCGAGCTCGAGCCCGATCTTCGCGGCACCGACGTTGTTCGACAGCGCCAGCACCTCCGCGGCGGTGATCCTCCCGCGCCCGTACGGGTAGTCGTAGCGATCCGCGTTCTGGATCCGAATGGCGCCGATGCGAAGGTTGTTGTCGTCCTCGAACCGATCGCGCGTCGTGATCGCGTCCGCGTCGAGCGCGGCGGCCACCGTGAACGCCTTCATCACCGACCCGGGCTCGTACTGACGCGCGATGGCCGGATTGGCGAACAGCTCGCCATCGGTCGTGGCGAACTGATTCGCATCGTACGACGGGTAGCTGGCCATGCCGAGGACCGCGCCGGTCTCGGCGTCCATGATGAGACCGGTCACGCCGACCGCCCGGTTCTTGCGATAGGTCGCCCACATCTCCTGCTCGAGCAGGTGCTGGACGCCGACATCGATCGTCAGGCGCAAATCCGCACCATCGACCGGGTCGACCAGCAGGGTCGCCGAGTCGGCGATCCGCCGCCCGATGACGTCCTCCTGCGCGCTCACCTGGCCCGGGGCTCCGGCGAGCAGCGCGTTCTCGCGGCCCTCGACGCCGTACTGGCCGCGGCCGTCCACGTCGACGAAGCCGATGAGCTGCGCGGCGATCGTGGTGTCGCGCGCGACGCCCTTCACCGGATAGACGCGCTTCGTTTCGGGCAGCATGCCGATGCCGCGCAGGCCGAGCTCGCGAATCTCCTTGGCGATGTCCGGCGAAACGCGGCGCTTCAGCCAGACCCAGGCGTTGTCGCTCTCGAGCCGATCGCGCACGGTGGCGAACGGCATGTCGAGGAGCCGCGCGAGCACGCGGGCGGTGGCCTCCGGGTCGCGCACGGTCGGGGGCGTGGCGAAGACCGATTGCAGCTCGACCGACGTGGCGAGCAGCTCGCCATTGACATCCCTGATCTCGCCGCGCTCCGCGGGCAGCTCCTGGTGCTGCGCCAGCTGGCGGAGCGCGATCTCCGAGAGGTGCTCGTGCTGGACGACCTGCCACCACACGAGCCGGGCGCCGATCGCCGTGCCGACCAAGGCAACGACGATCAGGAGGACCAGTGCGCGGGCACGGCTGTCGGTCCTGGCGAGCATTCAGTGTCTCCCGTGGGCACGGCCGCCCAGCGACCGCGGGGCTAGGTCAATCGGAGTCGGTACCCGGGGCGGTCGCGTAGGTGACCGCGCCCTGCTCGATGGGGACGAGCCGGAGCTGTCGCTCCGCCCGGCGGGTGATCTCGGCTGGCGAACGAGCCTGCCCGATCGCCCAGATCAGCTGCTGCTGGTCGGCGCGCGTCTCGGCCAGCCGGGCCTCGAGCGCGTCGATCTCGTAGCCGGTCGCCGCCACGCGCGTCGACTGGCTGAGGTAGAAGAACGCGAGTGCGGCGGCCACCACGATCGCCACGAGCACCGGACGAACGTCGACCTTCCGGTTCACGGTGCGAACGACCGCGCTTCCGCGCGCGCGCCGCGTCGGCTGCGGACGGGTGCGCGGACGCGGCCGAGCGCGACGCCCCAGGAACCAGGGGCCCGTGGCCGGTCGTGCGCCGATGACTGCCATGCTCGCGCTGCCTCGCTACGCGGCCGACGCGCGGCGTCGCAGGGGGATGCCGAAGGCGACCGAGCTTTCGAAGTCGAGGCCCTCCTCGATCTCGATGGCCGCCACCTCGTCGCTCAGCCAGTGCTGCTCCTCGCGAGCCGCATGCAGGCGGCGCTCCCGGAGGTCGCGCTGGCGCGCGGAGTACATGCGGCGGCGGCTTGCGCGGTGGCGAACTCGTCCCTTGCTCATCTGACCCTCCTCCTCCTGTGACTCGCTACGCGAGCTTCTCGGCGACGCGCAACTTGGCGCTGCGCGCGCGACGGTTCCGCCGGACCTCCTCGGCGCCCGGGGTGATCACGCCCTTCGTGACGGCGCGCAGCTGCGCGCGATGACCGCAGGTGCAGACCGGCGGCAGGGGCTCCTCGATGCAGTCGCGGCTCTCGCGCGCGACGAACCGCTTGACGATGCGGTCCTCGAGGCTGTGGTAGCTGATGACGGCCATCCGGCCACCGGGGCGGAGCGCAGCGAGGGCGCCGGCCAGGCCGGATGCCAGGACTTCCACCTCGCGGTTGACCGCGATGCGCAGGGCCTGGAAGGTCCGCGTCGCCGGATGGATGCGCCGGGCGTCGGCGCCGCCGGGACGGCTCGGCGCGGCCGCGCTGACCACCGTGGCCAGGTCCGCGGCCGTCACGAGACGCCCCTCCGAACGCGCCGCCACGATCGCCTTCGCGATGCGGCCTGCACGGCGCTCTTCACCAAACGTCGCGATGATTCCGGCGAGCTCTCGCTCCGAGGAGCGCTCGATGAGCTCAAGGGCCGATAGACCACTCGTTTCATCGAATCTCATGTCCGGCGGCGCATCGGCCGCGAAGCTGAATCCCCGGTCGGGATCGGCGAGCTGGTAGCTGCTGAGGCCGAGATCGAAGACGACGGCGTCCACGGGGACGAAGCCGGCGTCGACGGCCATGTCGTAGATCGACTCGAAGTTCGCGTGGCGCAGGACGACGCGGTCGCCGAAGCGCGCCAGGACGCGTTCCGCCTCCGAGATGGCCGCCCGATCGGCATCGAGACCGAGCAGGCGGCCATCCGGAGACGTGGTCTCCAGAAGCCGCTCGGCGTGCCCACCGCCGCCGACCGTACAATCAGCCACGGAGCTGCCGGGACCAACGGCCAGCGAGGCGAGAACCTCGTCGACCAGGACCGGCAGGTGCCCTTCTCCCATCTGGCGTTGCACCTCGTGTGTCGGACGGCGGGCCGAGCGGCCCGGAGACGCATCAATTCCCGGGACACCGTCAGATGCCCAGGTCGGCGAGGTGCTCGGCGAGCGCCTCCGGCTCGTCCTCGATCTGCGACCGATACGGCTGCCACCGCGTCGGTGCCCAGATCTCGAGCCGGTTCAGCGCGCCGACCACGACCACCTCGCTCGTCGTCAGGTCGGCGTACTCGCGCAGGTAGCTCGGGACGAGGACGCGTCCCTGTCGGTCGAGCTCCACCTCGACCGCCCCCGAGCTCATGAAACGGCCGAACTGCCGCGCGGCCGCGTTCGTGGTGGGCAGGCCCTGAATCTTTGCCGCCAGCTCCTCCCAGGTATCGGCCGGGAAGATCGCCAGACAGCCGTCCAGCCAGCGGGCCAGGGTCGCTCCCTGAGCCAGGCGCGCCCGGAAGCGCACCGGGACCGCAACGCGGCCGCGGTCGTCCAGCGCGTGCCGGAACTCCCCGGTGAGGAACGACGCCCGATCCATGATGCCTGCTGTTCACCACTTCTCCCCACATGGCCCCATTTGGAACCACAGAGCGCCACTATACAGGGCAGCGTCCACCCGTCAAGGGTTTTTCGCGCAGCGCGGCACACCGTTCGTACGGTTCGTGGGATGGCCCTTTCGAGGCCGCCTCGCTCGGGAGGTCCGCCGCGACTCGCGGACCAGCGGGCAGCGGGATCAGCTGGCCGGTCGGGACGACGCCAGACGCGTCAGACCGTCAGCCGATGCCTCAGGGAGCCGGCGTCTCCTGGGGGAACTCGTCGAGCTCCTCTTCCTCGAGGTACACGGACCGACGTTCCCCGCCGCCGCTGAGGAAGACGGCGCGGATTCGGAAGTTGCCGGAGTCCGGCCACGTGTACGACCAGCCCTCCAGGCCGCCGGTCTGGGTCTCCCAGTACACGCCGCCGTCGGCGGCCTCGATCGGCTCCACCTCGGCGAACGAGAAGTTCGCGAACGAGGCCTCCCGGGTGGCCACGACGGTGCCGCCGCCCCCGAGCTGATACAGGGTGTAGCCCTCAGGACCGACGGAGACCTCGTAGAACGCGAACGTATCCCCGATCTCGGGTGTCGGCTCGGGCGTCGGCGTGCTCGGGCCGGTCGCCACCGGCGTGGGCTCCACGGTGGGCGTCGGCTCGACGGTCGGCGTCGGGGTCGGCTCCTCCGTCGGCTCGACGGTCGGCTCCACGGTCGGCGTCGCAGTCGGGCTGCCGATCGCGACACCGGGGTCGCCGCCGAGCAGGAACCACGCGCCCGCCGCTCCCCCGCCGACGAGCAGCAGCAGCACGAGCAGCACGAGGATCGGCGCCCGCCGGCGGCGACGATCGGCCGGCGATGGAGCCGGCGCTGCCTCGATCGGCGCGCGAGGACGGCGCAGTGCCTCGAGCTCCTCGGTCGGGATGACGAGGACGCCGCGCAGGTAGCGCGGGCAGTTGCCGTAGCCGCGCTCCTGGCAGACGCGGGTCTGCTGCTCGGCCGACAGGGGGGCCGGGTCACCGAACGCGAAGCAGCGATGCTCGTCGCTGATGCCGTCGACGTACTCCGTGCGCTCGCCGGCGAGGCCGAGGAAGGGGCAGATGTGCTCGGGACGCTCGGCGAGCTTGGCGAACAGCGCTCGTCGCTCGGCCTCGCGGGCAGCTTCGGCAGCCGCCTGCTCCTCGCGCTTCCGTCGACCGAACACGGGCACCTCTCGGCTGGTGGTGTCGCGGGAGCCCGCGACGGCGAGAGTCTAGCGTGAGCACGGCTCGTGCCGCGAGGCCACCGCCGGGCCACGACCCCGATGGTACGAAGGCGTCATTGTTGACCGGACGCCACGGCGCCTAGGCTGGCGACGGACAGCGTGCAACCGCGCTCCACCGCATCCGAGGCTGACCCGACATGGCGCTGGACCCAATCGAGGGGGGCGACGAGCGCCGACCCATCCCACGATCGGGTCGGATCCGTCGCTGTTCGGTGCGCCACGTCGGCATCGTGCCCGGCGATCCGTCCTCGGTGCAGGTCGACTGTCTCCTCGGCGGGCGCCTGCATGCGCTCCCGCTCGGGACGATGGACGAGGCGCGCCCGATCTGCAACGCCTGCACGGCCCGGTCGGTCTGGCGCGAGGACGAGGACTAGGTCCCTGGAGAGCGGCCTGTAAGCCGAGTTCTGTCGCGAGCCGATGTCTCCATCGGTCACGGACGGTCATCCATCTGATGCGACCTACCCGGGAGCTGAGCGAGCCACCTGCTGCGGCCGAAGCCGCCTTGCGCTCCCCTATTCGGTCTTGCTCCGGCTAGAGCTTGCCGCGTTTCACTCCCGCCGGCGAACCGGCGGGCATCGTCACTGTGGCGCTGGTCCTCGCCTCACGGCGGACGGGCGTTACCCGCTAGCCTGCTCTGTGGAGCTCGGACTTTCCTCGGACGCGGCCTTTCGACCGATGCGCCCGCGACCGTCCGGCCGCCTCCAGGGCCTTCATTGTACCCGATCGGGTCGCCCGAATCGAACAGGCGTTCGGTCACGGTGTCTGCGGCGGGAGTCCGAGCTCCTCCGCGATGGCGTCGGCGATCACGACGTAGCCCTCGGGGTTGGGGTGAACGTCGCCCGCGCCGATGCCGGTCAGCTCCTCTTCGCGGCCGAGGAAGGCGTCGTACAGGTCCACGAGGCCGGTCCGTCGCCGCTCGGCGACACAGGCGATCCGATCGTTGAGGCCCGGGGCGGGGTCGTCCGGCACGCAGGCGACGACGCCGTCTCCGCCGACGATCGTCGACGCGGCGACCGGCTCGACGTCGGGGTTGTAGTACGCGAGGAGGAGCACCCGCGCGTCGCTGCCCGCGGCATCGAGGGCTCGCTGCACCCGCTCGACGACGCCGTCGAGCGCCACCGCCGCCTCGTCCGCGGCGTCGTTCGCGATCCGCTGGCACTCCGCTGAGGCCCGGTCGTCGACGCACGGCGGCGAGCGTCGGATGCGCAGGATCTCGTTCGCCCCCAGCCCGATCGTCACGAGCTCCACGCGCTCGCCGAGCTCGTCGATCGCCGCTTCGACGTCGTCGATCCGGCTGTCGAGGAACCCGGCGGCCGTCTCGCCGGGCACGGCGAAGACGACGGCCTCGCCGATGGACGAGCCGGCGGCGCGGAGCCGCTCGAGGAGCAGCGCCGGGTAGCCCTGCCGACTCGGCTGGGGTGCGCCGACACCGAAGGTCACGGAGTCCCCGAGGGCGAGATAGACGCCATCGGCGCGAGGCTCCGGTCGGGCGGTCGGCGACGAGGTCGCCGGCGCGGGAGCGGGCGTGGCGGTGCCGCGTGGGGTCGCCGCGACAGTGGGCATCGGGGCGGGCGGCGTCGAATCCGGCTCGTCGGCGCACGCGCCGAGGAGGCCGGCGATCACCGTCAGGACGACCACGCGAACGCCGAGCATCACGGTGACTGACGGATCGGCTTCATGTAAAGGCGCGACAGGCCTGCAAGGCACGGGCCCCGCCAGACGCGACCGCGGCTAGGCGGGGCGAGGGTCCGTGGACCGGTGCCGGTCGGGATCCCCGTCGATGGCGACGTTGCTGAGGCGATCGGCTTCGCGGTTCAGCTCACGTGGCACGTGACCGACGGTGTAGCCCTCGAGCCGTCCGAGCAGCCGCATGACGGCGGCATGGATCGGCTTGAGGTCCGGATGCTTGACGCGGTAGATGCCGGTGATCTGGCGCGCAACGAGCTCGGAGTCCATGCGCAGGTCGACGCGGGTGGCACCGAGCCGGAGAGCCTCCTCGAGCGCGAGCTGGACCGCCGTCCACTCCGCCACGTTGTTCGTCGCGCGGCCGAGCCCCTCCGCGATCTCGGCCACCACCGTCCCGTCGCTGGCGTCCCGAAGGACCGCACCGGCTCCGGCAGGCCCTGGATTGCCGCGCGCGGCGCCATCGGTATGGATCAGCAGCCTCACCCGATGCCGGCCTTGGTGATCTCGTTCGTCACCTCGAGAATCGCCTTGGTGATCTTGATGTCGCGTGGGCAGGCCTCGACGCAGTTGAACGTGGTGCGGCAGCGCCACACGCCGTCGGGGTCGGCCATGATCTCGAGCCGCTCCTGCTTCGCCGTGTCGCGGGTGTCGACGATGAACCGATGCGCGTTCACGATCGCGGCGGGCCCCACGTACGACTGGTCGGTCCAGAAGATCGGACAGCTCGCCGTGCAGGCCGCGCACAGGATGCAGCGCGAGGTGTCCTCGTAGCGGTCGCGATCGGCTTGCGACTGCCGCCGCTCCTTGCCGTCCTCGGGGACCTCATCGTTGACGAGGAACGGCATGACCGATCGGTACTGCTCCCAGAACGGCTCCATGTCGACGAGCAGGTCCTTCACGATGCCGAGTCCCCGAATCGGCTCGACGGTGATCGTGGTCCCGGCGTCCTTGACGAGGTACTCGCAGGCGAGGCGGTTGCGACCGTTGATGAGCATCGCGTCCGACCCGCACACGCCATGGGCGCAGGAGCGGCGGAAGGTGAGCGTCCCGTCCTGGTACCACTTCACGTGGTGGAGGAGGTCGAGCACGCGGTCGGTCGGCTCGGCCGGGACCGTGTACTCCTCCCAGTGCGGCTCGGTGTCGGTCTCCGGGTTGAAGCGCCGGATGCGCAGCTGAACGTCCATCGGTCCCCCTCAGTACGTCCGCGCCTTGGGCTCGAACTTCGTGATCGTCACCGGCCGGTAGCGCAACGAGATGGCGCCGGTCTCCGGGTTCCGGCGCGCGAAGGTATGCGTGAGCCAGCTCGCGTCGTCTCGCTCCGGGAAGTCCTCGCGCGCATGGCCGCCGCGCGACTCCTTCCGTGCCAGGGCCGATTCGACCGTCGCCTCGGCGCAGTCGATGAGGTACCCGAGCTCGAGCGCCTCGCCGAGATCGGTGTTGTAGCGGCAGCCCTTGTCGTCGACCCGCAGGTGACGCGCGCGCTCCTTGAGCGCCGCGACTTCGTCACGGCATTCGGTCAGCAGCCGCTCGGTGCGGTACACGCCGCACTTCGCGAACATGACCTCCTGCAGCTCGGTACGGATCACCGCCGGGCGCTCGCCGTCCGTGCCGCCGAGCAGGCTCGAGACGCGGCCCTGCGTGGCGAGCTCGGCCTCGGGGTCCGGGGCCGCGTCGGGCAGCTCGGCGATGTCCGCGGCCATGCGCTTGCCGGCGCGCCGCCCGAAGACGAGGATGTCGAGCAGCGAGTTCGTGCCGAGCCGGTTCGCGCCGTGAACGCTCACGCACGCAACCTCGCCCGCGGCATAGAACCCGGGGACGATGGCGTCGCCGGCGTCGGCTCGGACACGCCCGTCGATGTCGGTCGGGATGCCGCCCATGGCGTAGTGCGCCGTCGGCTGGATCGGCACGAGATCGGTCAGCGGATCGAGGCCGAAGTACGTCCGGATGAAGCCGCTCATGTCGGGCAGCTTCTTGTCGAGGACCTCGGCGCCGAGATGCCGGACGTCGAGGTGGACGTAGTCCTCGCCGCCGATCCCACGGCCCTCCGCGATCTCGAGGTAGATCGACCGGCTCACGACGTCGCGGGAGGCGAGATCCTTCATCGTCGGCGCGTAGCGCTCCATGAAGCGCTCCCCCTCCCCGTTGACCAGGAATCCGCCCTCGCCGCGCATCGCCTCCGACAGGAGGAAGCCGAGCTTGTACATGCCGGTCGGGTGGAACTGGAAGAACTCCATGTCCTCGAGTGGCAACCCCCGCCGATACGGGATGGCCATCCCGTCGCCCGTCAGCGTGTGGGCGTTCGAGGTGACCTTGAAGACCTTGCCGTA
>DATLGA010000044.1:0-3650 GCA_035540715.1 Candidatus Limnocylindrales bacterium | reverse complement strand
CGAGCGCAACCCGACGTGGGCGACGGCCATCGGCGACCGCCGATACGACCACCGCCTCGAGGACCACTCCCCCGAGGCCGATGCCGCCTGGCGCACACGCCTCGACGGCTTCGACGCACGCCTGTCCGAGATCGAACCGCGCGACGCCGACGAGGAGGTCACGCACGCCGCCCTCGCCGAGGCGCTCGGCACCGATCGGGCCTTCCTCGACGCCGACCTGGCGGCGTTCAACGTCGACCCGATGGACGGGCCGCACACCAGCCTGCTGAACATCCCCGACTTCCAGCCGATCCGCACCGACGCCGAGGCGCACGCCCTGGTCCAGCGCTGGCGCGAAATGCCGGCCTACCTGGATCGGGCCTGCGCGAACCTGCGCCGCGGGGCCGCCGAGGGACGGATCGGCGTTCGGGCGCTGGTCGACAAGGTCGTCGAGGCCGTCGGCGAGCTGCTCGAGCGGCCGGACGGCGACTGGCCGCTGGCGGCGCCCGCGAAGGACCGGCCGGAGATCCGCGACGAGCTGCTCGGCGTCATCGGTCACGAGATCAGGCCGGCGTACGAGCGCTACCGGGCCATCCTGGTCGACGAGATCGCGCCACGGGCTCGGCCGGACGATCGGCCGGGGCTCATGCACATCCCGGGCGGCCCGGAGGCGTATGCGAAGCTCGCCCGCGCGCACACCTCGCTCGACACCGCGCCCGAGGAGGTGCACCGGATCGGGCTGGCGGAGATCGAGCGGATCGACGGGGAGTTCGTGGAGCTCGGCGCGCGCCTCCTCGGCAGCGACGGCCTGGCCGATACGCTGCGTGCCCTGCGGGAGGATCCGAAGCTGCGCTTCGAGACCCGCGACGAGGTGTTCGAGACCGCCGTGCGCTCGCTGGATCGGGCGAACGCGGCGGTGCCCGGGTGGTTCGGCCGGGTGCCCAAGGCGCCGTGCGAGGTCGTGCGCACGCCGTCCCACGAGGAGAAGCACTCGACGATCGCGTACTACCGCGAGCCGGCCGCCGACGGCAGCCGTCCGGGACGCTACTACGTCAACACGTATGCCCCCGAGACCCGGCCCCGCTACGAGGCCGAGACGCTCGCCTTCCACGAGTCGGTGCCGGGACACCACCTCCAGCTCGCGATCATGCAGGAGCTCGATCACCTGCCCGCCTTCCGGCGCTTCAACGGCAGCACGGCCTACATCGAGGGCTGGGGGCTCTACACCGAGCGTCTGTCCGAGGAGATGGGCCTGCTCTCGGGCGATCTCGATCGGTTCGGCGTCCTGTCCTTCGACGCCTGGCGCGCCTCGCGGCTCGTGGTCGACACCGGCATGCACGCGCTGGGCTGGACGCGTCAGCAGGCGATCGACTTCATGGCCGAGCACACCGCGCTCGGGCTCAACAACATCACGAACGAGGTGGACCGATACGTCTCGTACGCCGGCCAGGCGCTGGCCTACAAGCTCGGCCAGCTCGAGATCCTGCGCCTGCGCGCCGAGGCGCGCGATCGGCTCGGCGACCGCTTCGACATCCGGCGCTTCCACGACGTCGTGCTCGGCGAGGGCGCGCTGCCGCTCCCGGTCCTCCGCCGCGTCGTCGAGCGCGAGCTGGCCTAGGCTGCCGGCCGATGGAGCGGCGCGATCCGTATCGGATCCTGCAGGTCCAGCCCGGCGCCGATCCCGACGTCGTGGCCGCCGCCTACCGCGTGCTGGCCCGCAAGCTCCATCCCGATGGCTCCGTCGCGCTCGACCCCCACACCGAGCGGCGCATGGCCGACCTGAACTGGGCCTACGCCGTCGTGCGCGACCCGATCAAGCGCGCCCGATGGGAGTCCGAGGCGCGGCGGGCTCCCCCGCCGACGCCACGCCAGGACCCGACGCACGGCGCGCCGCGCGGTCCCCTCGACGCCGATGGAGCCGGCCTGCGGCTCGACTTCGGTCGCTACGAGGGCTGGACCCTCGGCGAGGTCGTCCGGCGGGATCCGGAGTACCTCGACTGGCTCCGTCGCCACGCCTCGGGCGCCCGCTATCGCGACGCGATCGACATGCTGCTGCGCAAGCATCGGTACTCGCGCTCGTAGCTCCCTTCGCGGCCACGCGGCGGTGCACACGCAGCCGACCCGCAACGCCAGTGCGGGACCAATGTGCCCCCGCCGCTGAACGCATGTACTTCCCGCAAGCGGCGCATCGGGTGCCATGCTCGGACCGATATCAACGGGCGTGGTATCGCGCCCACCGTCACCGTGGCGCCCCCGCGCTGCCCCGCGGGCGTCGCCAGCTTGGAGGACCGATCGGTCATGCAGCGACTTCGCAGCACCTGGATGGCGCTGATGGGCGGGATCCTGCTCGTCACGCTGTCCGTCTCGGCCGCCTTCGGCGCGCCGCCTTCGGGATCGAGCGAAGGCAACCGCGGTCAGTCGATCGCCGGCTTCGTCCACTCCGTCGTCTTCGGCGGCCCCGAGGAAGAGCCGGACGAGGAACCAGCCGAGGAAGCGGACGAGGAGGACCTCGAGGAATTCGAGGAGCTCGAGGAGAACGAGGAAGAGAACCAGGAAGAGGAAGACCTCGAGCAGAACGCGCAGCTGGAGGAGGAGCAGGACCTCGAGGAGAACGAGGACGAGAACGACGCCGACTCCGACACGCATGGCGCGTGCGTGAGCGAGGTCGCTCGCTCCGATGCCACCGGCGGCCCGAACGACAACCACGGCGGCGCCGTCAGCGAGGCTGCGCGCGTCACCTGCTGGGAGACCGATGAGGCCGATGACGACGAGGAGGTCGTCGAGGAAGAGGTCGTCGAAGAGGAGGAGCAGGACGAGGAGGAGGACTCCCACGGCGCCTGTGTCTCGGCGGTCGCGCGCGATTGGACCGCCATCGGTGGGCTGAACGACAACCACGGCGGCGCGGTGAGCTTCGCCGCTCGGGTCACCTGCCGCGGCGGCGACGCCGACGACGAGGACGCCGAAGAGGAGGATCTCGAGGAATCCGAGGAGAACGAGGAGCTCGAGGAGACCGGCGGCGAGACCGATGCGGGCTCGACGGCCGCGACCTCGGGCGCCGCGAAGGGCCTCCAGAACGCTGCCAACGCCCGGGCGAACGCGGGTAACGCGGGTGGCGGTCCGAAGGCCACCGGCGCCGGAGCCGGCGGCAACGGCAACGGCGGCGGCCCGAAGGCGTCGAACGGCGGTGGCGGTCCGGGCAAGGGCGCGGCCGCGGCCGGCAACGGGAAGGCGCGGGGAGGCGGCAGGGGCGGCCGCTAGACCGGCAGTCCGCTTCCCTGTGGCGAAGGAGCCCGGGCCGTTGGTCCGGGCTCTTCGCCTGCATCGACGACGGTGACCCATGGACCAAAGGTCCCGGTCTCCCGGCGTCCCGATCGGCATGGAGCCTGCTTGACCCTCCCTCGAGGAGGAAGCGCATGGCAGACGAGCGGGACGCCTACCGGGTGCTGCAGGTCGACCCGGAGGCGCACGAGAGCGTGATTCGCGCGGCGTATCGGGCCCTCGCGGAGCTCTACCACCCCGATCGTGACCAGTCGACGCTCTCGACGCGGCGCATGGCCGAGCTGAATGACGCCTACAACCAGGTCCGGACGCGCGATCGGCGCGAGGCGTACGACCGGATCCGCCGGCTGTCGAACTTCAAGGTCGCGCCCAGCATCGTCCCGGCGGCGTCA
>DATLGA010000043.1:0-5424 GCA_035540715.1 Candidatus Limnocylindrales bacterium | reverse complement strand
GCCGAACAGGAAGGTCCAATGATCGGGGAACACCTTGCGCAGGCCGGTTCGCGTCCAGCCGGCGAGCCCGAGTCGTTCGTCGAACCAGCGGAACATCGTCAGTCGCCCACGTCCGCGGGGTCGCGGTCCTCGAGCAGTGCGCGGCCGTCATCGGTGTGGGTGAGGTTCCAGAAGGAGGGGCCGACGGGCTCCGGGAAGTCGCCCAGCGCGACCAGGTAGCCCTCGTCGTCGACGTCCATCGGCAGCTGCGGGAGCGGTCGCGCCGCCGGCCCGAAGGTCGGAATCGCGCCGCGAAGCACGTCGAAGGTGGACTGGTGGCAGGGGCACAGCAGCGCGTTCTCCTCGGCGCGGTACAGCCCGACCGGACAGCCGGCGTGGGTGCAGATCTTCGAGTAGCCGATGCAGCCGTCCGGCGCCCAGGCCGTGCGTTCGGCGTCGAGCTGGAGGTCCGACGGCCGCACCTTGATGAGCATCGTGACCGCGTCGGCCGAGCCGACGGCGTCCTCGGGATACACGGTGCGCACGCTCCCGACGACGAGGTCGTCGGGCCGGATCGGCTGGCCGTCCTCGCCGACGATGCGTGACCCCGCTCGCCACGGCGTCTGGAACAGCGTGCGGCCCGGCCCCGGACCGAGTGCGAGAGCGGGGATCGCGAGCGCGGCGGCGAGCGCCCCCGCCGCCCCGAGGAGCAGCCGGACGAGCATCGTGCGGCGCGTGATGTTGCCGATGTCGACGGCGCTCGCCGTCTCGGTGCGGAGCTCCTCCGGCGAGGCGAGCGGATGGCGTTCTTCGATCTCGATCGGCGCGTCGAGGAGCTTGATCGACCACACGATGATCCCGGTCCCGAGCGCGCCGAGCGCCAGGCCGAGCAGGATGCCCTCGATCTGCGGCTGCCCGCCGAGCACGAAGACGGCGACGAGCCCGATCGAGGCGAGCGGGCTGACGATCAGGCACGCGGCGATGACGCGCTCGGCGGTCACGGCCCCTCCCCCTTGCGGTCCCACTCCCGCCCGATCAGGTACACGATGAGGACGAGGACCGCCAGCCCGAGGATCCAGGCGACGAAGCCCTCGGGCACCGGTCCGATCCCGCCGATCGAGAAGCCGCCCGGCGTCGGCGCGTGACGGAGGTACTCGGCGTAGGTCACCACTGCGTCCAGCTCGTTCTGCGGCAGGTCGAACACCGGCATCTGGCCGGGCCCGGTGATCATGGCCTCCGCCACGATGAGCGGCGGCGCATCGGTCAGCGGCCAGGCGATCGCACCCCCGCCGAGCGCTCCGCCATTGCCGCTCGCGCCGTGGCAGGGGGCGCAGTTGACCGCGAAGAGCTGCTGGCCCTCGGACAGCAGCGAGTCGTCGAGGGTGAAGTCCGGGATTTCGGGGCCGTCGCCGAGGCTGCCGACGAAGGCCACGAGATCGCGGATCTCCTGCTCGTCGTAGGCCGGCGGCTTCCGCTGCGCCTGCTCGCCGAGCTCCTGCGCGAACGGCATGCGGCCGGTGCGCAGCTGGAAATCGGCCGATGCCTCGCCCGCGTCGGCGATCGCCGGCCAGCCGCCGACGCCTTCGCCCTCGGGCCCGTGGCAGGTCGAGCAGTTCACCTCGTACAGCCGGGCACCGCGCTCGACCGACCCCGGCTCCAGCTCGTCCTGCTCGGCGTCGGTCTGCGCGCGGGCGGGCAGATCGGCCGCCACGGCGCCGATCGCGAGGAGGGCCAGGACCGCGGCCACCGCCGCCAGGAGCCGGCTCATCCGCTCGCCCAGAGCCGCCAGGTGAGCACCACGGCGACGAGGGAGCCGGCGGCGAGCACCCACGAGCGCCGCGCAGCCGACGTGTCGTGCGGCAGTGATCCGGGAGCGAGGAGGACGACGAGGATGGCGATGCCGTACACCCAGTGCAGGAGCTCGGCCGGCGCCGCGCCGCGGGCGGCGAGCGCCAGCCCGATGGCTGCCTGCGCCACGATCAGGGCGAGCGCCGCGCGTCGCATCCACTCGAGCGCTGCCGGAGCGCGGCCAGACACGGCGGCCACCGCAGCGGCAGCGGCCAGGATGGCCAGCCCGACGCCGACCACCGGCCAGGCGGCGGCGTGGAGCTCGGTCACCGGCGTCGCCCTGTGGCCAGCCAGCCGGCGATGAGCCCCAGCTCGGCGACCGCGTCGAGCAGATACACGGCGCTGATCCGCCTCCGTACGCCGGCGTACCACATGTCGACGGCAGCGTAGGACGCGGCCGCCCCGATCGCCAGTCGCCGGGTCTGCCGGGTGCGTCCGCCGGGGTCGGTGGCGATCGTCGCCCCGATGACGACCGTCAGGAGACCGACCATCTTGACCAGCCACGGCTCTCGTTTCGGGCCGGTGATCGCCTCGAACGACCGATAGGCGACGAGCGGCCAGATGCCGCTCACGACGTAGTACGTCGCGTGGCCGAGCCCGAGCGCCCGCCTCATCGGCTCACCTCGACGGGGAGCTCCAGCCGGCGGTCTTCCACGACGCCGGCAGGATCGGGTCGCGTGACCGACCGCCGGACATCGATCTGGACGATGTCCCGCGGCAGGAACAGGTCGACGAGCCAGTCGACTCCGACGCGGATGCGTCGCTCCAGGGTCGGCAGCTGCGAAAGGTAGTAGCCGCGCCACAGAAACCAGGCGACGGCGCCGGTGACGCGCACGCCGAGCACGCTCCCCACGCCGCGGAGCGTCCCGAGCGACACCAGCATGCCCTTCGAATGGTAGTGGTACGGCTCCGGAGCTTCGCCGTCGATCGCCCGCAGGATGTTCCGCGCGAGATGCGGCCCCTGGCGAACGGCATGCTGAGCCGTGGCCGGAGCCGGCTCGCCGGTTCGCGGATGGGGGATCGATGCGCAGTCGCCGACCGCCCACGTGTTCTGCAGCCCGGGCAGCTCGAGGGTCTCGCGCGTCATCGGCCAGCCGGCGTCGTCCGTGGCGTCGGTCAGGCCCCGAAGGATCGGATGGGGCGCGTTGCCGACCGTGCTGATGACGGTGGCGGCAGGGATCGACGTGCCGTCGTCGAGCTCGACCCCGTCGGCGTCCACCGCGGTGAGGCGACGGCCGAGGACGAGCTGGACCCCCATCTCGCGCACCTTCCGGGTGGCGTGCCGCCCGAGCTTCGGCTCGAACGAGGGAAGCAGCCGGTCGCGGCTGTGGACGATCAGGACCCGCGGCCGGAGCCGCGTCTCGCGAAAGGCGCGGGCTGCGTGCTTGAGCTGGTCACGAAGCTCGGCCGCCACCTCGACGCCGGTGGAGCCGCCACCGACGACGACAAACGTGAGGAGCCTCCGCCGTCGATCCGGATCGGCCTCGAGGTCCGCCTCCTCGAGCATGGCGAGGGCGCGATTGCGCAGGTAGATGGCGTCCCCCAGCGTGCGCATGCCGAGCGCGTGCTCCGCCATACCGGCAACCGTCCGGAAGTCGGTGACGCTTCCCAGCGCGAGCACGAGATGGTCGTACTCGAGCTG
This sequence comes from Candidatus Limnocylindrales bacterium, assembly GCA_035540715.1. Lineage (GTDB taxonomy): Bacteria > Chloroflexota > Limnocylindria > QHBO01 > QHBO01 > JACDBZ01. Next base: position 1,955 of record DATLGA010000043.1, on the reverse strand, counting down.
GACGCGCGACCCGTCCTGGCGACGGCGAAGCTCGACGACCCGGCGCGCGGGGTCGATGCGCTCCACGACGGCGACCTCGATGTCGACGCCGCGCAGCATTCGGCGCAGCGGCACGACGCTGTGCGTCGGCTGGATCGTGCCGGGCAGGACGTCGGCGAGGAGCGGCTGGAAGACGAAATAGTTCTCGCGGTTGACCAGGACGACCTCGACGTCGCCGCTCGACGCGTCGTCGCTCGCTGCCTCTGGCGCCGGTTCGCGGAGCCTGCCGCGGCGCCGCAGCTGGCTCACGAGCGCACGCGCGGTCGAGACACCAGCGAACCCGCCGCCGAGGATCAGGATCCGGGTGGCCATGCGCCCCGCTCCGCACGAGGCATGCCGGGCAGGCGCGCTTCGGCGCTCGCTTTTCGGCCGGCCGAGCACGCGGTATGCATTGGCCGCCGCTGGACGCGGCCGTCTGCGGGCGCACGAGGCGCCCAGCGCGGGCGCGTGCCGTACAAGGAGGTCGCTCCATGGCACAGGTACTCAAGAACTACGGCCTGAGCATCGCGCTGGGGGCCCTGTTCGTCGTCACCTGGATCATCCAGACCCTCGCGGGCTGGGTCGATTTTGCCGCCGAACAGCAGTCCCACGGCGAGACGCCGCAGCTGTTCGGGTCGTCAGGCTACTTCTGGGAGTGGATGCACGCGACGATGGAGAACTGGCAGTCCGAGTTTCTGCAGCTCTTCACGATGGTCGTGTTCACCGCGTTCCTCATCCACAAGTCGAGCCACGAGTCGCGCGACAGCGACGAGGAGATCAAGAACATGCTGTTCAGCATCGAGAAGCGTATCGGCAGCGTCGAGCGCCGGGGAGGCAAGTGATGCCCGCTACCAAGAGTGAGCACCATGCCGCCGAGACGAAGGTGGAGAAGGCGGTCGAGCGCATCCTCGACGAGGACCTGCCGAAGAGCGCCAGCGGAAATGCGGCCTATTGGATCGGCGTGGTCCTGGGCGCCTTCGCGCTGAACCTCGGCCTCCTCCTGCTGTTCGCGCGCGCATGACCGATGACGCCCTCGCCCGGCGAGGCACGCGAGAGGTCCTCGAGGACCATCTCCGGCTTCGCGGGGACGGCAACCTCGAGGCAGACGTCGAGCGCAATTACGCCACCGACGTCCAGGTCGTCTCGCTCATGACGCGCGGGCGCGGTCACGACTGCCTCCGCGCGATGGCCGGCGAGCTCGAGGAGACCTGCCCGACGAACGGCTATGACTGCGACGAGCTCATCGTCGAAGGATCGGTCGGCATGCTCGTGTGGTCAGCGCGGTGCCCGGACGGCCGCATCGCGGAGGCGGTCGATTCGTTCGTCGTCGAGCGCGGCCGAATCACCGTCCAGACCGTCCACTACCACCTGCGCCGGAATGTGGAGGACGACGAGCCAACGGGGTGACAGCAGTTCGGTGATCAGGCGCCGTGGAAGGCGCCGATGCGATCGGCCACCGATCACTCCTAGCTCGGCTCCTCGAACACGTCGGGCTCGTCCTCGGGCGGCTGGCTGATCGGCATGAACCGGAGGGCCAGGGGCAGCAGGAACCCGCCCGCCAGCACCAGGAACCCGACGATCCACAGCGCCACGACGTCCTGCGTCGTCCCGAGGCTGATGAGCGGCAGGGACACGAGCAGCAACACGAAGGCGAGGTCGAGAAGCGTCGAGCGGCTCATGTCTCGCCTCCGAGCAGGTTGAGCACCAGCGTGGCGAGGCCCGTCACCACGCCGGCGACGATCGTCCACGGCAGCGCCTTGCGCAGCACCGCTCCCTCCTGGCCGGGAATGCGCGCGGCGCTCGTGCCGATCACGATGTTCGCCGGGGCGATGACGTTCCCGACCGTGCCGCCGGTCGCCTGGGCGGCAAGCACCGCGGACTGGCTCAACCCCGGCAGCGACTCGGCGGCCTGGACCTGGAGCGGCGAGAACAGGATG
>DATLGA010000042.1:0-39653 GCA_035540715.1 Candidatus Limnocylindrales bacterium | reverse complement strand
GATCGCCGCGGCGGCCCTCGACGCCGCCGGCTTCGATCCCGTCGTCGTCGAGACCGTCGGCGCCGGCCAGTCCGAGGTCGAGGTGGCGCGGCTGGCCGAGACGACGGTCGTCGTCGAGGTGCCGGAGATGGGGGACGAGGTCCAGGCCATCAAGGCGGGGCTGCTCGAGGTTGCCGACATCATCGCCGTGAATAAGGGTGACCGACCCGGTGCCGATCGGGCCGCGCGACAGCTGCGCGCGATGCTCTCGACTGCCGGCGGGCGCGTGGAGCGCAAGCCGCCACCCGTCCTCGTCACGACCGCCACCACCGGTGACGGCGTCGTCGCGCTGGCGGATGCGATCGAGAAGCATCGGTCCAGCGCCCGTTCGCCGGTCGCTGCCCGGGAGCGAGCCGCCAGCCAGGTGCGCCGCGCGCTCGCGGATCTCGCTGCCCAGCGGGCCGCCGTGGACGAGGCGTGGGACGCCACGGTCCAGGCGGTTGCGGACCGCGAGCTCGACCCGATGACCGCCGCTGAGCGCCTCCTCGAAGGGTAGGCCGCGTCGTCATCCACGTCGTTGCGCGTGGGCGGCGCTATCGGCCCTGGGCGACAATCGGCCGGAATCCGCCGAGTGCGCAACCGAATCGCAACCGGCGCTGGTAGGCTTTCCGTTCCATGAGTATCGAACGCGTCTTCGTCATCGGCGCCGGGCTGATGGGCCACGGGATCGCCCAGGTCAGCGCCGCGGCCGGGAAGCAGGTCACGCTGAGCGACCGCACGGCCGAGCTCGCCGAGAAGGGCAAGGCCCGCATCGGCGGCAACCTGAAGCGCCAGATCGACAAGGGCAAGCTCGAGCAGGCGGCCGCCGACGAGCTGCTCGCCCGCGTGACGACCACCGCAGGCACCGATGCAGCCGCGGGGCACGACGTCGTCATCGAGGCGGTCTTCGAGGACGAGCGGGTGAAGCGGGAGACATGGGCCGCGCTGACGACCGCCGCGGACCCGAACGCGATCTTCGCCTCGAATACCAGCAGCATCAGCATCACGAGCCTCGCCACGGCGACCGACCGAGCGCCGAGGTTCATCGGGCTCCACTTCTTCAGCCCCGTCCCGGTGATGGGGCTCATCGAGATCATCCGCGGGCTCGAGACCGACGACGCGACGTACGAGGCCTGCCGGGCCTTCGCCGAGGAGCTCGGCAAGACGGTGATCGAGTCGAAGGACTATCCCGGCTTCCTCGTGAACCGGATGCTGGGTCCCTTCATCAACGAGGCCGTCTTCGCCCTCATGGAGTCGACCGGCACGGCGGCTGACATCGACACCGGCGCGAAGCTCGGGCTCAACCACCCCATGGGGCCGCTCGAGCTGAGCGACTTCATCGGCAACGACGTGATGCTCAACGTCATGGACGTCCTGTACCGCGGTTTCGGCGACCCGAAGTTCCGGGCCGCGCCGCTGCTGCGCCAGATGGTCACCGCCGGGCACCTTGGTCGCAAGACGGGGCGAGGCTTCTACGCGTACGACGAGCAGGGGAAGAAGATCGGCTGATGGCCCTCGACACCGCGCCGGCCCGCGATCCGTTCGCACTCTCCGAGGAGGAGCGCGGCGTGCGCGACCTGGTGCGGGACTGGGCGCAGCGGGAGATCGCTCCCGGGGCGGCGGCGCGCGACGAGCACGAGCGCTACGACCGATCCCTGTTCGACCACGCGGGCGAGCTCGGCCTCACCGGCCTGCCCTATCCCGAGAACTACGGCGGAGCGGGGATGGGCACCTTCGCCTGGTCCCTGGCCATCGAGGAGATCGCCGCCGCCGACATGGCGATGGCCGTCTCGCTGAGCGTCCACGTGCTCTCCCAGCTGTGCATCTTCGCGAACGGCAGCGACGAGCAGAAGGAGCGCTTCCTGCCCCCGATGACGGCCGGCCGGGAGCTCGGTGCCTTCGCGTTGACCGAGCCGCAGGCCGGCTCCGACGCGGCGAGCCTCAGCCTCTCGGCCGTCCCGGACGGCGACGAGTACCTCCTGACCGGCACGAAGATCTGGATCACGAACGCCGGCGAGGCGGCGCGCTACATCGTGTTCGGCACGGTCGACCGATCGAAGGGCAAGGCCGGCATCACCGCGTTCGTCGTCGAGGCCGATACGCCCGGCTTCCGCCTCGGCTCGAAGGAGCGGAAGATGGGCATCCGGGGCACGACCGGCTACGAGCTCGTCTTCGAAGAGGCCCGGGTGCCGGCGGCGAATCGGCTCGGCGAAGAGGGCGATGGACTCCGCGTGGCGCTCTCGGCGCTCGGTGCCGGGCGGATCAGCATCGCCGCCGCCTGCACCGGTCTGGCGCGCAACGCCCTCGAGCTGGCGGCTCGCTACGCGCTCCAGCGGCGGCAGTTCGGGCGCGCGATCGCCGACCAGGAGATGATCCAGGCGATGCTCGCCGAGATGGCGGTCCAGGTCGAGGCGGCGCGCCTCCTCACCTGGCGTGCGGCTCGCATGCGCGACGCCGGGCAGCCGATCAACAGCGCCTCCAGCATGGCGAAGTGGTACGCGTCCGACGCGGCCATGCGCGTCACGACCGACGCCGTGCAGATCTACGGGGGCGCCGGGTACAGCCGCGACAACCCGGTCGAGCGGCTCATGCGAGACGCGAAGGGCGCCCAGATCTACGAGGGGACCAACCAGATCCATCGGCTCATCGTCGCGCAGGGGCTGCTCGACGCGATGCGCCGAGAGGGATGAGGACCGAGGAGAGGAGAGGAGAGCACCGATGACGAACGGCCAGCCGACCCCGACCAAGACGATGCATGCCCACGGAGAGCCACTCGTCGTCCCGCCGGAGCGCGAGGCGAACAATCTCGTCGACCTCATCCACCGGGCGGTCGAGCGCCATCCCGACAAGGAAGCCATCCGCTGGAAGCCGTCCAAGGGCGCGGCGGAGCAGGCGGACGAGAGCGGCTGGACCTCGCGCACGTACCGGGAGACCTGGGACTGGGTCACGGGCCTCTCGCTCGGCCTGCGCGACCTCGGGCTCGGCGAGGGCGACGCGGCGGCCGTCATGAGCCGCACCCGGCCCGAGTGGGTCATCGCCGACCTCGCCGCGCTCGCGACCGGCGCCATCACCGCACCGATCTACCCGCAGTCCGAGCCGAACCAGGCGGCGTTCATCCTCAACAACGTCAAGGCGAAGGTGATCTTCGTCGAGAACGCCCAGCAGGCGGCCAAGATCGACGGCATCCGGGCCGAGGTGCCGACGCTCGAGCACGTGATCACCATGGATCCGTCCGGCAAGTTCCCGGAGCGCACGATGACCTTCGACGACGTCATCGCACGCGGGGACACCGACCCGACGAACCGGCGCCTGTGGCGCGAGGGTTGGGAGGCGATCCCGGTGGATCGGACGGTGACGGTCATCCACACCTCGGGGACGACGGCCAACCCCAAGGGCGCGATGCTCACCCACGGCAACATCCTGTTCAACTACCAGGCGGCGCTGCAGGTGGTCGACATCACCGACGAGGACCTGTTCCTCTCGTGGCTGCCGCTGTCCCACATCTTCGAGCGGCTGGTCGGCGAGTTCCTGCCCCTGGGCCTCGGGGCGACCGTGGCATACGCCGAGCCGCTGATCGAGCGCCTTGCCCAGAACATGGCGGACGTCCAGCCGACCGTGATGGCGGCCGTGCCGCGGTTCTACGAGCGGGTCTACGGCCGCGTGCGCTCGACGATCGACGCGGGCACGCCGACGAAGCAGAAGATCTTCCACTGGGCCATGGGCGTCGGCGCCCAGAAGTACGAGAACCACCTCGCCGGCCGTGGCAATTCGCCGTGGCTCACGGTTCAGCTGAAGCTCGCCGATGCGCTCGTCTTCAAAAAGATCCGGGCCCGCACCGGCGGCCGCATCCGCTACCTCGTCTCCGGTTCCGCGCCGCTGTCGCGCGAGGTCGGCGAGTTCTTCTACGGCATGGGACTCCTCATCCTCGAGGGCTACGGCCTGACCGAGACGAGCCCGTTCGTGTCGGTCAACCGGCCGACGGACTTCGTGTTCGGCACGGTCGGGCGGCCGGCTCCCGGGAGCGAAGTCAGGATCGACCCGGAGACCGGCGAGATCCTGGTCCGCGGTCCGCAGGTCATGCAGGGCTATCTCAACGCCCCCGAGGAGACCGCCAAGGCCATCGATCCCGACGGCTGGTTCCACACCGGCGACATCGGCGAGCTCGACGAGATCGGCCGCATCCGGATCACCGATCGCCTCAAGAACATCATCGTCCTCGGCAACGGCAAGAACGTGTCGCCCGGGCCGATGGAGGCCGCGATGTCCGCATCGAAGTACGTGGCGCAGGCGGTCATCCTCGGCGACAACCAGCCGTACACCGGTGCGCTCGTCGCGCCGGACTTCGAGGAGCTCGAGAAGTGGGCGGCCGAGAACGGGATGGCCGAGGTGCCGCCCGAGCAGCTCATCGAGCGCGCGGAGGTGCAGAAGCTGATCGACGGTGAGCTGAAGCGCGCCCTCGACGGCTTTGCCGTCTACGAGCGACCGCGCCGCACCGCCCTCCTGCCGCGCGCGCTCAGCGAGGAGGACGGCGAGCTGACCCCCACGCTGAAGACGAAGATGCGCGTCGTCCAGGAGAACTGGCGCGACAAGATCGCCTACCTGTTCGACGAGAAGTCGGCTCCGCAGGGCTGACCTCCTACAGGCCGATGCGGCCGCCGGCCGGGGGTGGCCGGCGGCTCGGCTCGGCTCGGCGAAGGCGTTTCGATCGCCTCGCCTCGACTCCGGCACGCCGGCTGCTGTGCATGGGCCGATGGCCACCGCACCCCCCACCACGACCCGACCCGAACCCACCGCCGACGCTGCCTTGCTGGTCGGCGAGATGGTTCATTACCGCCACCGCGACCACTGCTGGGCCGCGGCGATCGTCGACTCGGGACCGGAGCAGAGCGCGCAGCTGTACCTGCTGCCGCTGCCGCCGAGCTTCCCGATGCCGGCCGCCCCCGGGACGTTCGTCAACCACGACGACGGCCGCGGCGAGGACACCTGGCACCGGCTCGACGAATGCGCCGCTGCGACGCGGCCGAGGCGGCGCCGGACCCGCCGGAAGACGAACGGCGCAGACTGACGCATGGGCTGGCTGGTCTCGGCCCTCATTGCGCTGCTCGTCGTCAGCCTTCTCGCGATCGCCGCGCCGACCATCTTCGGCCCGGTGGTGGCCGGCGTGGCGCCGCTGCTCGTCGTCACGGCGCTCATCGGGCTCGGCGCCGTCTGGTGGCGGCACAGCCGGAGCCGCATCGATCCGGATCGGCCCGACGAGCCTCACGAGGACCAGCCGGAGCCGCTCCAGGCCGAGGACGACCGGGTCGAGACCTGATGGCGCAGGCCGCCTAAGATGGTCGTCATGCGTGACGTGTACATCCTCTCCGCCGCCCGGACGCCGATCGGGAAGTTCGGTGGCGGTCTCTCCACGACGCCGGCCACCGAGCTCGGCGCCACGGCGATCCGCGCCGCGGTGGAGCGCGCCGGCGTCGCCCCGGAGCGCATCGACGAGACGATCATGGGCCAGGTCCTCCAGGCCGGCGCCGGTCAGGCGCCTGCCCGCCAGGCGGCGCTGAAGGCGGGCCTGCCCGAGGGTGTCAGCGCCACCACGATCAACAAGGTCTGCGGCTCCGGCCTCAAGGCCGTCATGATCGGCGCCTCGGCCATTCGGGCGGGCGACGCGGAGCTCATCGTGGCCGGTGGCATGGAGAGCATGAACATGGCGCCGTACCTCCTGCCGCAGGCACGCACCGGATATCGGCTCGGCAACGGCGAGCTCGTCGACGCCACGGTCCATGACGGTCTGTGGTGCTCGACCTGCGGCGTTCACATGGGGATGCACGCGGAGCGTGTCGCCGCCAAGCACGGCGTCAGCCGCGAGGCGCAGGACGAATTCGCGCTGCGCTCGCACGAGCGCGCGATCGCGGCCCAGGAGGCGGGGCGCTTCGACGAGGAGATCGTGCCCGTCACCGTGCGCGGCAGGAAGGGCGACACCGTGGTCTCGGCCGACGAGAGTCCGCGCTCCGACACCTCGCTCGACGCGCTCGCGAAGCTCAATCCGGCATTCCAGCCCGAGGGCGGCTCGGTCACGGCCGGGAACGCTCCCGGGATCACCGACGGTGCTGCCGCGGTCGTCATCGGCTCGGAGGAAGCTCTCGACGGCGCCGAGCCGATCGCCCGGATCACCGGATACGCGCAGGCCGACGTCGCCCCCGAGTGGCTCTTCGAGGCCCCCATCCACGGCGTGCGGCGGCTCATCGAGAAGGTCGGCGGCAGCGTCGCGGACTTCGATCTCATCGAGATCAACGAGGCGTTCGCGGCGCAGGTGCTGGCGGACGGGAACGAGCTCGGCTTCGACTGGGACCGGGTCAACGTCAACGGCGGGGCCATCGCGCTCGGCCACCCGATCGGGGCGTCCGGTGCCCGCGTCCTGACGACGCTCCTCCACGAGCTGCGAAGGCGCGGCGGAGGGAAGGGCCTCGCCACGCTGTGTCTCGGTGGTGGGGGAGCGGTGGCGATGGCGGTCGAGACCGTCTGAGCTTGCGGCCCGCGCCCAGGCCCGAGCCGCGCCGCCGCCTGCGGTAGAATCGGCAACCGTCACCCGCGACCCGGCCTGCTTCCGCCTTCGGAACCATGGGCGCGCAGAGGCGCCGGGATGCGAGCACAGCCAAGGAGGCATCCACGCACCCGATGGCCAGCCACAACCCGGTGGCGGAGGCGCCGAACATCTGGGCGGTTGCCCAGTCCCAGTTCGACCACGCCGCCGACCAGCTCGATCTCGACGACGGCATGCGTCGCGTGCTGCGGGTCCCGCAGCGCGAGCTCACCGTGAACTTCCCGGTCACGATGGACGACGGCAGCGTCCAGGTGTTCACCGGCCACCGCGTCCAGCACAACGTCAGCCGCGGTCCCGGGAAGGGAGGCATCCGCTACCACCAGGACGTCACGCTCGACGAGGTCCGCGCGCTGGCGATGTGGATGACCTGGAAGTGCGCGTGCGTCAACATCCCGTACGGCGGCGCGAAGGGCGGCGTCATCGTCGATCCAAAGCAGCTGAGCCAGCGCGAGGTCGAGGGACTGACGCGCCGGTTCACGACCGAGATCAGCCCGCTCATCGGTCCGGATCGCGACATCCCGGCGCCCGACGTGAACACGAACGCCCAGACGATGGCCTGGATCATGGACACGTACTCGATGCACCACGGGTACACGATCGCCGGTGTCGTGACCGGCAAGCCGATCGCGGTCGGCGGCTCGCTCGGACGCAACGAGGCCACGGCGCGCGGCGCCGTGTTCACCCTGCTGCAGTGGGCCAGGACGATGAACCGGCCGCTGTCCGAGACGACGGTCGCGATCCAGGGGTACGGCAACGCCGGCTCGATCGCCGCCACCCTGCTGGCCGCCGAGGGCGCGCGCATCGTCGCCGTGAGCGACTCGACGGGCGGCATCCACCATGCCGCCGGCCTCGACCCCGCGAAGGTCAGCGCATGGAAGCGTGAGCACGGCACGGTGGTCGGCTTCCCCGGCGCCGACGAGGTGACGAATCGCGAGATCCTCGAGGTCGAGTGCGACGTGCTCGTGCCAGCGGCGCTCGAGAACCAGATCACGAAGCACAACGCGCCACGGATCCAGGCCAGGGTCATTGCCGAGGCGGCGAACGGGCCGACCACGCCGGAGGCCGACGAGATCCTCCACGACCGCGGGGTCTTCGTCATCCCGGACATCCTCTGCAACGCCGGCGGCGTTACGGTCAGCTACTTCGAGTGGGTCCAGGACATGCAGAGCTTCTTCTGGACCGAGGATCGGATCAACGAGAGCCTCAAGGAGATCATGGATCGCGCCTTCGAGGCCGTTCACGTGATGAGCGAGCGCCACGACGTCGACATGCGCACCGCCGCCTACATGGTCGCCGTGGCCCGTGTCGCCGAGGCGACCACGCTGCGCGGCCTCTACCCCTAGCACTGAGGCCCTCGAGGAGGCCAGCCGATGCTCGACCACGAAGAGCGGTTCCTGTTCCGGGAGGAGCTCCACAACCTGGCGACCGCGCTCGGCGATGCCGGGCAGCTCGACAACGTCGAGGATCTGCTGGCCGAGGTCACCACGAGCCCGCGCTTCGACGCCGACGTGTTCACGCTCGAGCGCTCGCTCCAGGTCATGCTCGGTGGGCGCGCCGGCTCGACGCTCGTCGGGCTGCTCACCGTCGACCGCGGCGTGTTCGAGGAGCTGGGTGAGATCGGCCTGCCGCCGGACGTCCAGGAGCGCCTCGTCTCGTGGCGAGCGCGGTTCGGGCTGGTGATCGACAACGCGCTGAACTTCCTGAACAACCCCGACGGCATCCAGGGCCACAACTTCGGGACGCAGCTGTCGCACGGCGAGTCTGGCCTCACCCTCCAGGGCCGTCTGACCCTCGTGCGCTACAACAACGAGCCGCAGTTCTTCATCGCCGATGCGGACGTCCTGCTCAGCGTCGCTGCCGACATGCTCGAACGCCTGGGCGAGCACCTCGAGCCGGAGATGATCGACGCGGAGCTCGTGACCCGGCTGCGTGAAGGGGTCGACCTGATCGAGCGCCGCACGAAGTCGCGCGCCGCCGGCTGAGATCGCCGGCGTGGGACCGAAGCGCGTCTTCCTCGCGGCAACCGGCCAGAACCGCGGGAAGACGACGACGAGCCTGGGGCTGCTCGCCTCGATCCGCGAGCGTGGCCTTCGGCTCGGGTTCGTGAAGCCGGTCGGTCAGCGCTACCTCATGGTCGGCGGCACGCGCGCCGACGAGGACGCGGTCCTCATGAGCGAGGTCTTCGGGCTTCCGGACGCGCTGGACGACATGAGCCCGGTCACCCTGCCGCGCCGGTTCACGACGGACTTCATCCTGGGCCGTGTGACCGACGATCTCGCCGCGCAGGTCCGCTCCGCCTACGATCGGGTGGCGATCGACAAGGACGTCGTCGTCGTCGAGGGCACCGGCCATGCCGGCGTCGGCGCCGTCATCAACCTCTCGAACGCGGCCGCCGCCGCGATGCTCGAGACACCGGTGATCATCGTGAGCGAGGGAGGCATCGGCCGGCCGATCGACGAGATCGTGCTCAACGCGTCGCTCTTCGCCGCGCACGGGGTCGAGGTGCTCGGCGCGGTCGTCAACAAGGTGGACGTCGACTCGCACCCGCACCTGCCGGAGGTGCTGGCCCGCGGGCTGGCGCAGCACGGCGTGGAGCTGCTCGGCTGCATCCCGTATTCCGAGTTCCTGGCCAATCCGAGCCTCGACCTCATCGTGACCCACCTCGAGGGCGAGCTGCTGGCCGGCGAGGCGACGCCGGGCCTGACGATCGGCTGGGTGGCCATCGGCGCGATGCAGGCGGACCATGCGGTCGAGCTGCTCCGTGATCGCACCCTGGTCATCACCCCGGGTGACCGCGAGGACCTCATTCGTGCGGCGATCGCGGTGAACCGGCACGGGACCGAGCCGCGCGTGATCGGGCTCGTCCTCACCGGGGGCTTTCGGCCGTCGGACGCCCTGATCGCGGAGCTGGGGGCCGCCGGCATCTTTGCGTACCTCGTCGCGCCGGACACGTATCGCACCGCGCAGGCCGTCGACGAGATCCTCGTGAAGACGCACCCGTCGGACGTCGAGAAGATCGCGACGATCATCGAGCTGGTCGACCGGGCGCTCGACGTCGACGCGCTGCTGGCGCGGCTCTAGCGCGGCGCCGCGGGGGCGTCGATCCGGACAAGGCGAAGGGAGGCCGGACGTGGGCACCCGCCGGCCTCCCATGCACCGGCAACGGGATCGCGGCCGCGAAGGCCGCTCGTCGCGGTGACGGAACGCATCATACGGTCGCCCCCCGCTGGGGCACTAGTACTTTGGTGGCGACGCCACGTCCCATGCCAGCGGCATGTTGTCGGTCAGGCGTGCGCGGCCGATCCAGGCGGCGATGAGCGCCAGCGCCGGTCCGCTCACGCGCTGGAGCTCGGCGAGCGTGGAGGCGTCGGCAACGCTGACGTAGTCGATGCGCGCCTTCGGCTCGGCGGCCAGCACGTCCGTCATGCGCCAGCGAAGCACCTCGGCCGAGCGCTCCCCGGCGTCGTACGCGTCCTTCGCGGCGCTGAGCGCGGTGTAGAGGCAGGTCGCGGCGTGGCGCTCCTCGATCCCGAGCAGCGCATTGGCGCTCGACAGGGCCAGCCCGTCGTCGTCCCGGACCGTCGGACAGACCACGAGCTCGACGTTGAGGAACAGGTCGCGCAGCATCCGGCGCACGATCACGACCTGCTGAGCGTGGCGTTGACCGAGGTAGACGCGGGCCGGCCCGACGAGGTTCAGGAGCTTGAGCATGACCGTGGTCAAACCGTCGAGGTGGCCCGGCCGCGAGGCGCCCTCGAGCTGGCGGGTGAGCCCCTCGACGGTGACCCGGGTCGTGTCGTCGGGTGGATAGAGCGTCGAGACCTCGGGCAGGAACGCGATGTCGGCTTCGGCGTGGTCGAGCAGGGCAAGGTCGCGGACGTGGTCGCGCCGTCCGCCGTCATCCTCGTCGAGCGAGCTGAAGGCGTGCGGATTGACGAACGACGACACGACGACGCAGCCGTTCTCGGTACGCGCGCGGCGGACGAGCGAGAGCTGCCCAGCGTGGAGCATCCCCATGGTCGGCACGAAGCCGACGCTGTCGCCGGCGATGCGGCGCTCCAGGATCGCCGCGCGCAGGTCGTCCGCGGCGTGGACGACGATCACGATCGGCGGCGTCGAGTTCCGGCGGGCGTCGAGTCGGCCTCCCCCCGGGCACGGCGATATCGGTCCCCGATCAGGTCCCACAGGCGCTCGGCGACCTGGCGCTTCGGCAGCATCGGCCAGTCGGTCAGCGGGCCCTCGGCGCCGAAGACGGTGACCTTGTTCTCGTCCGAGCCGATCGCGTCGAACGGCCCCCCGACGACGTTGCCGACGATCAGGTCGAGCCCCTTGTCGCGGAGCTTCGCCGCGGCGTTGGCCTCGAGATCGTCGGACTCGGCCGCGAAGCCGATGAGGAACGGCCGCACGTCGTCGGGCATCTCGCCCACCTCGGCCACGATGTCGGGATTCGGAACCAGCTCGATCTGAAGCGTGTCGCCCGAGCGCTTGATCTTGCGCTGGCTGGCTCGTGCCGGCGCGAAGTCGGCGACGGCGGCGGCCATGACGAGGATGTCGGCGCCGGCCGCAGCTCGCAGGACGGCCTCTCGCATGGCCTGCGCGGTCGTGGCGTCCTTCACGGTCACGCCCCGCGGTGGCGTGACGCCCATGGCGCCGGCGATGAGGGTCACGGACGCGCCCCGGTCCCGGGCAGCCTCGGCGATGGCGGCTCCCATCTTGCCGCTGCTGCGGTTGCCGATGAACCGGACCGGGTCGAGCGGCTCGCGCGTCCCGCCGGCGCTCACGACGACGTGGAGGCCCTCCAGGTCGCCGGACCGGGCGAACAGGTGCTCGACCGCCTCGATGATCGTGGGCGGCTCCGCCAGGCGGCCGATGCCGGTGAGGCCGCTCGCCAGCTCGCCGACCTCCGGTTCGACCACGATGTAGCCGAACTCGCGCAGCGTGCCGATGTTGCGCTGCGTGGCCGGGTGGGTCCACATCCCGGCATCCATGGCCGGTGCGACGATCACCGGGGCGCGGCTGGCGCAGGCGATCGCGGTGACCGCATCGCCGACCAGTCCGGCGGCAAGCTCGCCGATGAGATTCGCCGTTGCCGGCGCCAGGACGATCGCGTCGGCCGCCTCGGCCAGCTCGATGTGGGCGATCTGCTGGTCCGCGTCGAGCTCGAAGACGTCGTCGAGGACCGGCCGATGTGTGAGGCTCGAGAAGGTGAGCGACCCGACGAAGCGGGTCGCGGCGGCGGTCATCGCCACGTCGACGACCGCGCCACGCTCGGCGAGCAGCCGGACGAGGGTCACGGCCTTGTAGGCGGCGATGCTGCCCGACACCCCGACGACGATCCGCCGCCCGGCCAGCGGGCCGAGGTTCTCGCTCACCGGTCGGCCGCCTTCGGCGCGGTGCGCTCCCGTTCCCGCATGCCGGCCCAGGCGTACCGGATCCCGCGCAGGGTGAGATCCGGCTCGACGGCGTCGATGCCGGGCACGTCGCGCAGCCAGGGCTGGTGCGTGTATCCGCCGGTCGCGATGACGGTCACCCGGGCCCCGGACGGCGAGCGCTCGAGCAGCTCCCCGCGCAGCGCCGTAAGGAGCCCGCTGACGAGGCCGATGTACCCGAGGACGGCGCCGGACTGCATCGCGTGGACGGTGTTCGCGCCGATCGCCGACGGCGGCCGGCGCAGCTCGATGCGCGGCAGCTTGCTGGCCCGCCCGACGAGGGCTTCGAGCGAGAGACCCATGCCCGGCGCGATCGCCCCGCCGATGTAGGCGCCATCCGCGTCGACGAGGTCGAAGTTCGTGCTCGTGCCGAGGTCGATGACGATGGCCGGCCCACCGAACTCGGTGTGCGCCGCCAGCGCGTTCGCGAGCCGGTCGGCACCGGCCTCGGTCGGCCGGTCGATCCGGATCGGCAGGATCCCCTCGAGCGAGGTCGCGTCGATGCTCGCCGGCTCGACGCCGATCCGCTCGACGGCCAGCCGCTCCCACGTCTCGGTGAGGGGCGGGACGACGCTGGCCAGGGCGATGGCGTCGAGCTCGTCGAGACGGTGACCGTCGAGGGCGAGGAGATTGGTGAGCATGGCGGCCACCTCGTCGCTCGTGGCGTTCGCGCGGGTGATGGCGCGCCAGGAACGAGCCAATCGGTCGTCGGTGAAGAGTCCGATCGTCACGTTCGTGTTGCCGATGTCGGCCGCCAGCAGCTTCACGCGGCGTATCGTAGCAGCCGGTTCCCGTGCCCCCGCCGGCCGGTGGAGGCGGTGCTAGACTCGCCCCCGATCCGCAGCCATCGAGTCGATGACCGACGCCCGCGCGAAGCTCTACATCAACACCGGTGTCGTCACCGCCAGGAGCGACATCTACAACATCCTGCGACCGCTCCTGAAGCAGACCGTCACGTACACGTACCACCGCGGATCCCGGGTCGAGTCGAGCGGCACCGGCTGGGTCGAGCGGATCGTGGTCGATCACCCGGACATCGCGTCGTACTTCACGCCGTTGGCCATCTGCCTCAACCTCGACTCCTTCGACTATCTGCAGTTCGACACGACCTCCGAGCAGCTCCTCGTCTACACCCTCGTCGTCGGCAACGAGCGGGTCGTCCTCGAGTTCGCGGCGGCGGGCGGGGCGCGGCCGGCCGAGGCCGACGCCGAGCCCCAGGTCGCTTCCGGGGGCCGGCCGCTGCCCCGGAATGCGGATGAGCTGGCGCGCGACCTGCGCTTCATCCAGATGGAGCTGCTCATGGCCGGCGATGCGGGAGACGGAGACACGGACGCCTCCGACGAGGACGAGGACGGCGCGTGACCGCCAGCCCGCTGCCCGCCAGGGAGCGTCGGTCTGCCCTCACCGCGTTCGAGCGCAGCGTCCTGCCCGGCGGGATGCGGGTCGTCACGCATCCGATGGCCGGCGCGCGCTCCGTCAGCGTCGCGCTCTTCGTGCCGGTCGGGTCGCGTCACGAGGACGACGCGCACGCCGGCCTCTCGCACCTGCTCGAGCACCTCGTCTTCAAGGGCACGCGCGGGCATCCCGAGGCCGGGTCACTCTCCGCGAGGGTCGAGGGCGTCGGCGGCAGCGTGAACGCGAGCACCGACCGTGAGCTGACGGTCTACAGCGCCAAGGTGCCGAGCGAGCAGGCCGCAGTGGCGCTCGACGCGGTCAGCGAGCTAGCCCTTCACCCGCTGCTGCGACGACGCGACCTCGGTGCCGAAAAGCCGGTCATCGTCGACGAGATTCGGATGTACGTCGATTCGCCGTCGGACCACGTCTTCGCGCTCTTCGACCAGCTGCTCTACGGCCGGCACCCGCTGGGCCGTGAGATCGCCGGCACGATCGGCTCGGTGCGGCGAGCCACTCACCATGGCGTCGTCTCGCACTGGCGCAGCGCGTACCGCACGTCGGCCATGGTCCTCGCCGTGGCCGGCGCGATCGACCACGGCGACGTCGTGGATGCGGCGAGCGACTGGCACCCCGACGGCCCGGAGCCGATCGGCGGTGGCGCGACGGCCGATCGACTGCCAGTAGCGGCGGCGGCGCCGGAGCCGGCCCCGGCCGGCGCGCTTCGCGTGTCGCACCGCCGGCTCAGCCAGGGCAACCTGTGCCTCGGGATGCCGGGCGTCGCACGCGACGACCCCGACCGCTGGGGGCTCGAGCTCCTCGCCGCGATCCTCGGCGACGGCATGGGCAGCCGCCTGTTCATGGAGCTGCGCGAGCGACGCTCGCTCGTGTACGACGTCTCCACCTTCAGCTCGACCTACGCCGATACGGGCACGATCGGCGTCCACGCCGGGTTCGATCCCGATGACGCCGAGATCGTGGTGCGCGGCATCCTCGACGAGCTCGACCGGATCGCCGGCGAGCCGGTGACCGCCGCGGAGCTCGATCGAGCCCGTGCCTACACCCGCGGCCGCCTGGAGCTGCGCATGGAGGACAGCGGCGCGGTGGCGGGCTGGCTGGGGAGCGGCGAGACACTCCTGCCGCGCATCCTGACCGTCGAGGAGGTGATCGAGCGCCTCGACGCGGTGACCGTCGACGAGCTGCGCGCCATCGCCGAGCGGTGGCTCGCTCCCTCGCGCGCTCGGTTGGCGGTGCTCGGACCGTTCCGGTCCCGCTCACGCTTCGAGCGCGCCCTGCGCCGATGACAGGGAAGTCGGACGCGGCCAGGCCGGTCCAGCTGGTCGACCTGGTGCCGGACGAGATGACCCTGGCCCGCGCCCAGATCGACGCGGGCCTCGCACCCCTGGCTGAAGGGACGCTTCTCCGGCGGCTGGCCTGGCTCGAGGCCGACGGGGC
This sequence comes from Candidatus Limnocylindrales bacterium, assembly GCA_035540715.1. GTDB lineage: Bacteria > Chloroflexota > Limnocylindria > QHBO01 > QHBO01 > JACDBZ01. The sequence continues at coordinate 24,764 of DATLGA010000042.1, read as the reverse complement.
CGGCACCGGCGACGAGGCCGATGCGCTTCGGGCGCTGCTCGCCGAGGCGCTCTGGCGCCAGGGCCGCTGGGCGGCCGCCCGTCGCGCGCTCGAGGCGATCCGCCCCGGCAGCCCGCAGCGGCGGCTGCCGGTGAGCCTGGTGATCGAGGCCGACGTGCTGGCCGCGGCCGGCGAGCGGGATCGTGCGGCGGGCGTCGTCGAGCGGGTCGTCGATGCCATCGGTGTCGATGGCGTCCACGAGCTCCGTGGCACGATGCCCGGTCCGCTGACCTGGCCGCTCCCGTCCGAGCTTCGGCCGGAGCTCGCTCGACCGGAGCGCGCGCCGTGGGAGTCGGGGCTCGCCGACGAGCAGGACGAGCCGGTGCCCGCGGACGACGAGCGCCTCGCCGCGGGTCGTGCCCGCATGGAGGAGGCCCGCGTCGCCTACGTGGCGGGAGACCTCGAGCGCGGAGACGCGGAGATGTCGATCGCCGTTCGGCTCGAGCCCGGCCTTGCCGCCGACGGCGTGGCCATCCTCGAGCCGACGCTGGGCGCCCAGCCTGCCGCCGACCGCCTGCTACTCTATGGCGACCTGCTCCGCGCGGCGGGCCGCCAGGTCGAGGCGAACGAGGCCTACGACCGAGCCGCCGGACGACGGAGCTGACCCCCCACGCAATCAGGAGCCGCATCGTCATGCAGCGCACCCTCGTCCTCGCCAAGCCCGACGCCGTCCAGCGGGGGCTCGTCGGCGAGATCATCGGCCGCTTCGAGCGCAAGGGTCTCAAGCTGGTCGGCCTCCGCCTTCTCGATGTCCCGCGCGAGATGGCGGAGGAGCACTACGCGGTTCACGCCGGCAAGCACTTCTACGGCGGACTCGTCGAGTTCATCACCTCCGGCCCGGTCGCCGCCGTGGCGCTCGAAGGGCCCGACGCCATCGCCGTGGTGCGCAGGATGGTCGGCAAGACGATGCCGAACGAGGCGGAGCCCGGGACGATCCGCGGCGACCTCGGCATCAGCGGGCTTCGCAACCTCATCCATGCCTCGGATGCCCCGGAGACGGCGGAGTCCGAGCTTGCGCTCTGGTTCGGCGGCGACGCCCTCGTCGACTACGGTCGCGAGATCGACGCCTGGATCGTGGCCGAGGAGCCGCCGAAGGACTGACCGCCGGTGCCGGTCAGAGCGGGGTAGTCGGGTCGCTCGATGATCCCGATGCGCTCGAGTGGGAAGTAGCGCAGCCAGGCGCGTCCGAGGATGAGGTCCTCGCCGATCGGCCCGAAGGCGCGGGAGTCCTGGCTCTGCGGGCGGTTGTCGCCCATCACGAAGTACGCGCCGTCCGGCACGATCCACTCGGTCTGGGTGCCCGCCGCGTCTCGAGGCAGCGTGGGCGCGGTCCCTCCGTCCGCGGTGGTGACCACGTACGTCTCCTCGATGCGGACCGGATTCCCGCCGGGGCGCGTCACGAAGACGCGCCCGTTCTCGAGGCTGACCGTGTCGCCGGGCAGGCCGATGATCCGCTTGATGAACGGGATGCCGTCGGCGCTCAGGCCCGAGCCGGTGGGCGGGTCGAAGACGACGACGTCGCCGTACTCGTAGCCGTCCCAGCGGGTCGTCAGCTTGTCGATGAGGATGTACTCGCCGTCCACGATGGTCGGCAGCATCGAGCTCTGCTGAACCTCGAAGGGCTGGGCCACGAAGTTGTGGATGATCAGGTAGATGAGGAGCGTCAGGACGAGGGTCTCGACGATCTCGAACGCGCAGCCGAGGGCACGGCGCGAACCGGCGCGCTCGCCGTGGGCGGGCGCGCCGGAAGACTCGGTGGCGTCGGGGAGATACGTCATGGACCCTGGCGTACGCGGTTGGGCGGCGGCGACAGGATAGCGCACGGAGTCGGGGTAGACTCGCCGCACCGATGGGCAACCTGATCCTCGTCCGCCACGCGATCACGGCCGCCTCGGCCTCGGGGCGGAACCTCGGCCGTCGGACCGATCCGCCGCTCATCGCCGAGGGCCTCGAGCTGGCGCAGCGCCTAGGTGAGACGATCGCCCGCGAGCTCGAGGAGTTGCCGCACGGCTCGCTCCGACTGCTGTCGAGCCCGGCACTGCGCTGCAGGCAGACGGCCGATGCCATCGCCCCGGCCATCGGCCTGGCGGTCGAGGCGATCGAGGTGCACGAGGGCCTGATCGAGATCGACTACGGCGCCTGGGACGGGCTGACCGCCGAAGAGTGCCGCGAGCGCGACCCGGAGCTGCGCGCCGCCTGGGAGGACGACCCGTACGCCACCCGCTGCCCTGGCGGCGAGAGCGGCGGCGACGTGGCTCGCCGCGCGTTCGGGGTCCTCGAGCCGCTCGAGGCGTGGCTGGCTGCGGAGCGCTCGCGCTGCGCCGTCGTCGTCGCGCACAACCACGTCAATCGGCTCCGCCTGTGCGCGCTCTTCGGATGGCCGATGCGCGAGTACCGCGAGCGCGTGTCGCAGGACCCAGGCGGCTACAGCCTGGTCGGGTTCGGCGCCGGCGCGCCCGTCATTCGGCGGGTCAATGCGGCGCCGGCCTGAGGCGCCCGGCACGCGGTTTGCGTAAGGAGCCCGAGCCCGCTCGGCAGGCAAGCCGAACGCTGCCCGTATAATCCCCAGTCCAGTCACATGCGCGAGGATCGATGTCGATCGAGCTGAATCAGCAGCTGCAGCCCGTCATGCAGGTCAAGGTCACGCCGAAGCAGATCGCGGCGAACTACATCCTGCAGATGAGCTCCGTCGAGCTCCAGGAGGCGATCTCCCAGGAGCTCGACGAGAACCCCGCGCTGGAGATGCAGGAGCTGCCCAGCTGCCCGATCTGCGGCAACTCGGTGGTGGGCAACTACTGCACGGAGTGCATGCCGCGCAAGGGCGACGGCGAGGACGCCACCCGCCTGCTGAGCACCGACGACCTGCCCGGCGAGGGCGTCACCCGGCTCCGGGACGAGGACGACGAGTTCGATCCCATCGCCCGCGCCGAGGCGGACTTCACGCTGGAGGACCACCTCACCTGGAACCTCCACGCCCTGCTTCCGTCGCGCCTCCATCCGGTGGCCGACCACGTCATCGGGGCCCTCGACTCGAACGGATTCCTGACCCAGAGCGACGCCGACATCGCCGCGGCCTGCGGCGTCTCGGTCGAGGACGTCGCGCAGGTGCTCAACGCGATGAAGGGGCTCGAGCCGATCGGGATCGGGTCTCGGTCGATCACGGAGTCGCTGCTGGCGCAGGTCGAGTACCTCCGCGAGGAGGGCGAGATCGAGGTGCCGCCGCACGCCGACGCCGTGATCGGCAAGCATCTCGCCGACCTCGGCGAGCGCCGGTTCCGGGAGGTCGCCTCGTCGGTCGGCTGCACCCAGCGTGACGTGACTGCCGTGTGGGAGTTCGTCAAGACGAACCTCAACCCGTACCCCACGGCCGCTTTCACCGCCGCGGTGAGCGGAGACACGTCACGGCCGATCATCCGGCCGGACGTCCTCATCCGCGAGATCGACGGTGAGCTCCTCGTCGAGGTCGTCGAGTCGCGGCGCTTCAGCCTCCGCGTGGCGCCGATCTACTCGAGCCTGTCGTCCAAGCTGCGCTCGAACGAGACGACCGAGGACGAGAAGCAGCACGTTCGCCAGTACGTCGGCCGCGCCAAGTTCTTCATCGACAACATCAACCGACGTCGGGCGACGATCCAGCGCATCGCCGAGTGCCTCGTCGAGCGCCAGCGCGACTACCTGCTCCACGGCGTGCAGCACCTCGTGCAGCTGACCCGCGCCGAGGTCGGCGAGCTGATCGGGATGCACGAGTCGACGGTGAGCCGGGCCACCGCCGAGAAGTACGTCATGATCCCGTCCGGCGAAGTCGTGCCCTTCAGCCACTTCTTCACCGCCTCGCTGGGGGTGAAGGACCAGATCAAGCGGATGATCGAGGCGGAGGACCCGAAGCACCCCCTCTCGGACCAGGAGATCGCGGACGCGCTGGCCGAGGACGGGATTGCGCTCGCGCGGCGCACGGTCGCGAAGTACCGCGACGAGCTCCAGATCCTTCCGGCCCGTCTCCGGCATCGCTGACCGGCGCCGATGCGCGCCGTCATCCTTCGCAGCATCGTCGTCATCGGCATCGGGGGCCTCGTCCTTGCCGGCGTCCTCTACGTGGCCAGCACCGTCGACGCGCGACCGCCCGAGGTGCTGGCGGTCAACCTGACGCAGCCGCTGGCCGACCAGGCCGACCGCGCCCTCGTCACGACGAGCATCGAGATCGCGTTCAGCGAGCCGGTCGAGGCCGATGGGGCCGCGGCAGCCGTGTCGCTCGAGCCGTCGGTCCCCGGAAGCGTCTCGTGGAGCGGGACGACGATGATCTTCACGCCGGACGAGCCACTCGACGTCGAGACCGAGTACGCAGTCGTGATCGGGCCCGGCGTGCGCGACCTTGCCGGGAACGAGATGACGGAGTTGCCGCGCGCGTTCACGTTCGTGACGGCCGGGCGTCCGAGCCTGGTGGCAACCGATCCGGCGGACGGCGCCGAGGACGTGCCGGTTGGCGCCGTCATCGCGCTCGTCTTCTCCACGCTCATGGACACCGCGTCGGTCGAGTCTGCGCTCGAGATCGAGCCGGCCGTCGAGCACGACCTTCGCTGGAGCGGCGAGACGCTCGAGATCGTGCCGCGCGAGACCCTGGATCCGGCGACCGACTACGCGCTCCGCCTCGCAGGATCGGCCACCGACGTTGCCGGGGTGGCCATCGGTACGGATGTGTCGGTCGAGTTCCGAACCGTCGCGCCGGGCCTCGCCGTCGAGGCGGTCGTGCCCGCCCGCGGCAGCGACGGGATCGCGCCCATCACGCCGATCGCCATCATCTTCGACCGCCCGATCGATCCGGATTCGATCGGGCAGGACCTGATCGAGATCTCGCCGTCGGTCGCCGGCTCGATCGACATCGTCGCCACGCCGGAGGCCCCGGCCTCCTCCGTCCTGCGCTTCACGCCCACCGCACCGCTGCCGGCCAACACGACCTTCGAAGTCGAGCTGCTCCCCGGCGTCCGGAGTGACGACGGTCGGGGCGGCATGGCCGAGCCCGTTCGCTGGACCTTCACCACCGGGACGGCGCCCGGGACGCTGTCGAACCAGGTGCTGTTCCTCAGCGATCGGTCGGGCGTGACGAACGTGTGGGCGATGAACCCCGACGGCACCGGCCAGCACCAGGTCTCCGCCGAGCTGGCCGGGATCGTCGACTACGCGGCCGCGCCGAACGGCGCCTCGCTCGTGGTGGCCGACGGACGGCGCCTCGTCTTCCTTCGCGCCGATGGATCGGATCGGCAGGCGCTCACCGAGGCCGGGTTCCTCGACTTCGACCCGGCGTATGCGCCCGACGGCTCGCGGATCGCCTTCGCCCGTGCCGATGCGGAGACCGGCGAGGGCCTGGGGCTCTGGATGTGGGAGATCGGCGCCGGCGCCGCCATCCGGGTCGAGCTGCCACGTGACGTCCGCGCCGATCGAAGCCCCGCACCGACCGCTGGCACCGACGGCGCCGACGATGTCGCGGCGTACCGGGCGCCGCGGTTCGCCCCGGACGGCCAGGCGCTGGCCTTCGTCGACACCGCCGGCTGGATCGGCATCCTCGAGCTGCCGGCGGAGCGGCTCACCTGGATCGAAGCATGGGCAGCCGGGCCACCGGCGTGGCGCCCCGACAGCAGCGGCGTGCTCGTCTCGCTCGGCGAGCCGTCCTCCGGGATGAGCTTCGACGCCCCGGTGATGCCACTCGCGGCCGACTCGGGCGCCGGAGTGGGGCTCGTCAACCGATCGGGCACGCGGGTGGAGCCGGCGGCCTTCGACGCGGAGGCGCGCCTCGCGGGCGTCGCGCCGGACGGCCGGATCGCATACCTCGACGGTGGCGCGGCACTGTGGATCGCCGATCGACCGGACGAGCGGGGAGCTCGCCAGCCCGACCTGGCGGGTGCGCGGGTGACGGAGCTGGCGTTCGGGCCGGCCGGCCGCGTCGCCGTCGTCGCGCTCGAGGCGTCGTCGCCCGGCGCTGCCCGGCTCGAGCGGCTCGACCTCGAGACGGGGGAGCGCAGTCGGCTCGTTCGTGGCGCGTGGTGGGTGCGCTGGCTGCCCTGACCTGATCCCCGCGCGTGCTAGAATCCGCGCGCCATCGCTGGCGGGGCTCGTGACGTGTCCACCCGCCGGCGTTTCGCGTGTGTGAAGAAGCGCCCTGATTCGTGTCCGCCGCTCCGACCATGAGTCGCCGGCGTCATTCGGAGGACCCATGGTTCAGCTCATTCTGTGGGTGGTCCCGCTCGCGGGCATCGCCGCGATCGCCTTTGCCCTGTATCTCGCCCGCGACGTCCTGTCCCGGGACAAGGGGCCGCAGGCGATGCAGGACATCGGCGACATCATTCGCGAGGGCGCCGACGCCTTCGTGAAGCGCCAGTACACGACGATCGGCCTGCTGGCCCTCGTCGCCGCGATCGTGATCGGCGTCGTGATCGGCCTCGTCGAGACCGAGGAGGTGGCCGACGTGCGCGAGCTCGCCGGCGCACCGATCGGGATCATGACCGCGATCGCCTTCCTCGTCGGCGCGGCGTGCTCGATGGCGTCGGGCATCATCGGCATGTTCATCAGCGTCCGCTCGAACGTGCGGACGGCGGCCGCCGCCCGCCGAAGCGTCGTCGAAGCCGTGCAGGTGGCGATGCGCGGCGGCGCGGTGTCCGGCTTCCTCGTCGTCGCCCTCTCGCTGCTCGGCGTGTGGGGCATCTTCACCGCCTACGAGACGCTCATCGGCGACGTGACCGTGGCCGAGGCCCCGTTCCTCATCGTCGGCTTCGGCTTCGGGGCGAGCTTCGTGGCCCTCTTCGCGCAGCTCGGCGGGGGGATCTACACGAAGGCCGCCGACGTCGGGGCCGACCTCGTCGGCAAGGTCGAGGCGGGGATCCCGGAGGACGACCCGCGCAACGCGGGCGTGGTGGCGGACCTGGTCGGCGACAACGTCGGCGACTGCGCCGGGCGTGGTGCCGACCTGTTCGAGTCGACCGCCGCCGAGAATATCGGCGCCATGATCCTGGGCGTCGCGGCGTTCGCGATCGCCGACGCGGCAGGCTGGCCGAACCCGGAGGCGTGGATCTTCTTCCCGCTCGTCGTGCGCGCCTTCGGGCTGCTCGCCACGATCGTGGCGATGTTCTTCATCCGCGGCTCGGAGACCGAGGACCCGATGAACATCCTCAATCGCGGCTACTGGGTCACGACCATCCTGTCGGTCGGAGGAATGGCCATCACGACGTACGTGATGATGCAGACCGGCACCGAAATCCCCGAGAACGGCATCCCGGCGTGGGTCTGGTTCTTCGGCGCCGGGCTGGTGGGCCTCGCGACGAGCGTCGTGTTCGTCTACATCACCCAGTTCTACACGGCCGGAACCTTCCGCCCGGTCCGCGAGATCGCCGAGGCCAGCCGAACGGGCCCGGCCACGAACATCATCTCCGGCACGGCGGTCGGCTTCGAGACGACCTTCGTGACCGCCGTCTCGATCGGCGTCGCCCTCCTCGCCTCGCATTGGCTCGGCAGCCAGGCGGGGCTCGTGAACGCGGAGGGCAACGACGTCGGCGGCATCTTCGGGACGGCCGTCGCCACGATGGGCATGCTGATGACGACGGCCTACATCCTGGCCATGGACACCTTCGGGCCGATCACCGACAACGCCGGTGGCGTGGCCGAGTTCAGCCGCTCGGAGGCGGGCGCGCGCGAGATCACCGATCGGCTCGACGCGGTCGGCAACACGACGAAGGCGCTCACGAAGGGGTACGCCATCGCATCGGCCTCGCTGGCGGCCTTCCTGTTGTTCAGCGCCTACATCGACAAGGTCAACCTCATCCAGCGCAACCGCGGCGCCGAGCTGCTCGAGTCCGTCAACCTGGCCGACGTCGGCGTCTTCGTCGCCGCGTTGATCGGCGCGATGCTGGCCTACTTCTTCAGCTCGCTCGCGATCCGCGCGGTCGGCAAGGCGGCCCAGGCCATCATCGTCGAGGTCCGCCGCCAGTTCCGCGAGATGCCCGGGATCATGGACTACAGCCAACGTCCCGACTACGCCCGCGTGGTGGACATCACGACCCGAGCCGCGCTGCGCGAGATGGTCGCGCCGGGTCTGGTGGCCGTCGCCACCCCGATCGCGGTCGGCGTCCTGCTGGGCCACCAGGCGGTCGCCGGCTTCCTCATGGTCGGGACGATCGCCGGCGTCCTGCTCGCCACCGTTCTGAACAACGGCGGCGGCGCGTGGGACAACGCCAAGAAGTACATCGAGTCGGGGAACCTCGTCGATGCCGACGGGACCGTGCAGGGCAAGGGCTCGGTGGCCCATGCCGCGGCGGTCGTCGGCGACACGGTCGGCGACCCGTTCAAGGACACCGCTGGTCCGTCGCTCCACGTGCTCGTCAAGCTTCTCGCCACCGTGACCCTCGTCCTGGCCCCCCTCTTCATCCGGTAGCCTTCCCCCGGCATGGGAGAGCTGGTCGAGGCGATCATCGTCGGCGTGCTCCAGGGGCTGACCGAGTTCATTCCGGTCAGCTCCTCGGCGCACCTGACGCTTGCGCCGTGGCTGTTCGGCTTCGGAGAGAGCCGGGTCATCGGCACGCTGGCGTTCGACGTCTTCCTCCACCTCGGGACGATGGTCGCGCTCCTCATCTACTTCGCCCGCGACTGGGTACGCCTGGCACGTGCCTGGTTCGCCAGCCTGCGCGACCGGCGCATCGGCGACGACGCCGACCGCCGCCTGGCATGGCTGCTCATCGCGGCCACGATCCCGGCGGGGATCATCGGCCTGACCTTCGAGGACTTCATCGAGCAGACCTTTCACGGCGACTCGACCGAGGCTCGTCTCGCGATCGCCGGCGCCCTGACCGTGGGAGGCATCGCCCTGTGGCTCGCGGACCGATACGGACGCCGGCACCGGCGCCTCGAGGGGATCACGCTGCCGGTGGCGCTGACGATCGGCTTCAGCCAGGCGCTCGCGCTCATGCCCGGGATCAGCCGATCGGGGGCGACGATCACCGCCGGGCTCGCCCTCGGCCTGACCCGTGAGACGGCCGCACGCTTCAGTTTCCTGCTCGCCACGCCGATCACGCTCGGCGCCGGGCTGTACGGATCGCGCCGGCTCTTCGAGGAGGCGCTGACCACCAGCGAGTGGGTGGCCATCGCGGCGGGCTTCGCCGCCTCGATGCTGGCGGGGCTGCTCGCGATCGGGTTCCTGCTGGCCTGGCTCCGGCGCCGATCGGTGGCGGTCTTCAGCCTGTATCGGATCGCGTTCGCGGCCACGATCGTCTGGCTCGTCATCGCGGGGCGCTGAACGGCCGGTTGAGCACGATTCGAGCGCGTCGCCTTTGACTTCGACGCCGTCGCAACCTACAATCGGGCGGCCGCCGAACGTCGGCGGAATGCCTGGCCCGCATCCTAGGGATATGGGGGTACGGCCAGCTTCAGGAGACGCCGCCGGAACGACGTCGGCGGGGCCTGGAGCATTTTTTGTTATCAGCAGCGGACGATCGTCTCGTCGAACCCGTCGATGAGACGAGCCCCCCGAGGGCGCCGCACGAGGAAACGGGGGCCCATCAGATGAACACCAAGCCTGTCTACCTCACCGCCGAGGGCCTCGAGAAGCTCAAGGCCGAGCTGCACGAGCTCATCACCGTCGATCGTCCGCGCGTGGCCGCCCGCATTCACGAGGCGAAGCTCGACGGCGATCTCTCCGAGAACGCCGAGTACGAGGATGCCAAGCAGGAGCAGTCGTTCCTCGAGGGCCGCATTGCGACGCTCGAGCTTCAGCTCCGGAACGCCGCGGTGATCGAGAAGACGAACGGCGACAGCGTCGGCATCGGCTCGAAGGTGGTCATCAAGGGGAGCGACGGCGAGGAGACGTTCACGATCGTGGGCTCCGCCGAGGCCGCGCCGAGCGAGGGCCGGATCAGCAACGAGTCGCCCGTCGGGTCGGCGCTGATGGGGCACAAGAAGGGCGACACGGTCGTCGTCCACGCGCCCGCCGGCCCGATCGAGTACACCGTCGTTCGCGTCGCCTGACGCAGCGTCGTGTTCTGGGCTGACGAGCTCGCCGCGTCGGCCGCCGGCCCCCAGGTCGTCAACGACTCGAAGACGCCGTCGGGGACGGTTCACGTCGGCAGCCTGCGCGGTCCGGTCGTGGTCGACACGATCGCCCGGGCGCTTCGCTACGCCGAGCGCGAGGTCGAGCTGCGCTACGGCGTCGACGACCTCGACCCGATGGACGCGCAGGCGCTCCTCACGCCCGACGCCATCGACCGGTACATGGGCGTGCCGCTGGCACACGTGCCGGATCCGGCCGGCGACTGCCACGCCTCCTATGCCCGCCATTTCGCCGGGGTCTTCATCGACACGTTCGACGGCCTGGGCATTCGGCCCGACACCTACTACTGGATGAGCGAGGTCTACGGGTCGGGCGCCATGGACCGATACATCCGCGCCGCCCTCGACGGGGCCGCGACCATCCGCGAGATCTACCGCCGCGTGGCGAACGTGAACCATCCCGACGAATGGCACCCGCTCTTCGTCATCTGCGAGTCGTGCGGGCGGATCGGCACGACGATCGTCACCGGCTGGGACGCCGACGCCGGGCTGGTCCGCTACGAGTGCCGTCCCGACCTGGTCCAGTGGGCCACCGGGTGCGGGCATGCCGGGCGGACGTCGCCCTTCGGCGGCCGCGCGAAGCTGCCCTACAACGTCGACTGGGCCGCGAAGTGGGACCTGTTCGGCGTGACGATCGAGCCGGCCGGCAAGGACCTGTCCACGAAGGGCGGCTCCCGCGACCGGTCCGACGCCATCGCCCGTGAGGTCTTCGGCATCGAGCCGCCGATGAACCTGGCATACGAGTTTCTCAACATCGGCGGCAAGAAGATGTCGACCAGCAAGGGGCTGGGCGCATCGGCGACCCAGATCGTCGACGTCATCCCGCCCGAGCAGCTGCGCCTCCTGTTCCTGCGGCCCAGGCCGAAGGCGGCGATCGAGTTCGACCCGGACGGGACCGATGCGATCCCGCGCCTCTTCGACGAGTCGGACCGGCTGGCCGCCGCGACGGCGGGGCGGGAGGTTCGCGGGGAGCTGCCGCCGAACCACGATCGCGTCTTCGCCTACAGCCTCGTCGAGCCCGATGCGGACGTCGTCGCCGAGGCGGCCGCCTACCGACCGGCGTTCGCGCACCTGGCACTGTTGGAGCAGATTCCCGGCGTGGACGTCGTCGAGCGCGTCACCGCCGAGAAGGGCGCGCCGCTCACCGAACGCGAGGCGGCGATCGTCGACGAGCGGCGTCGCGCCGCGCGTGCCTGGCTGGAGACCTACGCGCCCGAATCCGCGCGGATCGCGGTGCGTGACGACCTGCCGGCGGAGGCGGACCAGCTGGCCGATGCGCAGCGGGCCTACCTGGCCGCTCTGGCTCGCGTGGAGCCGCCCCCCACGGGCGAGGCATGGCAGGCGCTCATCTTCGAGACGGCGAAGCAGCTCGACCTGCGCAGCGCCGACGCGTTCCGGGCGCTGTACCTCGCGTTCCTGGGCCGCCCCAACGGGCCGCGCGCCGGCTGGCTGATCGCCTCGCTCGACGCGGCGTTCGTCCGGCGCCGCCTCGCCGAGGCCGCCGGCGTGAGCGTCGCATGAGCGTCGGGCTGCAGCGGCTCCGCGACGAGCCCGATGTCATCTGGCGCGGCGCTGCCGACAAGGGCGAGGACCCCGCCGTCGTGGACGAGGCGCTCGCCCTCGACGAGCGCCGGCGCGCCCTCCTCGTCGAGAGCGACGGCCTGAAGGCCGAGCGGAACGCAGCCTCGAAGCGCATCGGCGAGGCGGTCCGCGACGGCTCCGATCCGAACGGCCCGGAGGTCGCCGAGCTCAAGATGGCTTCGACCAGGGTGGGGGAGCGGATCGATGCCCTCGACGCCGAGCTCGCCACGGTGGAGGCCGAGCTCGAGGACGCGCTCCTGCGGATCCCGAACCCTGCCGACCCGGACGTGCCGGTGGGCGGGGAGGACGCAAACCGCACGGTGCGGACCTGGGGCGAGCGGCTCGGCGCCGACGGCCGGCGGCCGCACTGGGAGATCGCCGAAGAGCTGGGCCTGCTGGACCTGCCTCGGGGCGCGAAGGTGGCGGGCTCGGGGTTTCCGGTCTACCTCGGCGACGGATCGGCCCTGCAGCGTGCGCTCATCAGCTGGTTCCTCGACGTGCACACCCGCGAGAGCGGCATGACCGAGGTCTGGCCGCCGGCCGTCGTCAACACGGCCAGCGCCACCGGCACGGGCCAGATCCCCGACAAGGAGGACCAGATGTACGTCGTCGCCCGCGACGAGCTCTACCTGGTCCCGACCGCCGAGGTGCCGGTCACGAACCTCCACCGCGACGAGATCCTCGAGCCGGGCGCGCTGCCGATCCGCTACGCCGCCTACTCACCCTGCTTCCGTCGGGAGGCAGGTGCCGCCGGCAAGGACACGCGTGGCATCCTGCGGGTTCACCAGTTCGACAAGGTCGAGATGGTGAGCTTCACCCGCCCCGCCGACTCGGACGCGGAGCTGGAGTGGATGACCTCGCGAGCCGAGGAGCTGCTCCAGCGGCTGGGCCTCGCCTATCGGGTCCTGCTGATGAGCACGCGCGAGATGGGGTTCGTGCAGGCGAAGAAGTACGACATCGAGGTCTGGGCCCCCGGCGTCCTGCGCTGGCTCGAGGTGAGCAGCGTGAGCAACTTCCGCGACTACCAGGCTCGCCGCATGGCGATCCGCTATCGAGCCGACGCCGGCGCGAAGCCTGAGCTCGTCCACACGCTGAACGGCTCGGGGCTCGCGCTGCCGCGCACCCTGGCCGCCCTCCTCGAGACGCACCTCCAGCCCGGCGGGGACGTCCTCGTCCCCGAGCCGTTGCGTCCGTACCTCGGCGGACGTGACCGCATCGGTCCGCGCGGCTGACGCATTACGATAGCCACCTGCCGGAGGGGTGGCAGAGTGGACGATTGCAGCGGTCTTGAAAACCGCCGTGGCGAGAGCCACCGTGGGTTCGAATCCCACCCCCTCCGCCAGCGCTCGGTCAGAACCGATCGCAGGTGCAGGCCGCGGTGCGGCGAGCGGTCGGCTTCCACCAATGGTCCGGGCACCCGCCGACGACGGTGCGCATCGCGCTGCGGCGCTCCCACCAGGCGGGCGGACGCGGGGGCGCGCCGCCGTCGAGCAGGCGGAGGGTCGGGGTCGAGCTCGCCGGCGCGGCGAGAGCATGCGTGGACATCGTTCGTTCGGCTCCGTCGTCGGGGGCGGGATGGGGACGGACCGATTCTGTCTCGCGCCTGCTCCCCCGGCATCGGCGCATGGGTCGCAGTGCCACGCAGACAACCGACGGCAGATCGCCTACGTCATTTCACGCAATGACCGCCGGGCCCGGCGGCCGCCCTGACCGGCTCCAATCAACCCGTGGTGCCGGGGGGCACCTCGTGGTGGAGGCGGCACCGAGCCTCGTACGTCTCGTCGCCGATCCCGCCGATCACGATGAGCGGCGAGTCGGCCGGCGCCGGCTCGCCGTCGATGAGCCGCTGGGTCCGGGTCGCCGGCTCGCCGCAGACCATGCAGATGGCGGTCAGCTTCGTCACCTGGTCGGCCAGGGCGAGAAGGCGCGGCATCGTGCCGAACGGCACGCCGCGGAAATCCCGGTCGAGGCCCGTCACGACGACCTGCTTGCCGAGCGCCGCGAGCCGCTCCACCATCTCGGGCAGGCGCTCGTCGAAGAACTGGCCCTCCTCGATGGCCACGATGTCGGCCTCGCCGATGGCGGTCTCGATCTGGCTGGAGTCGTCCACCGTGACGGCGTGGTGCTGAGCCCCGGATCGCGAGACGACCGTCACGCGGTCGGTCCGGGTGTCGAGGCGAGGCTTGACGAGCACCACCCGGCGCCCGGCGATCGAGAAGCGCCGCAACAGCCGCAGCATCTCGTCGGTCTTGCCGCAGAACATGCAGCCGGCGATCACGTGGACCCAGCCGTGGGTGTAGAACATCGGTGAGGTCGGAGTCTACGCGGAGCCGATGCGGCCCGCGGGCATCATCGGTCAGTCGCCGACGACGGCCAGGCCTTCCTCGGGGACCCCGAGCTCGGCGGCGAGCGCCGCCTTCAACGGCTCGCTGTCGGGCGCCGAGCCGGTGAGGAGGCGCACCGTCTGCGCCGACCCGGCGAGCAGCGCCGCCTGGCCGTTCGCCACCGTCCCGCCGCGCGACTTCGCCGCCTCCATCAGGGGCGTCGTGGCGTGGTGGAGCACGAGATCGAGGACGTACCGGCTCTCGGGGATGAGGTCGGCCGGGATGGGGGACTCGCCCGACTCGACCCCGATGCCGCTCGCGTTGACGAGCAGCTCCGCGCGGGCGAGCTCGGCCTCCATCGTGGCGTCGTGCCACGGCCGCGCGCGCAGCTCCATGTGGCGCGCCGTGCGCGAGAAGTGGCCGACCAGCGCTTCCGCGCGATGGAGATGCCGGTTGAAGACGGCGACGTGCTGAAAGCCGCCGGCGATCAGCACCGCCACGACGGCGCGCGCACCGCCTCCGGCGCCGAGCACGACCGCGTTGCGTGGCCACTTGCCCTTCACCTTGGGCAGGATCGCCTCGAGGCCGGCCCGGATTCCGTCGGCGTCGGTGTTGTGGCCGCGAAGGCGGCCCTCGGCACGCACGAAGACGTTGACGGCGCCGCTCACGCGCGCATCGTCCGACAGCGCGTCCGAGAGCGGGGGAGCCTTCTCCTTGTGCGGCGAGGCGATCAGCGCGCCCGCGAAGTCGTCACCGCCCCGAATCTCCTTCAGTGCATCGGCGAGCTGATGCGGCCGGCGCTCCCACTGCTCGACTCCGATGCCGCTGCCGGCTGCCTCCAGGCCGGCGCGGACGACCGCCTCCTGCGGGCCTGCGGAGAGCGGGAAGCCGATGATCGGGAGTCGGTTGGCGGGCATATCGGAGAACGCTCTGAGAAGGGTGGAATGGTTCGGAGGCACCGAAGGGACGGGTTCGTCCGCGGCGAGGCTCCATGCTATCATCGGCGCCGATCGCGGAGAGGTCGCATAGTGGCCTAGTGCGGCGGTTTGCTAAACCGTTGAAGGGGGTAAACCTCTTCCGAGGGTTCGAATCCCTCCCTCTCCGCCACCGTTCCGCACGTGCGGTCGCACGGGTGCCCGTAGCTCAGTGGATAGAGCGTCAGGTTGCGGACCTGAAGGTCGGAGGTTCGAGTCCTCTCGGGCACGCCACTCCTCGAACGTCATCCCTCAGCCGGACGTCTTCGCATGCTTCGGTCACGGATCGGCATCGGTTCTGCATCGGTTGCGTCCACGGAAGCACGCATGGAGCAGGAACCGATGAACGAGCATGCCACGACCGGTCAGACCACCGTCGGCGAGGAGGCCCAGCAGCAGGAGCACGCGCACCCGGCGCAGGTGCACACCCACGACCACTATCACGTGTCGCACCACCACGGCGGCGGCGGCCCGCTGGGCGGCGAGTTCGAGCATCGCTCGCACTACCACAGCCATGAGCACAACCACGCCCCGCTCGTCCACGGCCATGACCACGACCCCGACGAGGAGTACGAGGACCACGCCAAGGAGGCGCACGTCCACGACCACAACGATCCGGCCGACGTGACCGGCGGCTGAGGATCCGCTCGGACCCTCCGTGACGACCTGGGCGGCCGAGCCGTCCGCTTCTTCCGCGATGAGTTGAGCCGGGCTTCGGGGCTCGGCACGATGGCGGGTATCATCGTGGCCCGCACCACGAGACGACGATGCCCGCATCGCCGACACTCCGCCGCGCCCCGCACGACCCCGAGACGTGACCGGTCTCGGGGTCACGCTGCTGGCGGCTCTTGCCGCGGCCCTCGTGCTCGGGGCCGCGGCCCAGCGCCTGCGCCTGACGCCCCTGGTCGGGTTCATTGCGGCCGGGCTCGTCGTCGGCCCGTTCACGCCCGGCTTCGTCGCCGATCGCGACCAGATCTTCGACCTGGCGGACATCGGCGTCGCGCTGCTGATGTTCAGCATGGGGCTCCGCTTCCCGCTCCGGCAGATCGCCTCCGTCGGGCGGCCGGTGCTGGTCGCGGCGCTGCTCCAGGTGATCGGCGTGATGGCCGTCGGCTACGTCGCCGGCACGCTGATCGGCATGGACTGGCTCGAGGCGCTGTTCCTCGGCGCCATCGTCTCGAACTCCTCGAGCGTGGTCATCGTCAAGATCGTCGGCGACGAGGTCGTCGAGGGCACCGTCCATGGGCGCATCGCGCTGGCGTGGTCGGTCATCCAGGACGTGACCACCGTCGCGCTCGTCGTCCTGCTCGGCAGCCTCGCGGTGGGAGGCGAGGACTTCGTCGTCGAGGTCGGAGCCGCGACACTCGGGGCGCTTGCGTTCATCGTCGCGGTCATCTTCGGCGGATCGCGCCTCTTCCCCCTGATCCTGGGCCGGCTGGCCGCCATCGGCTCACGCGAGATCTTCATCATCGGCGTCGCCGTGCTCGCCATCGGCACCTCGTTCGCGGCCGGGCTCGTGGGCATCTCGGTCGCCCTCGGCGCGTTCGTCACTGGCATCGCGCTGGCCGACTCCGATCTGACCGACAGCGTCCTGGGCGAGATCGTGCCGCTTCGCGAGCTCTTTGCCGCCTTCTTCTTCGTCTCGATCGGGCTCCTCGTCGACCCTGCCTCGGTCGTGGACGGGCTGCTCGTCGTCGTGCTGGTCCTCGCCCTCATCATCGGCGTCAAGGGCGTCGCGTCGGTCGCCCTCAGCCGGATGGTCGGCCATCCCGCGCCCGTCGCCACCCGCGTGGGCGCCATGCTCGCGCAGAACGGCGAGTTCTCCTTCGTGCTCGCGGTGATCGGCCTGGAGCTCGGCGTCATCGGCAATGACCGGTTCTCGCTGATCATGGGCGCGATGGTGGCGAGCATCGTTCTCTCGGGCGTCGTCGTTCGCGGCGCCGATGCGGTGGCGCGGCGCGTGGCGGGCGGTGAGGGACCGGAGCAGGTGCGGATGACCGCCGAGCGCCGCCGCCGGCACGCCGTGGTGCTCGGGTCCGGACGCGTCGGCAGCATGGTGGTGCGTGCGCTCCGGACGCGAGGGTTTCCGTTCGTGGTCGTCGACGCCGACTACGAGCTCGTCATGCGCGCTCGGGAGGAGGGAATCCCGATCCTGTTCGGCGAGGCCGGCAGCCGCACGATCCTCGACGCGGCCGATATCGATCGGGCGCTCCTGCTCGTCGTCGCCGTGCCGGACGCGCTCGCCACCCGGCAGGCGGTCGACTATGCGCTGGAACGCAATCCCCGCATCCAGATCATCGCCCGCGCGCACTCCGAGCGAGAGGAGCAGCACCTTCGCCGGCGCGGTGTACGAAGGGTCGTCGTGGCGGAGCGAGAGGTTGGCAACGAGCTCATGGAGCACACGCTCCGCCGCTTCGGCGTGAGCGAACGGGAGATCAGCCCGATGCGCCGCCGCGGTCCGGAGTGACCTCGCGGCGGCACGTTCAGATCCAGCACCAGCCGTCGGGCGGCGCGCCCTCGCTCGTCGTGTCGTCCGGCAGGGTCTGGACGACCCCGTCGGGACGCTCGCAGTCGCGGAAGAGCATCCGCGTGTGCCAGTCACCCGGGCTGAGCGGCAGCGCGACGAGGAGTGGGAGGTAGAACGCGAAGCTCGCCACGACGATGACGCCCCAAACCGCCACGGCGACGCGCCCGCTCACCCGGTCCCACGCCCACGCGGCGAAGCTGCCGAGGGCCAGGCACAGGAACGGAACGGTCGGCAGGAAGTACCACAGGAACGTCTGGCTTCGGTCGCCCGACAGGATGAGCCAGGGAAGATACGTCGACGCGGCGGCCGCCAGGATGACCGGCTCCGGCCGGAGCGACCCCCAGCCGGCCCGCGCCCACGTGACGATCAGCGCCCCGAGCGCGAGCAGCCCCGGCCACCAGGTCGCTGGGTTGCCCATGGCCAGGATCTGCCGGTACGCGCCCCCTTCGTCGCCGAACCAGTACGCCACCGGCCGCTGCAGCAGCGGCCATGACCACGGCGGTGACTGGTAGGGGTGGTCGCCGCCCAGGCCGGTGTGGAAGTCGAGCATGGCGCGCTGGTGCTCCCAGATCCCGCGCCACACCGTTCCGTGCTCCCACGGCAGGCCGACGAGCGCCCCCGGCATCCGGCCGGTGTAGCTGGCGACGTAGACGAGCACCGGCACGATCCCGAGCAGCACGACGGTCGGGAGCGCCTCCCGGCGGAAGGCCGCCACGACGGCCGCACCCCAGCCGGCGTCCGGCAGCTCGCGACGCCGCTCCATGATCTCCCACGCCACCACCAGGCCGATGATCGCCGGCGCCACGTATGCGCCCGACCACTTCGTCGCCGCGGCGGCGCCGATGCAGGCGCCCGCCGCGAGCCGCCACGGCCGTCCGATCGTCAGCCGCTCCCACCACGCGCTGTCCCCCTGTCCGGCACGCCCGCGGTCGCGGTCGCGGTCCAGGACGATCGCCGTCACCGCGCCGACCACGAACAGGACGATGAACGCGTCCAGCATCGCGACGCGCGAGTGCACGAGGTGGAGGAAGTCGGTCGCCATCAGCCCGGCCGCAACCGTGGCGCCCACGGTGAGCCCCAGGCCGAGCGTGGTACGCCGCAGGAGCCGCCACGCGAGCAGGTAGACGAGCGCAACGGTCACGATGCCGGCGACCGCGACGCCGACGCGCCATCCGAACGGCTCGTACCCGAAGGCGACGATGCCCGAGCCGATGAGCCACTTCCCGAGGGGCGGGTGCGCGCGGCTCGTCAGCTCGGTGATGTTGCACACCGCCTCGGTGCCGGCCACGTACCAGCACGCGTCCCGCGCATAGAAGATCTCGTCGAACACGAGCCCGACCGGACGGTTCAGGCTGACGAGCCGGAGCCCCGCCGCGACGATCGTGACCAGCGCGATCGCGATCGTGTCGAGGCGCGTCCAGCGGGGCAGCGTCGGATGCGGCGGTGCGGCGATGGTGCGACTCCTGTGCCGATCGGGTTCGGCGACCCATGCTAGGGCACGGGCGCCGGTGGCGGCGAGGCCGGCGGCCTCTGCTAGACTCGAAGCGCCCGGGCCTCACCGTTTCCGTGACGACGCCGGGGCGGGAGGGCAGCAGTGAACTACGAGCTCTACATGGCCGAGGCGATCGCCGAGGCGAGACGCGGGGCCGAGATGGGCGAAGAGCCGGTCGGCGCCGTCGCGGTGCTCGACGACGCGATGATCGCCCGGGACCACGATCGGTCCGCCCTCGAGGGCGATCCGACCGCCCACGCCGTCCTCCTCACCCTCCAGGCAACCGCGCGCAAGCTCGGCATGCGCCGGCTCGCCGAGGTCACGATCTTCACGACCCTCGAGCCGTGCGCCATGTGCACCGGTGCGCTCCTCGAATCGGGCGTCCGCGCTCTCGTCTATGCCGCTCCGGACCCCGATCGCGGAGCCGCGGGGAGCGTCATCGATCTCGCGCGAGACGGCGCCCTTCCGCACCAGCTCTCCGTCGTCTCGGGCGTTCGTGAGTCGGAGGCGCGCCGCCTGCCGACGGAGTCCGCATCGGTCTAGGTCACCGTTGGCCCGAGTCGCGCATCTTCGGTAGACTCCTGACGGCGCGGAGAGGTGTCCGAGTGGTTTAAGGTGCCGCTCTCGAAAAGCGGTGTGCCGGTAACGGTACCGTGGGTTCGAATCCCACCCTCTCCGCCATCCATCCGGACCGTGGAGAGGTCGCCTAGAGGCCTAGGGCGCGGCACTGGAAATGCCGTTCGGGGCAACCCGACGTGGGTTCGAATCCCACCCTCTCCGCCATCGAATTGACCGATCGACCCGCGGCGCCTACCATCGCCGCCGGTCGTGCTAGGCGGGGAACTAGCGGTGCCCTGTATCCGCAATCCGCTACAGCGGAGCTGAATCCCCGGTCGAGGCTCGAATCGTTCGCCCACCATGACCGTCGCCCGACGTCGAGAGTCGGGTCCCGCGCAGCGTTGGTCCGTGAACCCCGTCAGGTCCGGAAGGAAGCAGCGGTAAGCGATCACCTTCGGGTGCCGCGGGACAACCTGGCTGGAGCCGGGCGCGGGCGTGAGTGCGAGCTGATCCGTGTCGACACCGGGTGCACGACCGATCCATCACCGATGACGCCGGCGCTCCGGCCCCGGTCCGATCGGTGTACGGTAAGGCACTCATGCCCGCAGCCCAGCCCGCCCGCGACGCCACCGATCGCTCCGTGTCCGCGCCCGACGCCACGCCTCACCGCGCGCTCTACCGCCGTTTCCGCTCGCAGCGCTTCGCCGAGCTGATCGGCCAGGAGCCGATCGTCACGACCCTGCGTCGCGCCGTCGCCGGCGACCGCCTGGCCCACGCGTACCTCTTCGTCGGTCCGCGCGGAACCGGCAAGACCTCCACGGCCCGCATCCTGGCCAAGGCCATCAACTGCTCGGCGCTGGCCGAGGACGGCGAGCCGTGCGACGCGTGCCCGTCGTGCGTCGCCATTCGCGAGGGGCGGGCCCTCGACGTCATCGAGATCGACGCCGCCAGCCACGGCCTCGTCGACGACGCCCGTGACCTCGTCATGCGTGCGCTCACCGCCCCGTCGGAGCTGCGGAAGCGGGTCTACATCATCGACGAGGTCCACATGCTGAGCACGCACGCCTTCAACGCGCTGCTCAAGCTCATCGAGGAGCCTCCGGACCACGTCGTCTTCATCCTGGCGACGACCGACACGCACAAGGTGCCCGCCACGATCATCAGCCGGACGCAGCGCCACGACTTCCGGCGCCTGCCCGAGGCGACGATCGCCGGCAAGCTGGCGCGCATCTGCGACGCCGAGGGACTCGAGGCCGATGGCGACGCCCTCACCCTCGTCGCCCGCCTTGCCGACGGCGGCATGCGGGACGCCGAGTCCCTGCTCGACCAGGTGATCGCCTTCACGGCCGGCCGCCTCACCGAAGCCGAAGTGCGCGCGTCGGTCGGACTGGCCGATGAGGCGTCCATCGGCGAGCTCGTCGACGCCTATCTGGCGGGCGACGTCGGCGGCGCGCTCGACCGTGTCGCCGCGTTGGCCGACGCCGGGCGCGACCTGGCACAGGTCGCCGCGCAGGCCGAGGGTGAGGCGCGCCGCCGCCTCCTTGCTTCGGCGGCCGATCCGGCCGCCGCCCGACGCCTGGCGTCCGTCCTCCGTGCGCTGGCGGAAGCGGCCGGCGCCGGCGCCCGGGAGGGCCGCGCGCGGCTCATGCTCGAGCTCCTCGCCGTCGAGGGGCCTGCAGTGCCATCGGCGGTGGCGCCGCGGCCGGTGGTCTCGGAGGCATCGGAGCGCTCCGTCGAGCCGCCTCGTCCGGTGGCGATGGCAGCATCCGCGCCCGCCGACCGACCGGCGGCCGGGAAGCCGTCGACCGACCGGTCGGCGCCGCCTGCGCCCGCCGAACCGCGCGAGCCGCCGGCTCCGATCGCGGCCCCCGCCGGCTCCGGTGACGTGGCGGATCTCCGGGCGCGATGGGCGGAGGTGGTCGAGCGTGCCAGCCCGGTCATCAAGCCGCTGCTCAAGGAGTGCCGGCCGATCGCGCGTGACGGCGCGCGCCTGACGCTCGCCTTTCCCGAAGGACGCGACTTCATGCGCGGTCGCATCACGCAGCGCGCCGGCCAGATCGAGGCGCTGCTGACCGACATGTTCGGTGGCTCCTTCGCGATCGAGTGCGTCGCCAGCAACCTCGAGCTGGAGCCGCTCACGGTCGCTCAGGCGGTCGGGGAGGACCCCGACGACCCGGAGGCACGCGCGCTGCTCGAGGGCGTGCTCAAGATCACCGGCGGCGAGCTCGTCGACGCGCCGGAGGTGCGCTGAGCAGCATCACCCGGCCGCCCGGCCATCATCCATCCATCGGTACGAGGACAGCAGACCCGTGAACATCGGCCAGATCGCCAAGATGGCGCAGCAGATGCAGACGCAGATCGCCCAGGCCCAGGAGGAGCTGAAGGAGACGACGCTCGAGGTGACGGCTGGAGGGGGTGCCGTCCGGATCGTCATCACCGGCGCCCAGGAGGTGCGCAGCGTGGAGATCGATCCATCGGCCATCGACCCCGAGGAATCGGAGATGCTGCAGGACCTCGTGCTGAGCGCCGTGAACGAGGCGATCGGACGCAGCAAGGAGCTCGAGCGCGAACGGATGGCCGGCATCGCCGGCGGCATGGGGCTCCCGGGGATGCCGGGCCTGCCGGGCTTCGGCTGAGCCCCGATGGCCGGGCTCATCGCGCCGGTCGCCCGCCTGATCGAGGAGTTCAGCAAGCTCCCCGGCGTCGGCACGAAGACCGCTCAACGCCTCACGTACCACGTCCTCCGCGCCTCCACCGATGACGCCCGCGCGCTGGCCCGCGCGCTGATCGCGATCAAGGAGGAGGTCGCGTACTGCAGCGCGTGCTGCAACATCACCGAGGCCGGCGTCGACCCATGCGACATCTGCGCGGACCCGCGCCGCGAGGCCGGTCGGATCTGTGTCGTCGAAGAGCCGCTCGACGTCCTGGCCATCGAGCGCACGGGGGAGTTCCGCGGCCGCTACCACGTCCTGCACGGCGCGATCAGCCCGATCGATGGGATCGGCCCCGAACGGCTCCGCACGCGTGAGCTCGTGGAGCGGGTCAGCCGCGGGGGCGTCGACGAGGTGATCCTGGCGACGAACCCGAATCTGGAGGGAGAGGCGACCGCCATGTACCTCGCCGACGTGCTCGCCGCACACGTCCCGACGATCACGCGGATCGCGCGCGGCCTCCCGGTCGGCGGCGACCTCGAGTACGCCGACGACGTCACGCTCATTCGCTCGCTCCAGGGACGCCGGGTGGTCGAGCGCTGACCCGAGGCTGTGGCGCTGCGGGATCCGGCCGCGACCCCTTGACAGGGACCGAACATCCGTTCTAGAATGCTTCCAGACGAACACGAGATCGGCGCGACGAGCGCGTACGACGCGAGCACATCGAGCTCGCTTGACGGCCCCGAACGGCTGATCTATAGTCCGTCTTCGCGCCGGCAGTCCGCCGGCCGATGCGTCACGAACGGCGGCCAGGGGTCGCGCAGCGTGAGCATCGCGAGGATCCGTAACAGGAGTACTCGAATCGAACGACGCCGAGCCCGCGACAGTGGGCGGAGCAGCGTGGCTTATCAGTTGAAGAGTGACAGGAATCCACACGAGTCAGCGGGACAACGTCGAACTCTTAACCGGTGGAGCAGCCCAGCCAGATCTTCTGGGAGGGCCAGACCACTGGTTTCGTTTTGTACGGAGAGTTTGATCCTGGCTCAGGACAAACGCTGGCGGGGTGCGTGAGACATGCAAGTCGAACGAGGAGCCTCCGAGCTTGCTTGGAGGTTTCCTAGTGGCGGACGGCTGAGTAACGCGTAGGTGACCTACCCGGAAGTGGGGAATAACTGCCCGAAAGGGTGGCTAATACCGCATGTGGTCGACGATTCGATTCGTCGTCTAAAGGAGCAATTCGCTTCCGGAGGGGCCTGCGTCCGATTAGCTAGTTGGTGGGGTAACGGCTCACCAAGGCGACGATCGGTAGCTGGTCTGAGAGGATGATCAGCCAGACTGGGACTGAGAACGGCCCAGACTCCTACGGGAGGCAGCAGTCGGGAATTTTGCCCAATGGACGAAAGTCTGAGGCAGCAACTCCGCGTGAGGGACGAAGGCTCTAGGGTCGTAAACCTCTTTTCTCAGGGAAGATTCAAGACGGTACCTGAGGAATAAGCCACGGCTAACTACGTGCCAGCAGCCGCGGTAATACGTAGGTGGCAAGCGTTGTCCGGATTTACTGGGCGTAAAGAGCGCGCAGGCGGCTGGTCAAGTCCGATGTGAAATCTCCCGGCTCAACTGGGAAACTGCATCGGAAACTGATCGGCTTGAAGGTGGGAGAGGGCAGTGGAATTCCCGGTGTAGTGGTGAAATGCGTAGATATCGGGAGGAACACCAGTGGCGAAGGCGACTGCCTGGCCCATTCTTGACGCTGAGGCGCGAAAGCTAGGGGAGCGAACGGGATTAGATACCCCGGTAGTCCTAGCCGTAAACGATGAACACTAGGCGTAGTCGGTATCGACCCCGGCTGTGCCGTAGCTAACGCATTAAGTGTTCCGCCTGGGGAGTACGGCCGCAAGGCTAAAACTCAAAGGAATTGACGGGGGCCCGCACAAGCAGCGGAGCGTGTGGTTTAATTCGTCGCAACGCGAAGAACCTTACCAGGGCTTGACATGTACCGGAAAACGGCGGAAACGTCGTCCTCCCGCAAGGGACCGGTATGCAGGTGTTGCATGGCTGTCGTCAGCTCGTGTCGTGAGATGTTGGGTTAAGTCCCGCAACGAGCGCAACCCCCGTGGCATGTTGTATCTCTCATGCCAGACTGCCGAGAGAAACTCGGAGGAAGGTGGGGATGACGCCAAGTCAGCATGGCCCTTACGCCCTGGGCTACACACACGCTACAATGGCCGGTACAACGGGTTGCCAAACCGCGAGGTGGAGCTAATCCCTTAAAGCCGGTCTCAGTTCGGATTGCAGGCTGCAACTCGCCTGCATGAAGCCGGAGTTGCTAGTAACCGCAGGTCAGCACACTGCGGTGAATATGTTCCCGGGCCTTGTACACACCGCCCGTCACGTCATGAAAGCCGATAACACCCGAAGCCGGTGGGCCAACCGCAAGGAGGCAGCCGTCGAAGGTGGGATTGGTGATTGGGACGAAGTCGTAACAAGGTAGCCGTACCGGAAGGTGCGGCTGGATCACCTCCTTTCTAGGGAGATATG
>DATLGA010000041.1:0-89429 GCA_035540715.1 Candidatus Limnocylindrales bacterium | reverse complement strand
CCCGACCGCTACCAGACCGTGTATGCCGAGCCTCCCGGCTCGGCGGCGGCGCCGACCGCGGGCCTGCACTTCACCCCGGAGCTCCTCGCGTCGCTCGAAGGTGCTGGCGTTCGCCGGGCGTCGGTCACCCTGCACGTCGGGCTCGATACCTTCCGACCGCTGGAGGGCGAGTTCGTGGACGAGCACCACATTCACCGCGAGTGGTACGAGATCCCTCCCGGCACGCGCGACGCGATGCGCACCGCGGAGCGCGTCGTGGCCGTGGGGACGACCGCGGTGCGGGTCCTCGAGACCGCGGCACGGTCGGATGCCGACCGCGGCTGGACCGATCTGTACGTGACGCCGCCGTATCGGTTCCGCGCGGTGGATGCGCTGATCACGAACTTCCACCTGCCACGCAGCTCGCTGCTGCTGCTCGTCACGGCCTTCGTCCAGCACGGGATGCCGGGCACGGTCGACGCGTACGCGGCGCGGGACGTGCTCCTCGACGCGTATCGCGAAGCGCTCGCCGAGGGCTACCGGTTCTTCAGCTTCGGCGACGCGATGCTGATCGTCTAAGGCTGGTCGTCCGAGCGGGTCGGGATCGCCTCGCGGTCCTCGTCCGAGAGCTGGATGATCTCCTCGCCGTCGGCCACGGGGACGGCCGTCGCGGCTGCCTCGACGGGCTCTTCCGCGGGCTCGGCCGGCGCACGGTCGTCGGCGCCGGCGCGGGATGCATCGGGCGCCCTGCCGGCTTCGCGGGGCTCGGGACCTGAGCCCGTTCCGTCGGATGGCGGCAGCGGGCGGGGACCGCCGGGATGCGCCCCCGGCACCTCCGACGAAGCGCGGCCTGCCGGCACCCCGAACGGCTCCGCCATCACGGCGCAGACGCGGGCGAGGTCGCACAGCGCCTGCCCGAGGTCCGCGGACTCCGTGGCGGCCTCGAAGTGCGGGTGATGGAGCCGGAACGACCAGCGCGTGCGATGCTCGCGGGCCCAGAGCCGGAAGGTGTCGGCGCGCAGCTCGACGCCGCGCAGGACCTGCCATGGATACATGAGCATCGCCAGGCGATAGCGCGCGGACGAGCCGAAGGGCGCGTAGCGGTGGTCCAGGAGCCCGATCTCGGTCGCGACCATCACCCGGCGCTCGTCACCCTCGGCGCCCGCCTCGAGGGCGTAGACGGCCAGGTCCTCGACCCCCAGGCTCTCCAGCTCCAGCGCGATCCATTCCTTCACCTCGTCGTTCAGGAACGGCATGCGCGGCCATTCGGTCAGTCGCACGCGTGCGTCACCTCTCCGTAGTGCACCACTAGCCTATCCGCTGCGCCTATGCTCTGGGGCGGTGTCAACGCGGGCTCCGCTCACACACACGTTCGAGGCCACTCCGGTCGGGCGCGCCCGGCTGGGGCGCATTGTCACACCTCACGGCCCGATTGACACGCCCCAGTTCATGCCGGTCGGCACGCAGGCGACCGTGAAGGCCCTCACGCCCGGCGACCTGCAATCGGCAGGTGCACAGATCATCCTCGGCAACACGTACCATCTGAACCTGCGCCCGACCGCCGAGCGGATCGCCCGGCTGGGCGGCCTCCACCGCTTCATGGCCTGGGACGGCCCCATTCTGACCGACTCGGGCGGCTTTCAGGTCTTCAGCCTGGCTCACCTTCGCCGCGTCGACGATGACGGCGCGACCTTCACCTCGCACCTCGACGGCTCCACGCATCGGCTGACGCCCGAGCGGGCCATGGAGATCCAGGCCCTGCTCGGATCGGACGTGGCGATGGCCTTCGACCAGCTCGTGGAACCCGGCCTGCCGCTGGCCCGGGTCCGTGAGGCGATGGAGCGCACTCACCGTTGGGCCGAGCGGTCCCTGCGCGCGCGCGGACGTCCCGACCAGGCGGTGTTCGGCATCATCCAGGGCGGCGTCGACGCCGGCCTGCGGCTCGAGTCGACCTCCGCAATTCGCGCCCTTCCGTTCGACGGCATCGCCATCGGCGGCCTGTCGGTGGGCGAGTCGAAGGCCGAGATGGCCGGGACGCTCGACGTCGTCGGGGAGGCGCTCGGCGACGATGCGCGGCCCCGATACCTCATGGGCGTGGGGTCGCCGGTCGACTTCTTCGTCGCGGTGGAACGAGGGATCGACCTGTTCGACTGCGTTCTGCCGACGCGGGTCGCGCGGACCGGCCAGGTCTGGACCGATGCCGGCCGCGTCAACCTGCGCAACTCGGCGCTCCAGGACGACCCCGGGCCGATCGATCCCGGCTGCGAGTGCGAGGCATGCCGCATCCACTCGCGGGCGTACCTGGCGCACCTGTTCCGTGCCGGCGAGCTGCTCGCATACCGGCTGGCATCGGTGCACAACGTGACGTGGACGCTCGAGCTCATGCGTCGCCTGCGTGCGTCGCTCGTCGACGGGTCGTTTCCCGAGCTGCACGAGCGGGTGCGCACCGCCTATGCACGGTGAGCGCGGCCGCGTATGACGGCGTATGACGCCGGTGTAGAATGTGCGAACGCGTCGGACGAGCTGTCGCGACGCGAAGCGTAGAATCGCCACATCGAATCGGTGCCGATAAGCGCTGGGTAAGTGGCCGGTAAGGGTCGTCGGCGCACCATCGACGCCGCTCGACCGGCTCACAGATTCGGAGGTTCGAGCGATGGCAAAGAGCCAGGATCGACCGCGCAGGCAACCGAAGCGGAAGAAGCAGCCGAAGGCGGCGCCGGGCCCGACCGGGACGGTGACGCCGAGCTACCAGCCGCCGATGCGCCAGGTCGAGGTCATCAAGCCCAAGCGCAAGGAGCGCGAACGCGAACCGGAGCCCCAGGACCCGAACTCTCCGGACGAGGGGTGAGCGAACGCCACCGGGGCCCAGCAACTGAACGAGGAGCGGAAGCGAACATGGAAGCACCGGTGGCCGTGGGCCAGGGGTCGGCTCGGAACGGCGCTGACAAGAACGGCAACGGCGAACGCAGTCGGGCCGTGGACGCGGCGATCCTGCAGATCGAGAAGCAGTTCGGTCGAGGCTCGATCATGCGCCTCGGCGACCGCGAGGCACAGAACGTCGACGCCATCTCGACCGGATCGGTCGCACTCGATCTCGCGCTCGGCGTGGGCGGCGTGCCACGTGGCCGGATCACGGAGATCTACGGTCCCGAGTCGAGCGGCAAGACGACGCTCTGCTATCACGTGGCCGGCAACGCGCAGCGCGCGGGCGGCATCGTCGCCTTCATCGACGCGGAGCATGCGCTCGATCCGAACTACGCGCGCAATGTCGGCGTGAACGTGGACGAGCTGCTCGTCAGCCAGCCCGACACCGGCGAGCAGGCACTCGAGATCGCCGAGACGCTCATCCGCTCAGGTGGCGTCGACGTCGTCATCGTGGACTCGGTCGCAGCCCTCGTGCCGCGTGCCGAGATCGAGGGTGACATGGGGGACAGCCATGTCGGCCTCCAGGCCCGGCTCATGAGCCAGGCGCTCCGCAAGCTGACCGGCGCGATCAACCGCAGCCAGACGGCGCTGATCTTCACCAACCAGCTGCGGGAGAAGATCGGCGTCATGTTCGGCAACCCGGAGACGACTCCGGGCGGGCGCGCGTTGAAGTTCTACGCCAGCGTGCGGATGGACATCCGCCGCATCGAGACCCTGAAGACCGGGACCGATGCGGTCGGCTCCCGGACCCGCGTCAAGGTCGTGAAGAACAAGGTCGCGTCGCCCTTCCGCGTCGCGGAGTTCGACATCATGTACAACGAGGGCATCAGCCGCGAGGGCGGCCTCCTCGACGTCGGCATCGCGGCCGGAATCCTGTCCAAGACCGGCGCCTGGTTCAACTACGGTGACACTCGTCTCGGCCAGGGGCGCGAGAACGCCCGCGAGTTCCTGCGGCAGAACCCGGACATCGCCGCCGCCATCGACGACGAGATCCGCGGCAAGGTCGCGAGCATCGAGGTCGGGCCGGAGGGCATCTCGGAGGCGCAGTAGACCGCGATGACGCGGCGTCGTCAGAGGGGCGAGCCGCCGGCACCTCCTGACGCCACCGGCGCCATGGAGGTCGCGGCTCGCTTTCTCGCCGCCCGTCCCCGCACCCGCCGCGAGGTGGCCGACCGGCTTCGCCGCGCGGCGGTGACCGAGCCGGTGGTCGAAGCCACACTCGACCGGCTCGCCAAGCTCGGCTACGTGGACGACGTCGCGTTCGCCCGGTGGTGGGGTGAGCAGCGAGATCGCCACGCTCCGCGCGGCAGGCGGATGATCGAGGCCGAGCTGCGCCAGCGCGGCGTGCCGCGCGACGTCATCGAGTCCTATCGCGACGAGCACGCCGCGCCCGAGCGGCGGCCGGAGGACGCTTCGCTCCCGGGCACCGAGGCCGAGCGCGCTCACGAAGCGCTC
The DNA here is from genome assembly GCA_035540715.1 of Candidatus Limnocylindrales bacterium. Classification (GTDB taxonomy): domain Bacteria; phylum Chloroflexota; class Limnocylindria; order QHBO01; family QHBO01; genus JACDBZ01. The sequence goes on along the minus strand of DATLGA010000041.1, from coordinate 85,070 downwards.
GAGCGCCATCTCCGGGGACGGCCACTGCCGGAGGACCCGAAGGCGGTGCAGCGAATCGGCATGTTCCTCATGCGGCGCGGGTTCGACCCGGAGACCGTGCGATCCACGATTCGCCGGGCCGGTGCGGAGCCGCAGGACGGCGGGGGGACGGAGTGACGGCAATTCCCGGACGCGCCATTCCGTAGGCGAATCCGTAGTTTCCCGGATGCGCCGATGGCGTACGTGTCGTAGCCTCGCGGCCGTGACCCTCTCCGAGTGGCTCGACGAGTACCGAGCCATGGACCCACGCTCCGTGGCGCGCCCGGTCGCGGAGCCCGTGGACGACTGGTCGGAGCCGGACCTGCTCGCCCCGGCCGACCGCATGCGCGACACGACCCCGCGCTGGCGGGAGCGTGCCGCCCGGACCGGGTACGGCCGGCCGACCACGCTCTGAGGCGATCGCGTACAGAGCCGCCGCCATCGGTCTAGGCTTGGCGGATGCGCTACGCCCTCATGACCGAGCCCCAGCAGGGGCTGACCTACGACGAGCTGCTCGCCATCGTCCGGACCGCCGAGCGGGCCGGGCTGGAGGCCTTCTTCCGCTCGGATCACTACGCGAGCTTTCCGGGCGAGTCCGGGCAACCGACGACCGACGCCTGGGCAACCCTGGCCGGCCTCGCCCGCGAGACCTCCAGCATCCGGCTCGGCGTGCTCGTATCGCCGGTGACGTTCAGGATCCCTGGCAATCTCGCCAAGGTGATCCAGACCGTCGACGAGATGGCCGGTGGCCGGATCGAGGCCGGGTTCGGGGCCGGCTGGAACGAGGAGGAGCACGCCCAGCTCGGCATCCCGTTCCCGCCGCTCGGCGAGCGCTACGACATGCTCGAGGAGCAGATGGCCATCATCCACGGCCTGTGGACGGAACCCGACGGGTGGGCCTTCGAGGGCGCCCACTGGCAGGTCGAGGGGTCTCGCCGCCACGGCGAGGTCGCTCGGGGCGGCCGCCGGCACCCGCACATCATCTTCGGCGGCAAGGGGATGCCCCGCATGGCCCGGCTCGTTGCTCGCTACGGCGACGAGTTCAACCTCATCTCGGCCTCCCCGCAGGACGCGCCTGCGGCCTACGCCCGGATTCGCGAGGCGTGCGAGGCGATCGGACGCGATCCGGACTCGGTGACGTACTCGGCCATGACCGGCGTGCTCGTGGCCGAGAGCGAGGCCGACCTTCGCGCTCGCGTCGTGGATCTGCTCGCGGCACTCGGACAGGAGAACGCCGATGGCGAACAGTGGCTGGCAGAGCGGCGCGGACGCTGGGTGATGGGGACACCGGACGAGGCGCACGAGCGCGTGCGAGCCCTGGAGGAGCGTGGGACTCAGCGCGTCATGCTCCAGGACTTCCTGCCCCGCGACCTCGATCACGTCGAGCTCATGGGGCGCATCTTCGCCGGCTGAGGAGCCTCCTCGTTCCGAGCCGGTCGCCTGATCTGCGCTACACTCGGCCCCGTCGGGACGAAGCCCCGGCTCAGATCACGACCGTCTGTTCATCCCGCTCGCACGGCGAGCGGAGCCGCCCATCCGGGCTCCAACGTACGGGGGAGCCGCACAATGACCGAACTCGTCACCGTCATCATCGCGGCGGCAGCCGCGATCATCGGCGTCATCGTCGGCTTCGTGGCGCGACGGATCGTCGCCGCGAACGCCGTCCGCCATGCCGAGCAGTACGCCGAGCGTCTCGTCGCCGAGGCGCGGGCCAAGCAGAAGGAGATCGTCCTCGAGGGGAAGGACGAGGCGCTGCACCTTCGTCGCGCCGCCGAGGAAGAGGCACGTGAGCAGCGCGCCACGCTTCAGCGCAGCGAGCGCCGACTTCTCGACCGAGAGGAGGCGCTCGACCGTAAGGTGGCGCTCCACGAGGAGCGCGAGGAGCAGCTCCGTCAGCGAGCCGAGGAGCTGGACCAGGAGCGGGCGCGGGTCGCCGAGCTCCAGCAGCGGCAGCTCGTCGAGCTCGAGCGGGTGTCAGGCCTGACCGTGGCGGAGGCCCGGCAGTCCCTCATCGGCCAGATCGTGGACGAGGCCCAGGCCGAGGCGCAGCATCGCGTTCGAGAGATCGAGCGTCACGCGCAGGAGGAGGGGGAGGAGCGCTCGCGACGCATCCTGACCACGGTGATGCAGCGCATCGCCGCCGACCACACCTCCGAGGCGACCGTCACGGTGGTGAACCTGCCGAACGAGGAGATGAAGGGCCGGATCATCGGACGCGAGGGCCGGAACATTCGCGCGCTCGAGCAGGCCACCGGGGTCGACCTCATCATCGACGACACGCCCGAGGCGGTCGTCCTGTCCGGGTTCGATCCCGTGCGCCGCGAGGTGGCGCGCATGGCACTCGACAAGCTCATCAGCGACGGGAGGATTCATCCCGGCCGGATCGAGGAGACGGTCGCGAAGTGCCGCCAGGAGATCGAGGTCGTCATGCGTCAGGCGGGAGAGCAGGCCGCCTACGACGCCGGCGTTCCCGGACTCCATCCCGAGCTCATCAAGCTCATCGGGCGCCTCAAATACCGCACCAGCTACGGGCAGAACGTCCTGAACCACTGCGTCGAGACCGCGCGGCTTGCGGGCCTTCTCGCCGCCGAGATCGGCGCCAACGTCGGCGAGTCGAAGAAGGGCGGGCTGCTGCACGACATCGGCAAGGCGGTGGACCACGAGGTCGAAGGGCCGCATGCCGCCATCGGCGCGGAGATCGCCGGACGCTTCGGCGTGAATCCGGTGGTCTGCAATGCCATTGCGGCACACCACCAGGAGGTCGAGCAGGAGAGCGTGGAGGCCACCGTCGTCCAGATTGCGGACGCGATCAGCGCGTCGCGCCCCGGTGCTCGCGGCGAAAGCCTCGACAACTACGTCAAGCGGCTTGACGACCTTCAGCAGATCGCGCTGAGCTTCCCCGGCGTGGAGCGGTGCTTTGCCATCCAGGCCGGGCGCGAGATCCGCATCCTCGTTCGGCCAGAGGATGTCGACGACATCGCATCGAGCCGGCTGGCCCGCGACGTGGTCAAGAAGATCGAGGAGCGGCTGCAGTACCCCGGGCAGATCAAGGTGACCGTCATCCGCGAGACACGCGCCGTCGACTACGCGCGGTGACCGGCGAGTCGGGCGGCAACGCCATTCGGATCGCTGTCATCGGCGACATCATCGGCAAGCCGGGGCGCCTCGCGGTCGGGCACGCGCTCCCGGATCTGCGGCAGGAGCTCGCGCTCGATATGGTCATCGCCAACGGTGAGAACACCGCGGCGGGCGCCGGCCTCACGCCGAGCCTTGCCGAGGAGCTGCTCGCCGGCGGGATCGACGTGATCACATCGGGCAACCACATCTGGGACAAGCGCGAGGTGTACGACTACCTCGACACCGACCGGCCGGTCCTGCGCCCCATCAACTACCCGGACGAAGCACCCGGACGTGGCTGGCTCGTCCACCGGACCGACGAGGGCCATGACATCGCCGTTATCAACGCCATGGGTCGCGTCTTCATGAACCAGCTCGACTCGCCGTTCACGAAGCTGGACGAGCTTCTCGACGGGGCGGCAGAGCCACTTCCGCCGGTGCGCATCCTCGACTTCCATTGCGAGATCACGTCGGAGAAGAACGCGATGGGCTGGTACCTGGACGGCCGCGTCAGCGCGGTCGTCGGGACACACACGCACGTGCCGACCGCCGATGCGCGCGTGCTGCCGGGTGGAACGGCGTACATCAGTGACATCGGCATGACCGGGCCACGGGATTCGATCATCGGCTTCAGCCTCGATACCGTCCTGCCACGATTCACGCGGCATCTGCCGACGCGGTTCCAGGTCGCCGACGGACCGGTCTCCCTCAACGCCGTCGTGATCACGGCCGATGCGGGCACCGGCCGCGCATCGGCGATCGAACTGGTGCAGCGGCTCGTCGAGGTGTAGGGTGGGGGAGTATATACCGTATATACTCCTCGGATGACCGCCGAGCCGGCGTTGGTCGGCGTGGTCGGGCCGACCGCTTCTGGCAAGACGCAGCTGGCGATGGCGCTGGCCCGGCGCGTGCCGGTGGAGATTCTCGTCGCCGACTCGCGCCAGGTGTACCGCGGCATGGACGTCGGTACCGCCAAGCCCGACGCCGCGGCCCGGGCGCAGGTGCCGCACCACCTGGTGGACGTCGTGGACCCCGACCAACCGTTCACCGTCGCGCAGTGGGTCGAGCGAGCTCGCCGCCTCCTCCCGGAGATCGACGCGAGGGGCACCGTCCCCGTGCTCGTCGGCGGGACCGGCCTGTACGTCACCGCCCTCCTCGACGGACACGACTACAGCGCCCAGCCCTGGTCACCCGAACGCCGGGACGCGCTGAGCGCCGAGCTTGCGGAGCGCGGCGTGGAGCCGCTCGTGCAGCGCCTTCGCCTGCTTGCACCCGATGTCGCCGGTCGGATTGACCTGCGCAACCCGCGCCGCGTCCTTCGCGCGCTCGAACGTGCCGAGGCCGGCGACCTGCGGCTGCCGCGGGCGATGCCCTACACCGGACCGGTCGCCCTTGTCGCGCTCGACCGTCCACGCGAGGTGCTGCATCGCCGCATCGACGACCGATCACGGCGGATGTTCACGAGTGGCGGTTTGCTCGACGAGGTGCGCCGACTGCGGGACGCCGGCTACGGGCCCGACCTGGCGCCGATGACCGGGCACGGCTATCTCGAGGCGATGCGACACCTGGCGGGGGAGTGGAGCCTCGACGAGGCGATCGCCCGGACCGTGCTGCGCACCCGTCAATACGCCAAGCGGCAGCTGACCTGGTTCCGTCGCGACGTCCGCATCGGCTGGATCGCCGCCGATGAGCGTGCGGGCGACGATCCGAAGGTCGTCGCGGCCGCCGAGGAGCGCATCCGCGCGGTCCTCAGCTGACCGATGGCAGGCCGATCGAGCTGCGCCAGGCCGCCATGCCGGTCGCGGTGGCAGCGGGTCGATCCTCCGCCGTGGCGGAGTCACTCGTGAGGCGCCCTGGGCGACCGAGATGGTAGCCCTGGCCGATGGTGATGCCCATCGCCGTGAGCTGAGGCAGCTGCGACGCGTCCTCGACCCCCTCGGCGACGATCATGGCGCCGGTCCTCGACGCGAGCTCGACGACCGACCCGAGCACGGCGCTCGACGGACCGCCCGACGCACTGCGTTGAACGAGGCCGAGGTCGACCTTGATGATCTCGAAGCTGATCTCGGCGAGGAGGCGGAGGCCGGCGTTGCCGGCGCCGACGTCGTCGGCCGCGAAGCGGACGCCAGCCCGGCGGCAGATCTCCATCCGGGACCGAACGCGCTCCAGGTCGTGCAGCGTCTCGCGCTCCGTCAGCTCGACGACGAGGCGGGTCGGTGCGAACCCGTGGCGAGCGAGGATGCCGAGCAGCGCGGCGCCGCTGAACTCGGGTGCCTCGAGCGTCGAGGGCGACAGATTGAGGCTGAGGAACCGGTCGGTGGCCAGGTCGACCACCGCACCGGCGACGATCGCTTCGATGCAGGCGAGGTCGAGCGCCGTGACCCGGCCGCCGGCTTCTGCCGCGGCGAAAAGCTCGGCGGGGTTCGCGAAGGGAGCGGGCGGCACCGGCCGGATGAGGCCCTCGACGCCGATCACCCGTCCGGTGTCGAGCTCCACGATCGGCTGGTACACGGGCGTGAGCTGACCCCGCGCGATGACGTCGATGATCGCCGAGGATGCCGCACCGGCGTCCGCACGATCGACCTCGGTCGCGGGATCGAACACGGCGATGTCCGTTCGTCCGCCGCGCTTCGCGGCATAGAGCGCGGCATCGGCCTGCGCGTAGAGGCGCGCGCGGCCGTCGGCAAGCTCCGGGATGGCGGAGAGGCCGGCGGAGAACGACATCGGCTCGTGGTCCTCCAGCCGGATCGATGGCTGGAGGGCCTCGGCCAGCAGGCGGCGGGCGACGACGCGAGCACCCTCGACGTCGGTGTGCGGCAGGATCACCGCCAGCTCGTCCCCACCCACCCGGAAGGCGCGATCGGCCCGTCGCACGGTCGTGCTCAGCAGCTGGCCGAACGCGCGCAGCAGCCGGTCGCCGCCGGCGTGGCCGAGCCGGTCGTTCACGGCCTTGAACTCGTCGAGATCGATGAGGAGCAGCGCCACCGGGGTTCCGTACCGCAGGGCCGCCTCGGCCTGGCGATCGAGCTCCTCGTGGAAGGCGCGATGGTTTCCGAGGCCGGTGAGCGGGTCACGGAGCGCATCCGCGAGGGCCTCCGCGTATCGGTCCTCGAGGTGGGCCTGGGCGCTGAGGAGCGGCCGGACGACGGCCTCGAGTGCCGTTGCCGCGAGGACGAGCGTCACGGCGGTCGCGACGACCGCCGCGGGAAGCTCGTCGACGCCCAGCGCGAAGTGCAGGCCGCGGAAGGTGGCCGCAAACGCCACCACCGAGACGACGACGCCGCCGAGCAGGCGGCGGGTCAGGGCTCCGGTGCTCAGGGTGCGCGGAGAACGTCGATCCGGGTGTGCGTCCACGCCGGCCTTACCTCCAGGTCCCCCGGGCGGATATGTCGGGTCTGGTATGGCAGATTCCGGCGCGGTTCGGCAGCAGGACCTTCGTACCGGTCGGCACCCGTGGGTCTGATCGAGCGCCGGCGGGGGATCGGCTACCATGAGTCGAACAGATGTCCGACCGCGCCCGCATGATCGACCTCACCACCCCGGTCGAGCGCGCCTTCCTCATCGGCCTCGACGATCCCGGCGATGGCCGGTGGCCGGTGCGTCGCTCGCTGGCCGAGCTTGCCGCCCTGGCAGAGACAGCCGGGGCGACCGTGGTGGGCAGCGCCTTCCAGCGCCGATCCGGGCCCGACCCGGTGTGGTACTTCGGCAAGGGACGCGCGGCGGAGCTCGTCGACGAGAAGGTTGCGCGCGACTTCAACGTGCTCATCGTGGACGACGAGCTCGATCCGAACCAGCAGCGCAGCCTCGAAAAGCTGCTCGAGTGCAAGGTGCTCGACCGCTCTGCCCTGATCATCGACATCTTCGCCCGCCACGCGAAGACGCGCGAGGGACGGCTCCAGGTCGAGCTCGCGGCGCTCGAGTACCACCTGCCGCGCCTCACCCGGATGTGGACCCATCTCTCGCGCACCGGTGGCGGGATCGGCACCCGCGGCCCCGGCGAGAGCCAGCTCGAGACGGACCGCCGCCTCGTCCGCGAGAAGATCAAGAAGGTGCGGTCGGAGCTGGACGCCGTGCGCCGGCACCGTGCCACGGCCGCCCGGCAGCGCGATCGGAACGAGGTCGCGACGGTGGCGCTGGTCGGATACACGAACGCCGGCAAGAGCACGCTCCTCAACGCCATGGCCGATGCCGACCTGTTCGCCGCCGACATGCTCTTCGCGACGCTGGACCCGACGAGCCGCAAGGTCGTCCTGCCGACCGGCCAGGCCGTGGTCGTCAGCGACACGGTGGGCTTCATCAACAAGCTCCCGCACGACCTCGTCGACGCCTTCCGCGCGACCCTCGAGGAGGTGATGCGGGCCGACCTGCTGCTCGAGGTGGTCGACGCGTCGGACCCCGACTTCGTCGGCCAGCAGGCCGCCGTGCAGGCCGTGCTCGACGAGCTGGGGGCCGGCGACAAGCCGCGTATCACCGTCTACAACAAGATCGACCTGCTGCCGGTCGACGCCGGCACGCCGCCGGCCAGTGACCGGACCGCGTTCGTGAGCGCCGTGACCGGCCGCGGCCTCGAGGCCCTGGGCGATCGGATCGCCGGCGCCCTTCGTGGCGGGATGGTCGCCGTCGACGAGGTCGTGCCGTATGAGCGCGGCGAGCTCGTGGCGCGCGCCCGATCGTCGGGGGACGTCGAGGAGGCGTACGAGGAGCGCGGCGTGCGGGTGCATGGACACCTTCCCGAGTCGATCGCGTCCGAGGTGAGCGCCGCCGCACGCACCGGCCGGCGTCGAGCCTCGGCGCAGCGCTGACGCGCCGCGTGCCGCGTCTGCCGGAGCTTCGCGCCGAGCTTCTCGAGATCGTCGCACGCGAGCTCGCCGCCGCTGACCGCTTCTTCGACCGCTGCGCCGCCGATCCGGACCTCGACCGCGAGCTCGACCGACGGCTGGGCGGTGTCGCGACGCCGCTCATCGCCGCCCTCGACGAGTGGGAGGATGCGCCCCCGGAGGCCGATGAGCTGCTGTCGATCAATGCCGCCAACGCCGACCGGCTTGCCGAGGTTATCGAGGAGCACGGTTGGCCGGGGCTGCGGCAGGTCGGGGCCGACGGCGCCGATGCGGCATGGATGCTCGCTCAGCATGCCGACCGTCGCAACGAGATCCGGTCGACCTGGCTGCCGATGCTCGCCGAAGCCGTGGCACGCGGAGACGCCGATCCGCGACATCTCGCCAACCTGACCGATCGGGTCGCCGCGGTTGCCGGCGAGCGCCAGCGTTTCGGCACGATCGTCATCCTCGCGGCCGATGGCGAGCCCGAGTTCCCGTTGCCGGTCGATGATGCCGGCGGGCTGGAGGCGCGTCGCGCGGCGATCGGCCTTCCGTCGGTCGCGGACGAGGCGCCGTACCTGGGCGAGGGGGAGCTCGTTCCGTACGGACCCGATCGGGGCGCCGTGCCTGTCAACCAGTGGCCGATGGTGGTCGAGGGCCACGTCTCGGTCGAGGCGGTGCTCGCCGCCGGCGAACGGCACGTCCACCGCATCTGGGCTCGCCGTCCGGGCGATCGCCGCCTGGGCCGGCTGCGCGCCCTGGCACGCGAGCGGGGGGTTCTCATCGACGAGGTGGAGCTCGAGCTCATCGAGGAGCTTGCCGCCGGCCGGACGCACGGCGGCGTGATCGCCCTGGTCGCCGCCCGACGCACGCGCTCCGTGCGGGAGCTCGCTGCCCAGGTGGGGGAGGGGTCGCTCGTCGTCATGCTCGACGGGATCGAGGACCCATACAACTTCGGTCAGGCGGTCCGGGCCCTCTACGCCGCCGGCGTCGACGGCCTGGTCATCCGCCGGAGCTGGGAGACGGCGACCGGCACGGTCCTGCGCGCCTCCGCCGGTACGAGCGAGCTCCTGCCGACGGCGACCAGCCTCAGTGCCGACGAGGCCGCGGCCGATTGCCGCCTGGCCGGCATGCGGGTCCTGTGCGCCGTTTCGGACGCCTCCGCCGACGAGGTCCATGACGCGGATCTGCGCGGCGGCGTCTTTCTGCTCATCGGCGGTGAGCGGCGCGGGGTGACTCGCTCGTTCGTGGACGAGGCGGACGGCCTGGTTCGGATCGGATACGGGAGGGAGGATGCGCCAGCGCTCGGGGCCGCCGGTGCCGCGGCGGTCATCGCGTTCGAGGCCCTCCGACAGCGTCGGGGCGACGCTCGCCCCTAGAAGACCCGGCGTCCGGCGAGCCGCTCCATCGGCTGTGCGGCGCGCGGCGCCGGCAGCCGCCTCCAGAAGCGCGCCCGGAGGGCCAGGCCGGCCAGGGCGTACAGTGCGGCGAGGCCGATGAGGAAACCGTAGCCAACGGTCAATGGGCCGAGCTCACCGCCGATGACCGTCCCGCCGGCAATGGCGAGGCCTCCGAGCGCGAGCCCGGCAACCGCGAGCGACCACGACCTGCGTGCCATAGGGACAGCCTATGCCTGTCGCACGGCCGATCGCATAGGACGATCGGTGCATGCTGCGTAGGACCCGCGGCAGGCTTTAGGGCCAGTTCGGTACTCAGCCCGCACTGGTGTCGCACTACCGCAAATGTATGTTATGTGATGTACGAGGTCGGGCTGTCGCACTCAGCGCGTCAGCGCGCGCCGGAGGAAGGCCGCCATCTGCCCGCGCGTGACCGTTATGCGTGGACAGAAGCGATCGGTGCCGCAGCCGCTGGTGATTCCGGACGCGGCCAACGCGTTGATCGCGGCGTGATGCCTCGAGCTGTCGTCGTCGCTGAAGTAGTTCCGCTGCGTCGGCGGAAGCGACAGGCCGCGGGTCAGGAAGCTGGCCATCTGCTCGCGGGTCACGCGACCCGAGGGGCAGAACTTCCTGTCGCCGCAGCCGCTGGTGATCCCGGACGCGGCCAGCGCGTTGATCGAGGCGTGGTGCTTCGATGCGCCGTCGTCGGTGAAGAAGTCCTTCGAGCTGGACGGGAGCTTCAGGGCACGGACCAGGAAGGTCGCCATCTGCTCCCGCGTGACCGGGCCGTCCGGACAGTAGCGGTCCGCGGAGCAGCCGACCGTGATGCCGGCCTCGGCCAGCCACACGATGTCGTCCCGGAACTTGCTGTCCCAGATGTCGGTGAACCACCCCTTGTAGGGCTCGCTGGTGCCGCCGGGCTGACGCTGGAACGCCGCGCGCGAGTAGCGGTTTCCGCTGCCGGACTGCACGTGGGCGTCGATGACCACCGTGTCGAACGTCGTGCTCGAGCTGACGAGCCGCTTGGAGGCCGCCACTCCCTGGCTGTTGGTGAGTGCGGTGGTGGACTGCTTGGTGGCGCCGTACGACCAGGTCCAGTTCACGCGAATCCCGACCACGGCGCGGCCGGCGGTGTCGCGCACGGTCGACCGGACCGTCACGTACTCCCCCGCCACGGGCGTCGCGTTGTCGACCCAGCTGCGGAACCCATCACTGCCGCTGGCGAGCACCGGCGAGGTCGCCCACCATGTCATGCCGGTCACGGTGCGTCCGTCGGTCGTCGCGCGCGCAGTCACGTCCTGGCGGACGAGATGTGCACTCGCGCCGATCTGGCCTGCCCACTTCGCCTGCCCCTTCGGGTCGGTGAAGACCTTCACCGTGGTGGTGCTCCCGACCGGAAGGGGCAGCGTGATGAGCACCTCGAGGCCTTCCATCGGCCGTCCGGCGGTGTCCGTGGCTGTCACGAAGACGCCCTGCCATGGCTCGTTCTTGACCGGGTACGTCCACTTCACGCTCGCACTCAGTGAACCGATCGGCGCGGCGTTGCCCTTGCCGGCCGAGATCGACCAGATGATGTCGGCGAGATCGTTCGCGCTCCGCACGAGGAGCAGTCCGGTGATCTCGGACATTCGCGCGGTGAGCTTGGTCGGGCTCGCCAGGACCAGCGAGTGAAGCTCGGGGTAGAAGGTGCGCGAGTGGGCGGCAGCGGCGATCGCGCTCGTCCGGATGCTGCTGATGGTCGCGACGCTGCGCCGCGAGCTGGACCAATCCGGTCGGTCGCCTGCCTTTCGGGTCTGCTGGCCGACGAGCGCCTCGTACTGGTGATGTGCCGTGTCCTGACCGATGCCGTCGTAATGCGAGTGATACGGGACGAGGATATCGGTGTAGTAGTGGGACAGCCAGCCGATCTCGCGGCTGGCCGCCTGGAAGCGCGCGGACGCCGTGGACGCGTTGCCAGCGGAGCGAGCGGCCACGCCCTCCTGGTACAGCCGCATCGCGGCGGCATAGTGCTCGGTGATCCGGTGGACCGCTCCCCCGCGCTTCCCGACGTCGCGATACACGTGATAGATGTCCGGGACGCCATCGGTATCCGGGTCGTCACTGGCTTCCCGCGCGACGGCCGCGTTGAACCAGTCGGAGGCTCGACCATCGAGCACCTTCACCGCCTGGTCGACGATCCAGTCGTGCGTCGAGTAGCCGGTGGCGCTGGCGGTCCACGCCGCGACCGGCACAGCGGGGAGCAGGAGGGCGACCGCCACGATGAGCGGCAGGATGATCCGGGAGACGGACGACGGCGTGCGGGTCAAGGGAGCCTCGTTCGAGCTGGAGCGGAGTCGACGCGGAGTCATCCGGAGACTACGTGCGCGCTTCTCCGGCTGCGATGAGGCGAAGGTCATGCCCCGGCCGGAGGGTCGAGCAAGCGCTCAACGGCTGAATGCAAGGGTGTCGTCGAGGCGACACGCGGCCTGACTGCGGCCGGCTAGGATCGCGGTCGCCGCTCCCCTACCGTTCCATGCACGGAGCGAGGAGCGGGGCGATGCGGGCGTTGACACTGGACAGCACGTACCGCGGGGCCGATACTCCGCGCACCGAGCAAGTGGGGTGGAACGTGGCGACAGGGAAGGTCGCCTTACGCGACCTCCTTGGCCGGGGGGAACGGCCATGACGCCGAAGCGGCCGGCGGCGCAGCGTCCCAGCGCCATCAGGACCTTCCTGATCGCCGATATCCGTGGCTACACACGGTTCACGAACGAGCTCGGTGACGAGGCCGCCTCTCGCCTCGCCGCGAAGTTTGCGCAGGTCGTCGCCGAGGGTGTCGAGGCGTGGGACGGCGAGCTCGTCGAGCTGAGAGGCGACGAGGCGCTCTGTTCATTCGAGTCCGCTCGACAGGCCCTGCGGTGCGCCGTCGAGCTGCAGGAGGCGTTCGCCGACGAGACGGCCGCCGTGCCGGATCTGCCGCTTCGTGTGGGCATCGGTCTGGATGCCGGCGAAGCCGTCCCCATCGGCGATGGGTACCGGGGCGCGGCGGTGAACCTGGCCTCGCGGTTGTGCTCGGCCGCGGCGGCTGGCGAGGTCCTCGCGTCAGCCAGCCTCATCCACCTCGCCGGCCATGTGGACGGCCTGGCGTACGCCGAGCTCGACGGGAAGCCGCTCAAAGGCTTCGACGCACCGACGCCGGCGACACGCATCACGGCGACCGAGGTGCATGTCCACCAGCCGTTTGACGGCAGCGTGAGCGAGCGGCCAGCCCTGGCACCGGAGCTCGATCCGATCGTTCCCCTGGTCGGACGGGCGTCGGAGCTTCGATGGCTCGGTTGGCACTGGCGTCGAGCTCGCCACGGACACGGCGGGCTCGTCGTGCTCTCCGGAGCATCCGGCATGGGTCGGACACGCCTCGCCGCCGAGCTCGCAGGGATCGCGTACGGCGATGGCGCGGCGGTGGTGTACGTGCGCGGAAGCGGAGACCTGACGGCACCCGTCGCGACCGCGCTCGTGGTCATCGATGACGTCGAAGCACTGCCGGCGACGGATGTCCGGAGGCTCATGTCGGCGCTGGCGCCGGGCCACGAACGACGGCTGGTCGTGCTCTCGCATCGCGACCCGGCTTCGCCATCGTTGATGCGCCTGATCGAACGCCTCGTCCCGGCGCCTCGGCGCCGGGTCCTCGGGGCGCTCGACCTCCAGGAGACCGCCGCCGTGGCCCGGCTGTACGGCGAGCAAGAAGCCGAGGAGCTGCCGGCGCACATGATCCTCCAGGAGAGTGGCGGAGTGCCGGCCGCCGTCCATCGCGTCGCCAGCCAGTGGGCCCGAGGTGCCGCCACTCGCCGCCTCGGTGCCACGGCCCAACGTACCGCAGCCGAACGGCGCGGCCTGCGGGCTGCGGAGTCTGCGATGTTGCAGGACCTCGTCCAGCTCGAACGGGCACGCGAGCGGACTCGGCTGTATCTGGACCAACCGGAGCGACCGACCGAAGAGGTCGGTCCCGACGTGGTGGTCTGTCCCTACAAGGGCCTCGCCGCGTTCGAGGCCGGCGACGCCGACGCGTTCTTCGGGCGTGAGCGGCTCATCGGAGAGCTCATCGCCCGTCTCGTGGGCGCCTCGTTCGTCGGCCTGGTCGGGGCCTCCGGCAGCGGCAAGTCGTCGGCGCTCCACGCCGGCCTCCTGCCGGCGCTGGCGGCCGGCGTGCTGCCGGCCAGTGATCGGTGGGTCCAGGCCGTCATGCGCCCCGGGGACAGCCCGCTCGGCGAGCTGCGGGCCGCCCTCGAGCGTTCTACCTCCCTGGACCCCATGTACGAAGAGCATCCACGTGCTGCTCTGCTGAAGATGCTGGGAAGCCTGGCGGAACACCAGCGGCTGCTGCTCATCGTCGACCAGTTCGAAGAGCTGTTCGCCAACGACGTCGATGCGGACGAGCGCCTGGAGTTCCTGGACATCATCACGACGGAGCGCTCCGGCCTCAAGGTGGTGGTGGCCATGCGGGCGGATCATTACGAACACGCGGCGGCCTACCCTCTCCTTGCCAAGCGTCTTGGCGAGAGCCAGGTGCTCGTCGGACCCCTGCAGCGTGACGAGATTCGGGCCATCATCGAGCACCCCGCGACGCGAGTGGGACTCCGCGTCGACCCTGATCTCACCGCGGCGCTCGTCGACGATGCAGGCAGCGACGCCTCCGTGCTGCCGCTCCTCTCCACCGCCCTCCTGGAGCTGTGGCTTGCGCGCGACGGGCGCCGTCTGACGCTCGCGGGCTATCGCAGCACGGGCGGACTGCACGGAGCCGTCGGACGACTGGCGGAGTCCGCCTTCGGACGACTCGCGCCGACTGAGCAGGAGGTTGCGCGCGGCGTGTTCCTGCGCCTGAGCGGCACGGGCGAGGGCGGCGCCGTGGTGAGACGGCGCGTGCCACTCGCTGAGCTCGATCTTGACCGGGACTCAAGGGCGACGCTCGTTGTCGACGCCCTCATACGGGATCGGCTCCTGGTGGCGGGTGACGGCTACGCGGAGCTCGCCCACGAGGCTCTGCTTCGCGAGTGGCCTCGCTACCGGGCTTGGTTGACCGACGACGCGACGGGTCGGCAGGTGCGGCTCCATCTGGCGACCACCGCTCAGGCGTGGGCCGAGCGGGGGCAGCCATCCGACGACCTCTATCGGGGTGCTCGTCTGGCCGCTGCCCTCGACTGGGCAGCGGGCCACCGGCGAGACCTGAACGCCACCGAGCACGCCTTCGTGGAGACCAGCAAAGCCGAAGCCGATGCCGAAGCGGAGCGCCAGCGACGGACGAACCGGCGGCTCAAGGCTCTCCTCGGAGCAGCCGTGGTCTTCCTGCTGGTCGCAGTCGGGGCCGGGGCGTTCGCGACGCAGCAGGCAGCCGAGGCTGAGCGGGCCGCCGCCGAGGCGGAGCGGGCCGCCGCCGAGGCTCAGAGTCGGGCCCTCGCGGCGTCGGCGATCGCTTCGCTCGACGACAACCCCATGCGCGCCCGGCTTCTCGCGCTCGTCGCATCCTCGATGGACAACCCGCCGCTCGAGGCCCTCTCCGCGCTGCATCAGGCACATGCGGCCGACATCGTCATGGACACGTACGCGTGGCCGGAGGATCCGCGCGAGCCATCGCTGCGTGCCGTGATGGATCCCGCAGGCGAGCTCATCGCGGCCTCGGGCGAAAACTGGGAGACGAGCAATCGCATCGAGGTCTACGAGATGGCGACCCGACGAGTGCTCTGGGAGTACGCGCTCGACGACGAGTCGGGATCGATCGGCCTGGCACACTTCAGCGCCGATGGTGCGCTCGTTCTTGCGGGGAGCTACTGGACCCCACCGAATGTCGATCCTCCACCGCCGCCGGAGGGCCTGGGCATCCACGTGTGGGATGCCCGCACGGGCGCGGAGGTCACCCGGCTGGATGTCGGCGCCTGCGGCGGCATCGTGGTGGCCGTTTCGGCGGTGAGCCTGCTGGCGCTCACCCTGCCCGATCCAACCGACGAAGCGCCGTCTTGCTTCCATTTCGACCAGGACGTCGTCACTCTCGAGCTGATCGACCTGGAGCGTGGCGAGCGCCGAGTCCTGACCGAACATGCACTCAGAGAGGACGACGGGGCTGCGGCCATCAGCGCGGACGGCAGCGTGGTCGCGTACGACGACGCGTCCGACGAGACCACTCGATCGGTGGTGATCGATCTTGAAACCGGCGACATGCTTCTCGAGATCGACCCGTACAGCACGGGCCAATTCAACGCGTACGTTCGGCGACTGAGCGCCGATGGAGCGTTGCTGCTCTACGGTGATCGACCGGTGGAGGTCTGGGACGTCGCGCTGGGCGAGGTGGTGGCCTCCTACAGCGGGCATGCCGGAGGAAGCTGGTACGGGACATTCGCGTCAGCCGACTCCGTCGTGACGACCGGCCGCGACGCCACGCTCCATCACTGGACGGCCCGTGGCGCCGAGCCGCTCGGTCGCTGGTCAGGGCTGGCGCCCGGCATGGTGACGCTCGCCGATGACGGACGAGGGCTCGTCACGGACTTCTCGGCGCGCACCGCGCTGGTGGTCGACCCGCAGCGGCGGGGCGAGGTTGCGGGATCGTTCACGTGTCCCGGCTTCACGATCGCGTACGGGCTGCAGTTGCGGCAGGAGACTGCAAGCATCGTGGTTGCCTGTGACGGCCCGCTGGACCCCGCGACCACCTTCATCCTCGAACCCGACCAGCTCCATGTGCTTGCGCGGTACACCGACCACCAGGCGCAGGCAAGCGGGCTCTCGCCCGACGGACGCAGGATCGCGCATCACCTGCCCGGAAAGGATTTCCAGTTCGGGCCGATCGCGATCCAGGACGTGGCGACGGGTGAGGTCCTCGTACAGCTCGAGGGCACCTGTGAATGGGATGACTTCCATATCGTGTCATCGGACTGCCGAACGAACCCCGAAGCGCCGTTCATCTTCTACGCGAACCGCCTCGCGTGGTCTCCGGACGGGACGATGCTTGCCGGGGTCTCACGTGGGATGTACTTCGCCGTCTGGGACACCCACACCGGGGCATTGCTGTACACGGAGCCCGTCGACCAGCGACGTGGCTTCGTCACCGACGCGTTCTTCACTCCGGACGGGGCAGACCTCATCGTCACGTACTTCGGGCGCCGCCTCGACCGCATCTCGGTCGGAGCATGGGAGCGAACGCTGGAGGCCAGCACCGACCCTCGATTTCTCGATGCCACGAACCTGACCCTGGTCGACTTCCTCGATGGCTCGACGTTCATCGCGTGGGGGTCGGTTGGAGATGCGGGGGGAGGACTCTTCTGGGTGGACGTGGACACGCTGGCGGTCGACACGAGCCGGAGCGCGAGCCGAATCTCGGAAGGGTCGATCAAGAGTCAGGCGATGAGCCCGGACCGGTCGCTCGTCGCGATTGGTTCGTCCGACGGCTTCGTTCGAGTGTTCGATAGCGACACCGGGGCCGTCCGCCACGAGCTCCGGTTCGGGACGGCCGAGATCCAGGGATTGGCCTTCCGTGACGAGCATCGCCTGATCGTCGCGCCGCAGGGCGGCACGGTCCAGACGGTCACGCTGGATCGGGACGAGCTCCTGACCCTGGTTCGGCGATCTCTCAGCCGAGGATTCAGCGACTTCGAGTGCCAGAGGTTCTTCCCCCAGAACAACTGCCCCACGTTCGCCCAGCTGCGCGGCGAGGGCGACTAGGTTAGCGACGTTCGGCGGGCACTCCGAGCGTCACGGCCGCGGCCACCGTCGCAGTGGCCAGGGCAAGCGCCTGTCCTGACGTGAGCGCCGCGTCGCCGGCGAACATGGCGGTGGCTGCGGACGGGACCGCGCCGAGGACGACCGGCACGAGGGTCCAGGCGAGCACCAGGACGGTCGGTGCCGTAGCGCCGGGCAGGCGCAGCATGCGGGTCGCGACGGCGGTCAGGACGCCCAGGAAGGCGGCGAGCAGGAGGATGAGGATCACGGCCGGCTGGTCCCGTGCGCCGGATGCCTCGACGAGGCCGACGACGCCCTGGTAGGCGATCGCCACGGCGATCGCGAGGATGGCTCCCAGGACGGCCGACCGCGCGCCGATCACGAGGCCGCCCCGCTGGCGAGCCGATCTGCCAGGCCGCGCGCGATGCGGTACGACTTCCCGGCTCCCATGACGAGCACGGCGTCACCCGGAGTGACATGGTCGGCCACGTAGTCGGTCGTCACGTCGACGTCGCCGACCGCGATTGACGGGATGCCCGACGCACGCTCGATGGCGTCGGCCAGCGCCTCGGCCGACGTGGCGGCCATCGCCTGCGGGGTGTCGCGCGAGGCGAAGATCTCGGCGATGACGACCTCGTCCGCATCGGCGAAGGCGGTCGAGAAGGCGTCCAGGAGCAGCGCGGTGCGGGAGTACATGTGCGGCTCGAAGACGGCCCACAGGCGGCGGTCCGGGCCGACCTTCTGGCGCGCGGCGGCGAGCGCGGCTCGCACCTCGGTCGGGTGGTGACCGTAGTCGTCGTAGATCGTCACGCTCGGAGTATCGGCGATCAGCTCCATCCGGCGTCCGGCTCCGGCGAAGGTGCGCAGGCCGTCCGCCAGCCGATGCAGATCGGCGCCGAGGGCTCGCGCCATGAACAGGGCCGCCGTTGCGTTCTGGACGTTGTGCTCGCCCGCAAGCGACGTCTCGAAGCGTCGATCGAACAGGCTGAACGAGCTTCCGGCGCGCTCGTGGACGACGTCGGTGGCCTCCACGTCCCCGCCGCGGCCGTACCGGACGATCCGCCCCTCCCAATCGCCGAGCCGATTCGCGAGCTCCGTGGCACCGGGGTCGGTCGCGGCGATGACCAGGAGCCGGCCCCCGAGCGCATGGTGGGGTTCCATGCCGCGGACGAAGCGCTCGAATGAACGCATGACGGCGGTGGCATCGGCGAAGTAGTCGGGATGATCCATCTCCACGTTCGTCACGATCGCAGCCGCGGGGTGGTAGTTCAGGAAGTTGTCGCCGAACTCGTCGGCCTCCACCACGAACGCCGCGCCGTCCCCCGGACGGACGGACGCTCCCCACGCGCGGATGAAGGCGCCGACCTCGACCGTCGGATCGAGCCCGGATTCGACGAGGAGATGTCCGAGCAGGGCGGTCGTCGTGGACTTCCCGTGCGTCCCGGTCACGCCCACGCCGATACGGTTCGGCGCGCGCATGAGCTCGCCGAGGAGCGCCTGCCAGGGCTGGGCCGGGATCCCGCGGGCCTCGGCCGCGGCAAGCTCGTCGTGGTGCGGCAGCGAGCGGATCGCCGGGGTGATCGCGACCCGGTCGATGCCCTCGAGGTGCGCGGCATCGTGCCCGGCGACGTATCGGATGCCGTGTGCATCGAGCGGCGGCGTGTACGGCGACGGTGCGTCGGCGTCGCAGCCGTCGACGGTGGCCCCGGCGTGGTGCAGCAGCACTGCCGTGCCGGCGGCTCCCGATCCGGCGATGCCGATCACGTGGATGCGCTCGCCGGCTATGACCACTCCCCTACCCCTCCCGCACGAGCGACGCCGCCAGCTCCAGGGCAGCCAGCGCGGACGCGCGCTTGTTGCCGGACCGGTCGTGCGGCCAGGTGTGCCGCTCGACGACCGCTCGGCCGTCTCGGACCGCCGCGGCGACGTACGTGAGTCCGACCGGCTTCTCCTCCGATCCCCCGTCCGGACCGGCGATACCGGTCACCGAGACCGCCAGACGGGCCACGGGGAAGCGTCGCAGGGCGCCCTCGGCCATCGCCTCGGCGACCTCGGCGGACACGGCGCCGAGACGCTCGACGAGATCCTCCGGCACGTCGAGCAGCTCGTCCTTGACGGCATTCGAGTAGCTCACGATGCCGCCGAGGAAGTGGTCGCTCGCCTTCGGGACCTCCGTGATGACGTGTCCCACGAGGCCGCCGGTGCACGACTCTGCGGCGGCCATCTGCCAGCCGCGCTGCACGAGGGCGCGACCGAGACGCTCGGCGGCCCTGCGGAGGTCGTCGTCGGTCGGAGGTCGGGGCGTCGGCATCGGCGGGAGGACCCTGCTACCGGTAGTTCGTGAACTGGAGGGCGACCGGATAGTCGAGGCTCTTGAGATGCGCGATGACCGCCTGGAGCTCGTCCTTCGACTTGGCCGCGACGCGCACGGCGTCGCCCTGGACGGTCGGCTTCGTCTTCGGGAAGTGCTCCCGGATCTCCCTGGACAGCTCCTTGGCCTGCTCGGATGTCAGGCCGCGCTTCAGCCGGACCTCCTGGCGCACCGTCCCCCCGCCGGCCGGCTCGATGCGCCCCCAGTCGAAGATCTTCAGGCTCAGCCCGCGGCGGACGGCCTTCGACTCGAGCAGGTCCTTCGCGGCGCCCGCGCGGTACTCGTCGTCGGCGGTCAGCGTGATGGCGTCCTTTCCGAGCTCGAAGCCGACCTTGCTGCCCTTGAAGTCGTACCGGGTGGCGATCTCGCGCCGTGCCTGGTCGAGCGCGTTGACGAGCTCCTGCTGGTCGAAGTCGCTCACCAGGTCGAACGATGACTCCCCTGCCATGCTGCCTCCTCGCTGTTCAGTCGCCGCTGCGGGCGATCCGCCACTCCACCACGGCGCCTTCCTGGCCCATGGTTCCCAGCCGGACCCCATTGACGCTCAAGCGTACGACGCCCGCGTTTCCCGAGCGGATTCGAAGGCTCTCCTCCGCCTCGAGCTCGATCCGGTCGCCGTCCGGGGCGTTCAGGCCCCAGATCTCGGTCACCGGGTCGCCATCCTGATCGACCTCGAGATACGAGTCTCCCCCTTCGATCTCGATGACGCCCACCAGGCCTTCACCGGGCCGGACCCTCACCGTCCGCACGATCGGGTCGGAGCCTTCCGCGGCGACCGCCAGCTCCCACGTCCCGACCGGCAGGTCGATCGTGCCCCCGAACGAGCCGGTCGCTTCGGCGGTGAAGGTGGCCGGTTCGGGGGTGTCGGGCGGCTCCGGATCGATCTCGACCTCGCCTCCGGCTGCGTCCGCCACGCTGAACGTGACGAGGACATCGACGAGCTGCGCAGCCACTCGAACCTCGGCGCCCGGCGTCACCGATCCACGGATCGGGACCGCGCCGGTGACGGTCGCGTCCTCCGCCGGCTCCTCGAGCGTGAGGGCGGCAACATCGGGCGTCGGGCTCTCGGCCGTATCGGTGACGACGATGATCGTGCGCTCCTCGGTGGCGGAGTTGCGTCCGGTGACCGGGTCGTTCGCCGTCAGCTGGACCACATTCGACCCGGGGACAAGGCTGACGGTGACCTCGAACGCTCCGTCGTCACCGGCGAGCACCTCGGGGTTCTCGCGCAGGTTGTCGACCGTGACGCGCGCATTCGGTGCCGTCATGCCGCGGATCGTGATCTCGTCATCGGTGAAGTTGCTGACGGGCCCCGGCGGGTCGGTGATGCGCAGCTCCGGGGTGCGCGCAAAGTTGACGATCTCGAACGCCAGGTAGGCGATGAAGGCTCCCACGCCGATGGTCAGGAGCGCGGCGAAGATCGCGCCCGGGGTGACGACGAAGGCGCGGTTTCGGCGTCCGGCGATCGGGCGCGGTGGCGTCGGCACACGGGGACGCTCGACCGCGGCGGTCGTCTCGATGCGGTAGAGGTCGATGAGGTATTCGGGATCGAGGCCGAGGTAGCTGCCGTAGTTGCGCAGAAAGCCCTTCGTGTACACCGACCCCGGCAGCTCGCGGTACTCGCCGCGCTCGAGGGCCGAGAGGTAGCGCTCACGGATCTTCGTCTCGCGCTCCACGCGGACGAGATCGACCCCTTTGGCTTCACGGGCCTCCCGCAGCACCTCGCCGAGCCGATGCGGCCCCTGCTCGGTCACGCCTCCTCGTCCTCGTCCGGAGCGAGGTCACCTCCCCACCCGTCGCTCGTCACGAGGACCTCGCGGAAGCGGCTGCCGTCCGCGGGCCCGACGATGCCCCGGTCCTCCATCTGGTCCAGGATCCGCGCGGCACGCGCGTAGCCGATGCGCAGCCGGCGCTGGAGCAGCGACGCCGATGCCTTGTCGGATCGTCGCACGATGTCGACGGCCTGGCCGAGGAGGGCATCGGCGTCATCGTCCTCGTCCTCCTCACCGGGCCGGCCGCCCGCCTTGCCGTCACGCTTCGGGGCCGTGATCTCCGGCCGGTACTGCGCTCCGCCCTGCGCGCGCCAGTGGCGCGCGACCGCCTCGATCTCGGGGTCCGTCACGAGCACGCCCTGGAGGCGCACCGCACGCGGCGCGTCGATCGGCTGGTAGAGCATGTCGCCGCGGCCGAGGAGATCCTCCGCGCCGGTCGTGTCGAGGATCGTGCGCGAGTCGACCCCCGACGTCATCGCGAACGCGATGCGCGACGGGATGTTCGCCTTGATGAGGCCGGTGATGACCTGGACCGACGGTCGCTGTGTGGCGACCACGAGGTGGATGCCCGTCGCGCGCGCGAGCTGCGCGATGCGGGTGATCGTGGCTTCGACTTCGTAGGCCGAGACCATCATGAGGTCGGCAAGCTCGTCGATGACGACGACGACGTACGGCATGCGCGGCTGACCGGGACGCAGCGCCTCGTTGTAGCCGGCGATGTTCCGCACGCCGCGCGAGGCGAACTCGGCGTATCGGCTCTCCATCGTCCCGACCGTCCACTTCAGCGCGTTCACCGCCTTGTCGGGCTCGACGATGACCTCGGTCAGCAGGTGCGGGATGCCCTTGTACTGCGCCAGCTCGACGCGCTTGGGATCGATGAGGATGAGCTTGACCTCGGCCGGCGACGCGTTCATGAGGAAGCTGTCGATGATCGCGTTCACGCAGACGCTCTTCCCGGACCCGGTCGCGCCGGCGATCAGCAGGTGCGGCATCTTCGCGAGGTCGGCGCTGAACGGCTGGCCGGCGACGTCCTGCCCGAGCGCGAAGGCGAGCTTCGAGCGCTCGCTCATCTGGGCGAAGTTGCGGCTCGCGAGCACCTCCTTGAGCGTGACGAGGTCGAAGGCCGCATTCGGGATCTCGACGCCGACGTACGGCTCGCCCGGAATCGGTGCCTCGATCCGGATGCTCCGTGCCGAGAGCGCCAGCGCGAGGTTGTCGGCGAGCCCCTCGATCCGGCTCAGCTTGATGCCCGGATCCACCTCGAGGGCATACTGGGTGACGACCGGGCCCTCCTGGATGCGGGCCACCTTGACGCCGATGCCGAAGTGAGCCAGCGTCTCGCGGATCCGCTTGCCCTTGGCCGACAGGTCGAGCTGGGCGGCCGACGACTCGGGCGCATCGGCCAGCAGCTCGAGCGACGGCAGGTCCCAGCTGCGCTCGGCCGACTCGAGTGCGGCATCGGCGGCCTCGTCGGCGGCGGCCTGGGCGAGATGGAGCTGCTCGCCCTCTTCGAGCTCCCCCGACGATGCCGGTCGCGCCTCCGAGTCGCCCGCAGCGCCGTCCTCGTCCACGCCGGGTTCACCGACCGGACCGACCGGCGCTGGGACCGGAACCGGGGCGGCGACGGCTCGCGCGCCGGCGCCGTTGGTGGCCGGACGCTCCCGTCGGACGATGAGCGGCGGCTCGTCGTCCGCGTCTGCGCCGCCAGCCAGGCGATCGCGCATGCGGTCGATGAGCCCGGTGCGCGGCTCGGCCTCGGTGCTCGCGGTCGCGCCTGCCGGCACCTCTGCGGCACGGCCTCGCCTGCTCGCCGCGGCCCGCCGGGCCGCCTCGGCCTCCTGGGCGTGGCGCTCGTCTCGTCCGGCGAGGTACGCGGCAACCAGGTCGCCGATGGTCATATTGAAGTACAGGAGCAGGCCGACTGCGGCGAGCAGGACGAGCACCACCCAGGCGCCGGCCGGGCCCATCGCTCCGGTCAGCAGCGCGCTCACCGCGAAGCCGATCGCTCCCCCGCCCTGACCGGTCTCGACCGCCTCCGCGCCGCCGCCGACCGCGAGGTGGAACATCCCGAGCAGCGCCACCGCGAAGACAGCGGCCCCGGTCGCGGCCATCCACCGCTCGGCGGGCATCGTCTTCATCCACAGCATCACGGCGAACCCGACGAGCAGCGGGGCGGCGAACGCGATCCCCCATCCGAGGAGGGTCGACAGCACGCCGTGCCAGGGCCGCACGATGGCGCCGGAGTCCGGCGCGAAGAGCGCGATGACGCTGATGATCGCGAGGAAGAGGAGGATCAGGGCCAGCGCCTCCCTGAGGAAGCGGCCGCTCACGACGAACGGTGCCGGCTGGCGACGGCGCCGCGTCGTTCGGCGGCGGGTGGTGCTCGTGCGTCGGCGGGTGGCCACCGCGGCTCAGACCTCCATCACGATCGGCAGGATCATGGGGCGCCGCTTCGTGCGCTGGTGGAAGAACCGGCGGAGGGTGTCGCGGCTCTTCGTCTTCACGAAGCCTGCTTCCGCAGCGTGCTGGTCCTCACGTGGCTGCCGGAGCGCGGCGAGCAGGTGATCGCGCGCCTCCCCGAGGAGCGGATCCTCGGGGTCCGACAGGAAGCCGCGGCTCACGAGATCCGGCGTGCCGACCGGCTGTCCGGTCTTCGTGTCGACCGTGATCGCGACCAGGACGACTCCGTCGGAGGCCAGCATGCGTCGGTCGCGAAGCACGACGCCGTCGATGCCGTCGATGGCCGCGATGCCGTCGACGAGAACCGCCCCGGCCGTGACGGTGCCTGCCATTCGGGCGCGCTCGCCATCCCACTCGACGACCTGCCCGTTCTCGAGCACGAAGATCTTGTCGACGTCGACGCCTGCCCCTTCGGCCAGCAGACCGTGCTGGACGAGCATGCGGTACTCGCCGTGGACGGGCACGAAGTGGCGCGGCTTCACGAGACCGAGCATGAGCTTGAGTTCCTCGCGCGACCCGTGCCCGGATACGTGGCAGTGCACGAGTGGCTCGTAGTGCACCATCGCGCCTTCCTTGAAGAGGTTGTCGATCGTCTTCGCGACCGCCTCCTCGTTGCCCGGAATCGGGCTGGCCGAGACGATCACGGTGTCGCCCGGCTCGATCGTGATGTTGCGATGGTCCCGGTTGCTCATCCGCGTCAGGCCGGACATCGGCTCGCCCTGCGACCCGGTGGTCATGACCACGAGCTGCTCCTTCGACAGCCGCTGGAGCTGGTCCTTCTTGACCAGCGTCCCGCCACGGTCGTCGAGGTAGCCTCGCTCGAGGGCGATGGCGGTGTTCTGCTCCATGCTGCGCCCGAGCGCGACCATCTTGCGCCCGTGCGCCCACGCGGCATCGATGACCTGCTGCACCCGGCCGATGTTGCTGGCGAAGGTCGCCACGATGACGCGTCCGGGCGCCTCTCCGACGAGCCGATGCAGGCTCTCGCCGACGGTCGACTCGGAGAGCGTGTAGCCGTCCTTCTCGGCGCGCGTCGAGTCCGACAGCAGGAAGTCGACGCCACGGTTGCCGATCTCGGCGATGAGGCCGAGGTCGGCGCGCCGCCCGTCGGGCGGCGTGTGGTCGAACTTGAAGTCACCGGTGTGGACGATCGTGCCGAGCGGGGTGCGGACGGCGTAGCCGACGCCGTCGGGAATCGAGTGGTTCACCCGGAAGGGTGTGACGCGGAACGAACCGACCGCGAACTCGGTCGCCGGCTCGACGACGTGGAGCGGCGTCGAGTCCAGCAGCTTGTGCTCGCGCAGCTTGCCCTGCACGAGGCCTTCGGTGAGGCGCGTCGCGTAGATCGGCGTGCCGGGGATCTTCGGCAGCACGTACGGCAGCGCTCCGGTGTGATCCTCGTGGCCGTGGGTCAGAAGGATGGCGCGGACGCGGTCACGCCGCTCCGCGAGGTACGACACGTCCGGGATGACGAGGTCGATGCCGAGCATCTCCGGCTCCGGAAACGCGAGGCCGCAGTCGATGACGAGGATCTCGTCACCAAACTCGACGACGGTGATGTTCTTGCCGACCTCGCCCACCCCGCCGAGCGGGATGATGCGCAGGGTTTCGGTCATGGGTGCTCCTGGAAGAGAGTCATCTGTTGGGCGTCGTCGGGAGGGCCATCGGGCTCGCTCGCCCGGGCCACCGCCTCCTCCGCCACGACCGATCGCTCCGCCGCGTTGCCGAGCGCCTCGCGCGCGGCAAGCAGCGCCGCCGGCAGGCCACGGATGTCGCGAAACAGCGTCTCGCGCAGCGAAGCCTGGTGCAGTGCCGCAGCAGGATGGTACATCGGGAAGACGTGCTGGCCGGAGTACGAGCGACGCAGGCTTCCGTGAACGGCGCCGATGCGCGCACCCGGCAGGTAACGCTGCAGCGAGTGCCGCCCGAGGCTCACGACCACGGCGGCCTGGAGCGCATGCTCCTGGCGATCGAGGTAGGCCGAACAGGTGGCGATCTCGACCGGCTCCGGATCGCGGTTGCCCGGCGGTCGGCACTTCACCACGTTCGTGATGAACACGTCCTCCCGCTCCCAGCCGATCGACCGGAGGAGCTCGTCGAGCAGCTGCCCGGCCGGCCCGACGAACGGCCGGCCGGTGACGTCCTCCCTCGCGCCGGGCCCCTCGCCGACGAGGAGCACGTCGCTCAGCGGGTTTCCCTCTCCGGGGACCGTTCGCGTTCGGCCGGTGGCGAGGCGGCAGCGCGTGCATCCGCGGATCTCCTCCGCGATGCTCGCCAGCGCCGCCGCGCCTCCGATCGGCTCGCCCGCGGTGCCCATCGCGCGCGGCCGTGCGCGGTCAGCTGCTCGAGCCCGACTTGGCCATGTGCCGCTCCATCGCCGCACGCCGGCTCAGGTTCACGCGGCCCATGCGGTCGATCTCGGTCACGACCACCATCAGTTCGTCGCCGATGCTGACCACGTCCTCGACGCGAGGCACGCGGTAGTCGGCCAGCTGGCTGATGTGGACCAGACCCTCCTTGCCGGGAAGGATTTCGACGAATGCCCCGAAGTTCATGATCCGGGTCACCTTGCCGAGATACTCCTTGCCGACCTCGACGTCCTTGGTCAGGCCCTCGATCCACTTGATCGCCTTCTGAGCGGCCTCGCCGCTCGTGGCCGCGATCTGGATGGTGCCGTCGTCCTCGACGTTGATCTCCGTGCCGGTCTCGGCCGTGATCTGGCGGATCACCTTGCCACCGGCGCCGATCACGTCGCGGATCTTGTCGACGGGGATCTTCAGCGACGTGATGCGGGGGGCGTACGGGCTGAGCTCCTCACGGCTGGCGCCGATGACGCTGGTCATCCGGTCCAGGATGAAGAGCCGCGCGACCCGCGCCTGCTCGAGCGCGTCTCGCATGATCTCGGTCGTGATCCCGGCGACCTTGATGTCCATCTGGAGCGCGGTGACGCCCTCGGCCGTGCCGGTCACCTTGAAGTCCATGTCGCCGTAGGCGTCCTCCTTGCCGGTGATGTCGGTGAGGACCGCGTAGCGGCCGGAGTCCGGATCGGTGATCAGGCCCATCGCCGCGCCGGCGACCGGCGACTTGATCGGCACACCGGCGTCCATGAGCGCCAGGGTGCTGCCGCAGGTCGACGCCATCGAGGTCGAGCCGTTGGAGCTCACGACCTCACTGACGACGCGGATGACGTAGGGGAACTCGTCCATGTCGGGCAGTACCGGGAGGAGCGCTCGCTCCGCAAGGGCCCCGTGGCCGATCTCCCGGCGGCCGGGGCCGCGCATGAATCGAGCCTCGCCGACGGAGTACGGCGGCATGTTGTAGTGGTGCAGGTAGCGCTTCTCGGTCTCCGGGCTGATCGTGTCGAGCCGCTGGACGTTCGATGCCGACCCGAGGGTTGCGATCGAGAGCGCCTGGGTCTGGCCACGGGTGAAGATTGCCGAGCCGTGCGTGCGCGGCAGCACGCCGACCTCGACCGTGATCGGGCGGATCGTGGTCGTGTCACGGCCGTCGATGCGAACGTTCTCGCTGAGCACGAGCTCACGAACCGTCGACTTCGTGAGGCTGTCCATGAGCGCCGAGCCGATACCGTGGCGCCGGCGGATGTCCTCGAGGCGCTCACCCTGCTCCGAGCGGTTGTAGCTCTCCCGGGCGCGGCGCACCTCGCTGGCGATGTCGTCGCGGACCGCATCGATCCGCTCGGCGAGGCCCTGGGTGAAGTGAAGGAAGAGCTCGGCGGTCGCCTCCGCGTCGGGCATGGCCCGATGCGCCGCTGCATGGTCCCGCCCGAAGACGAAGCGCACGAGGTCGCCGAGCTTCCAGGCGCCCGCGTCGGGATAGAGCTGATAGCCGAGCTCGAGGGTGTCGAAGACCGCCGAGGGCTCCCACTTCACGTCGTTGGGCAGGTGGCGGAGCACGAAGGGCACGTCGAAGGCGACGTTGTGCGCCACGATCGGCGCGTCGCCGACCCACTGCGCGAAGTTGCCGAGGACCTCCGACGCCGTCGGTGCGCTGGCCACGTCGTCGGTGCTGATGCCGTGCACCTGGTGCCCGACGATCGGGCGGCCGGGGTTCACGAGCGACTCGAAACGGTCGACGACCTGCCCGTCGCGCACCCGCAGCGCAGCGATGTCGACGATGTAGCCGTGCTCCGGCTTCATTGCGGTCGTCTCGAGGTCGAACACGACGAACTCGCTCTGGCCGTCACCGAGGCGCTTCGCGAGCTTCACGACCGAATCGGCCTTCGGCGCGACGAACGGCATGCGCTTCGGGCTGCCGGCCGAGGCGACCAGCTTCTCCTGGAGATCGATCGACTTCTGGAGCTCGGCGTGGCCGTACGCGATCGCGTCGGCCATGATCGCCTCCGGCAGGATCTTCGCTCCAGCCTCGACCATCATCACCGCTTCACGGGTCCCGGCCACGACCAGGTCGAGCTCGCTGTCGTCGAGCTGGCTGTTCGTCGGGTTCGTGACGAACTCGCCGTCGATGCGGCCGACGCGGACGGCGCCGACCGGCCCGAGGAACGGGATGTGGCTCATCGACAGGGCCGCCGAGGCCCCGTTGAGGGCCAGGATGTCCGGGTCGTTCTCCATGTCCGTGCTCAGCACGGTGAGGACGACCTGGACGTCGTTGTGGTAGCCCTTCGGGAACAGCGGTCGGATCGGGCGGTCGGTCAGCCGCATCGCCAGGATCGCGGCCTCGGACGGCCGTGCCTCGCGCTTGATGAAGCCGCCCGGGATCTTGCCCGCGGCGTACATCCGCTCCTCGTAGTCGACGGTGAGCGGGAAGAAGTCGACGCCCTCGCGGGGCTCCTTGCTGGCGACCGCGGTCGCGAGGACGACGGTGTCGCCGAGCCGAACGATGACGGCTCCATCGGCCTGCTCGGCGAGCTTTCCAGCTTCCATGCTGAAGACCTGGCCGCCGATTTCGGCCTCGTGCTTGATGGCCACTGATTCCTCCAGTGTGTCGTTGGCATCCATCGCGTCTGCTGCGTGGCGCGCTCCGGGAGCGCGGCGTCATCGCGTGGCGGGGATGCCGGCAGGTGGTAGATGTGCGAGACCCAGGTGCCCGATCCGGGCCCTGGGTCGATCGCGAGCGGTGTCTAGCGGCGCAGCCCCAGGCTGCTGATGACGGCGCGGTACCGATCCACGTCGTTGCGGACCAGGTACGCGAGCAGCCGCCGTCGCTGCCCGACGAGCTTCAGGAGCCCGCGGCGCGAGTGGTTGTCCTTGGGGAAGCTGCGCAGGTGCTCGGTCAGCGACTTGATCCGCTCGGTGAGAAGCGCAATCTGCACCTCGGGTGACCCCGTGTCGCCCTCGTGCGTGGCGTATTCGTCGACGATTGCGCTCTTCGCGTCCTTGGCGAGCGGCACGTATTCCTCCACATTCGTTTCCGTAACCTTCGGGAGTTTACCAGAGCAGGACCGATGCCGCCATCGGCCGGGTCAGGAGCGAGCAAGGCTCCGAGCCTCGTCCTCGTCGCGCCGCATCTGCGCCACGAGCTCGTCCACGCTGTCGAAGCGACGCTCCTCGCGCAGCCGTCGAACGAGCTCGACGTCGAGCGACGTGCCGTACAGATCGCCGTCCCAGTCGAGCAGGTACGCCTCCACGAGCACGCGGCCGTCGTCGTGGAAGGTCGGGCGCACGCCGACGCTCACGAGGGCCGGATGACCGCGCGCGACGCCACGCTCCTCGGCCCGCACATGGCCGTAGTAGATGCCGAGCGCCGGGAGCGCCGCGTGGTACGAAAACGACAGGTTGGCGGTCGGGAACCCGAGCTGCCGTCCCCGGCGGTCCCCCGGCACGACGATGCCGCGAAGCAGGGGCGGTCCGTCGAGGAGGCGGCGCGCCTCGTCGACGGACCCCTCCGCCAGGCACGCTCGAATGCGCGATGACGAGATCGGCTGTCCGTCGACGTCCGCCGGCTCGACCTCGATCGTGTCGAAGCCTCGCCGGACGCCGATCTCGCGTACACGGCTCACCGTTCCGGACCGGCCGCGGCCGAAGGCGCTCTCCGGGGTCATGGCGATCGCGCGCAGCTCGAGACCCGGCGCCAGCCGCTCCAGGAATACCTCGGGATCCAGTGAGCGGAGATCGGCATCGAACCGCAGCTCGACGACCTGATCGGATCCGGCGGCGCGCAGTCGATCCAGCGTCTCCTCCGGCGGTAGCAGGCGGGGTACGGAGGTGCCCGGCCGGATCACCTCGTCCGGATGCGGGCTGAAGACGAGGGCCACGGCCGAGGCTCCGCGATCGCGAGCCGCCTCCACCGTCTGGCCGATGACCCGCCGGTGCCCGAGGTGGACACCGTCGAAGACGCCGAGCGTGACGACCGCGGGGCCGATGGACGGGATGGCCTCGAGGCCGACGGCCGTCACGCGGATCCCACCGCGGGGAGGACCTTTTCGGGGTGGAGCAGGCCGCCGTCGAGACGCCCGACGCCGAGGAGCGCCGAGCCGGCGAACACGGCGGCCCGCCCCCGATCGCCGGTCGAGGGAACCGCCGATCCGTGGGTGAAGCGGCGCGCGGCTTCGGCGTCGAGCTCGACCCGCGGAAGCGGCAGGAGGTCGCCGACCGGCAGGAGCGCTTCGGCGAGCCGGCCTTCCGCGGTGAGCTGCTCGAGCCGGCCCGCGGTGACCGCGTCGTCGGCACGCAGCCCGGCCGCCTCGGTCCGTCGCAGCGCGGCAAGGTACGCGCCGCAGCCGAGGCGATCGCCGAGGTCCCGGGCGATCGAGCGTACGTACGTGCCCGGGCCGCATTGCAGGTCGATGCGGACATCCAGCCCCCCGTCGTGACGCGCGATATCAAGGACGTCGATGGCGTCGACCGTCACGGTCCGCGCGGCGAGATCCAGCGGTGCCCCGGCACGCGCAGCGCGATGCGCCGTCTGCCCGCCATGCTTCCGGGCGCTGAAGGCGGGCGGCCGCTGATCGAACGTGCCGACGAACGCGGCGAGCGCATCGTGGACCGACGGCGGATCCGGCAACGTCGCTTCGGACGGCGTGATGGGTCCCTCGGCGTCGTCCGTCGCGCTCCGGGCGCCCAGGCGGATCGTGGCGTCGTACCGCTTGCGGCCGCCGGTCAGCTCCTCGCTGAAGCGGGTCGCGGCGCCGACCAGGATCGGGAGCACGCCGGAGGCGAGCGGGTCGAGGGTCCCGGCATGCCCGATCCGGCGCGTGCCGGTCAGGCGACGGAGCAGCCCCACCATGTCGTGGCTGGTGGGCCCGACCGGCTTGTCGAGGTTAACGACCCCGAGCATCGGCGCGCTCGAGCTCGCGCTCGCACTCGGCCAGGACCCGCTCCATCGCCTCGGTCAGTGGTGCGGCGACGGTGCAACCGGCCGCGCGGCGATGCCCCCCACCGCCGAACGCCGAGGTGATGGCCACGGCATCGGCATGACCGCCCGTGCGGACGCTCACGCGCACCTCCAAAGCCGACGCCTCCTTGAACACGAGCGTGATGTCCGCGCCTCTCGTGCCGGAAAGCAGGTCGATGAAGCCCTCGGTCGCGGTCGGGTCGCTGCCCGTCTCCGTCAGCATGCCCAACGTCTGCGCGCTGAACACGACGCGCCCGCCGGCCCGTTGGTCGACGCCGTTCAGCATCCGGCCCCACAGCTGCATCGTCGAGAACGGCTTGTCGGCGTAGATCGCTCGGTGCAGCTCGGAGAGGGGGGCGCCGGCCGCCACGAGGTCGGCCATCACCCGCAGCGTGCGCGGCGTTGCGTTCGGGTGCGAGAAGGTGTGCGTGTCCTGCACGATGCCGGCGGCCAGCACGGTCGCCATCGGCTGGTCGAGCGATACGCCGAGCTCGGGCAGAAGCTCGGCCACCATCTCGCACGTCGCAGCCGCGTCGGGGTCGACCCATGCAACCGAGGCCTCGGAGCCGTCGTTCGAGACGTGATGGTCGATGTTCACGATCCGCGCCCGCTCGAGCCACGGCCCGCAGTCACGGACCACGCCGCCGGTGCGGGACAGTGGGCCATCGAGGACGACCGCCAGGTCCGGCTCGAGCGAGGGCGTGCGCCGCACCTCGTCGCCTCCCGGCAGGCCGGTCAGGAAGGGCGGCAGCCCATCGGCAGCCACGACTTCCGCCTGCTTGCCGAGCCGTTCGGCGGCGAACCGGATGGCCAGGGCGGAACCCATCGTGTCGGCATCGGGGTTCTCGTGGCAGATCGTCGTGACGCGCGCGGCGTCACGGATCGCGGCAGCGACCGCCTCACGACTCATCGGCACGCTCCTCCTCGAGCTCCCGCAGGAGCCGCAACACTCGGTCCCCCGCCGCGATGGAGTCGTCCTCGCGAATCACGAGCTGCGGGACGTGGCGCACCGTCAGCCGGCCAGCCAGCTGGCGGCGCAGCCAGGGCGCCGCGTCGGTGATGGCTTTCATCGCGTCGCTGCGCTCCTCGTCGGTGCCAAGCACGCTGACCCAGACCCGCGCACTCCCGAGGTCTCGGGCGGTCTCCACCTGGGTGACGGTGGCGAATCCGACTCGCGGGTCCTTCATCTCGCGCTGGATGAGCTTCATCAGCTCGGCGCGGATCTGGCTGTCGAGCCGATCCGTTCGCTGGCTCATCGGTCGCTAGGCCTGCTCGGCCACCATCTGGTAGCACTCGATGACGTCCCCCTCGCTGATGTCGTCGGCATCGAGCCCGATCCCGCACTCGTATCCGGCAGCGACCTCGCGGACGTCGTCCTTGAAGCGCTTCAGCGAGGTGATGCGGGTGTCGACAACGAGCGTGTCGCCCCGGAACAGCCGCGCCTGCGTCCCGCGCAGGATCCGCCCATCGGTCACGTACGAGCCCGCGATGTTGCCGGCACGCCCGGCCTTGATGACCATGCGGACCTCCGCATGGCCCTCGACCTGCTCGACCAGCTTCGGCGCCAGCAGTCCGCGCAGCGCCTGGCCGACGTCGTCGGTGAGCTTGTAGATGACGTCGTACAGCCGCACGTCCACGCCGGTCGCCTCGATCGCCCGCTGGGCGCCCGGATCGGGCTTCGCGTTGAACCCGACCACGACCGCGTCGGAGGCCGACGCGAGGTTGATGTCGCTCTCGTTGATGTCGCCGGCGCCCTCGCGCAGGATGTTGATCCGCACCTCGTCGGTGTTGAGGCGTTCGAGCGCATGCCGGATCGCGCCGAGCGAGCCCTGGACGTCGGTCTTCAGCACGACGCGCAGCTCGGCGACCTCGCTCGCCTGGATCTGGGCGCTGACCTCCTCGAGGCTGCTGACCTTCTGGCCGTCGCCACCGGCGGCCGCGCGATCGGCGGCTTCGGCCAGGTCTCGTGCCGTCTTCTCGTCCGCGACCACGCGGAGGATGTCCCCGGCCTCGGGAAGTCCCTGGAGGCCGATGATCTCGACCGCGGTCGCCGGCTCCGCCAGCTGGACCCGCTTGCCCGATGCGCTGTTGAGGGCACGGACCCGGCCCCAGGTGCGGCCGACGCTGACGATCTGGCCGACCCGCAGGGTGCCGGTCTGGACGAGCACCGTCGCGACGTTGCCACGGCCCTTGTCGACCTTCGACTCGACGA
This sequence comes from Candidatus Limnocylindrales bacterium, assembly GCA_035540715.1. Taxonomy (GTDB): domain Bacteria; phylum Chloroflexota; class Limnocylindria; order QHBO01; family QHBO01; genus JACDBZ01. The sequence continues at coordinate 51,915 of DATLGA010000041.1, read as the reverse complement.
TCGTCCCGATGGCGCCACGGTCGGGATTTGCCTTGAGGTCCTGGAGGTCGGCGACGAGGAGCACCATCTCCATCAGGTCGTCGATGCCGGTGCGCTGCTTCGCGCTGACCGGCACCGCGATCACGTCGCCGCCGTACTCTTCGATGAGGACGTTGGTGTCCGCGAGCTCCTGCTTGACACGGTCGGGCTGGGCATCGGGCTTGTCGATCTTGTTGATGGCCACGATCATCGGTACGCGCGCGGCGCGAACGTGGTCGATCGCCTCCTTCGTCTGGGGCATGACGCCGTCATCGGCCGCCACGACGATGATCGCGATGTCGGTGACCTGGGCGCCGCGGGCGCGCATGGCGGTGAAGGCCTCGTGGCCGGGCGTGTCGAGGAAGACGATCCGCTTGTCGTTGTGGACGACCTCGCTGGCGCCGATGTGCTGGGTGATGCCGCCGGACTCGCGGTCCGCGACCTTCGTTTCCCGAATCGCGTCGAGCAGGCTCGTCTTGCCATGGTCGACGTGACCCATGACCGTGACGATCGGAGCCCGCGTCACGAGCTCGGCGGTGTCCTCGTCGGTCCACAGCGTCGGCTTGCCGTCACCGTCCTCGGCCGATCCCGGCTTGACGAGCTCCTGTCCGCTCGCGGCCTCCGCCGCGGCCCGCTCGACGGCACCGCGCTCCGTCGTCTCGTAACCGAGCTCACCGGCCACGAGCGAGGCGGTGTCGAAGTCGATCGACTGGTTCACCGTGGCGAAGATGCCGTTGCGAATGAGGACGTTGATGATCTCGGCGTGGCTGACGGCGAGGGCCTCGGCGAGGTCCTTGACGACCACGGGATCGGGCAGCTCGACCGGTCCGGTCGGCCGCGCCGCGGCGGCCTGGGCCTCGGCGACGGCGGCGCCGCCCCCGGTCCGCTTGCGCTGGGGACGCGGTCCGCGTCGTGGTCGGTATCTACGTGGCGGCATCGTTCACCTCGAATTCGAGCGTTCCCGGCGCGAGCTCGGCACCGAGCGCCCGCCTGACGGCCGCCGCGGCCCCTTGAGGATCGCGGCATGCCGGTTCGTGACAGATATAGGTCCCGCGTCCGGCCAGCTTCCCGGTCGGATCGCGGTGGACGGTCCCGTCCTGCGTACGGACCAGCCGGTCCATCTCGCGCTTGGGGCGCGCGGTGCGGCAGGCCGCGCAGGTGCGGGTCGGGATGTGATCAGGTCGTCGCTTCGGCATCCGCCGGAGCCTCCGGCTGGACCGCGCCCGCGTCATGGTCGCTCCCGGCCGCGGCCGTCGCGACGCCGGCGTCCGACCGGATGTCGATTCGCCAGCCCGTCAGCTTCGCGGCGAGGCGGGCGTTCTGCCCTTCCTTGCCGATCGCCAGGCTCAGCTGTCGCTCGGGCACGATGACGTTCGCGATCTTGTGCTCCTCGTCGATCCGGACGCTGAGCACCTCGGCCGGACTGAGCGCCTCGGCCACGAAGCGGGCCGGGTCCTCGTCCCAGAGGACGATGTCGACCTTCTCGCCGTTCAGCTCGGCGACGATCGACTGGATCCTGGCGCCCCGCTGGCCGACGGCGGCGCCCTTCGCGTCGACGCCCTGCTGGCGCGACTCGACGGCGACCTTCGACCGGCTGCCGGCCTCCCGTGCGATCCCGCGGATCACGACGGTTCCGTTGTAGATCTCGGGAATCTCCATCTCCATCAGGCGACGAAGGAACCCCCGGTGGGTGCGGCTCGCGACGATGACGGGCCCGCGCGTCGTCCGGCGCACCTCCATGACGTACACCTTGAGGTGCTGGCCGATCCGGTACGTCTCGTTGGGAAGCTGCTCCGTGACCGCGAGCACCGCCTCGACGTCCTTGCCCATGTCGAGGACGACCGCCGAGTCGGTCGTGCGCTGCACGTTCCCGGTCATGATCTCGCCCTCGCGGGCGGCGTACTGCTGGAAGACCACGTCGCGCTGCGCCTCGCGGAGCCGCTGGCGGTAGACCTGCCCCGCCGTCTGGGCGGCGATCCGACCCAGCTGCGCCTGGGTGACGTTCTCCGGGATGCGGACCTTGCCGCCGACGCCGGTCGCCGGATCGATCTTCTGTGCCTCGGCGGCCGTCATCTGCAGCTCGGGATCCTCGATCTCCTGCTCGCCGGCGACCACCTCGTACTCGCGCGCGACACTGATCTCGCCGCTCTCGGGGTTCACGGTGACGACCACGTTCTCGGGCGCGTCGGCGTTGCGGCGGTAGGCCGACTCGATCGCCTGCTCCAGGGTCTGGATCAGGATCTCCTGCGGCACACCTTTCTCGGCGTTCAGCTGGAGCAGTGCTCCGATGAAGTCTCGATTCATGGCCGCTCCTCGCTCCGGACGAAAAACAAGACGTGGGATGGCGAACCGACCCACGTCCTGGTACCTGGTTCTCTATTCAGTGGTTCGGGCCGGCCGAACCGCTCGTGAGTATAGCCGATCGCCCTTCTCCGCGCCACCGCCCGAGCGGGCTCAGGCGCTTGCGTATATACCGGATATACGCAACGCCGAGGCAGCGATCCGGCGATCAGCCGCCGGTGATGAGCCGCTGGATGTCCTGGATGCTGATGAGCACAATGAGCGCGATCAGGACCGCGAAGCCGGTCAGGTAGATGAGCGCTTCGCGCTCCGCCGGAAGCTTCCGCCGGCGCACGCCCTCGAGGAGGACGACGGCGATCCGGCCGCCGTCGAGCGGCGGGAACGGCAGGACGTTCAGCACCGCCAGGTTCACCGAGAGCAGGCCGACGAAGAGAAGCTGGCTCACGAGCGGCGCCTCGAGGATGCGCCCGGTCTCCTGGGCGATGCCGATCGGGCCGCGGGCGTCCGGCGCGTCCGGATTCAGCCCGAGCAGGCTGCCGATCGCGTCGGCCAGGCCGCCCGGGATGGCGATGGCGATCTGCCCGGCCGTGGCAGTGCCACGAATGACCGCGTCGACCGGCCCGTCCACCGTCGAGGGCCGCTCGACGATGCGCTGCGGCTCGTACGCGAAGCCGATCGGACCGATGCCCCGCTGCCGGTCCTCGTCGGTGACGACGCGCGGCGTGACCTCGACCTCGAGGGCCCGGCCGTCCCGCATGACGTCCAGGGTGACGGGCGTGCCGCCGCGCGAGGCGACGTACGACGTGAGTGCCGCCGACCGCTCGAACGTCTGACCGTCGACGCCGGTGATCACGTCGCCGACCTCGAGGCTGCCCTCGGCGGGGCTGCCGGCCTGGATCTCCGTCACGGTGAGCGGGCCTTCGCCATGCAGCTCGGGCATCGAGAACGCGATCGCGAACAGCGCCGCAGCGAGGATGAAGTTCATGACGACGCCGGCAAGCAGGACCGCCAGGCGGATCCAGATCGGACGGCGATTGAACGCACCGGCCATGGCGTGGCGGATCTCGTCGTCGTTCAGCCCCGACTCGCGGAGGCGACGCAGCTCGACGTCGCCGTCCTCGCCGAGCATCTTCACGAAGCCGCCCAGCGGAATCCAGTTGAAGCTGTAGCGGGTGCCGCGCCACGTCACCGATGCGATGCGAGGCGGGAAGCCGATCCCGAACTCCTCGACCGTGATGCCGGCGCGCTTGGCGACGATGAAGTGGCCGAGCTCGTGGACGAGGACGAGCACGACGAGGATGCCGATGAATGCGGCAACGGTGGCGAGGACGTCCATCAGCTGCCCGCTCGGGCTCCCAGCTGCGTGGCGAGGCCGGCGCGCACCTCGGCGTCGAGCCGCTCGACGTCGTCGAGCGTGGGCTCGTCGTCGCTGCCCCAGCGGTCGACGGCGCGCTCGATGGTCTCGGCGATGGCCGGAAACCGGATGCGGCCCTCCAGGAACGCCGCGACCGCCATCTCGTCCGCGGCGTTCAGGATCGTGCCACGGTTGCCGCCCGCGTCCGCGGCGCGGCGCACGGCGTCATACGCCGGGAAGGCGCCCTCACGGAGCGGCGCGAAGGTCAACGCACCCCAGTCCTCCGGCGACGACGCGCGCGAGCGCGACGGCACCCGGTCGGGATACGTCAGCGCGTACTGGATCGGCAGGCGCATGTCGGGCAGCCCGAGCTGCGCCTTGTAGGAGCCGTCGGCGAACTCGACGAACGAGTGGGCGACGCTCTGCGGGTGGATCACGGCATCGATCTTAGAGTACGGAAGCCGATACAGCCATTTGGCCTCGATGACCTCGAACGCCTTGTTCACCAGCGTCGCCGAGTCGATCGTGATCTTCGGTCCCATGCGCCACGTCGGATGGGCGAGGGCCTGCGCCGGCGTCACGTCGACGAGGTCGATCGGCTCGAGATCCCGGAACGGCCCGCCGCTGGCGGTCAGCACGAGACGCGCCACCGCCCCGATCGGTTCCCCCACGAGGCACTGCCAGATGGCCGAGTGCTCGCTGTCGATCGGTCGGACGCGCTCCAGCGGGTCTCCCCCGAGCTCGTCGAGCGCCGCGGTCACGAGGTGACCGCCGGTCACGAGCGTCTCCTTGTTCGCGAGGGCCACCCGCCGGCCGGCGCGCAACGCCGCGAGCACCGCGGGCAGCGCCGCCATGCCGGTCGTGGCAACCACCACCAGCTCGGCGTCGGGGAGCGTCGACAGCTCGGCGAGCCCGCCGGCCGCCCAGCGGTGCGGCGCGACGCCTTCGGGCCGCTCGCCCGGGCACCACGCGCGTGCCTCGGGCCACTGCCCCAGCTGCGCGCGAAAGGCCGTCCCCGGGTGGCCAGCCGCGATCGCCACGACGCGGAACCGATCGCCGAGCGCGTCGATCACCTCGAGCGCCTGGCGGCCGATCGACCCGGTCGACCCGAGGATGGCGACCCCGGTCATCACGCCACCCGTCCGGCGACGAGCAGTGCATAGCCGGCCAGGACCGGTGCCGCGAACAGGAACGAGTCGATTCGATCGAGGATCCCCCCGTGTCCCGGCACGAGGAAGCCGGACTCCTTGCGGTCGGCGGCACGCTTCAGCATCGATTCGGCCAAATCGCCCGCCTGCGCCGCGAGGCCCACGAGCGGGCCGATGACGAGCGGATGCCACGGCTCGAGGCCGACGAGTGCCGCGCCCACCCCTGCGCCGATCGTCGCCACCAGGAGGCCGCCGAAGAGGCCCTCGACCGTCTTGGACGGGCTGATGTGGTCGACGAGACGTCGCCTCCCGACGACGCGACCGATGAGATAGGCGCCGGTGTCGTAGCCCCACACCACGAGGATGAGCAGGAACGCCCATGCCGCTCCCGAGCGGATCTCGAGCATGCCGACCGGTGTGGCAGCCGTGCCGCCGGGCGGCGCGAGGTGCGCGACGAGCACCAGCGTCGGCAGGAGGAGCCCGACGTAGGCGACGCCGAACGTGCTCATCGCCCATGTCACGAAGCCGCGCCGCGGGTCGGCGCGCGTGAAGCCGGCGGCCCCGAGGAGCAGGACCACGGCCACGAGCGTCGCGGCGACGAGTCCCGGGGGGTCGAGCGCGTTCAGGACGCTCGACAGCGGATCGCCGACGACGGCCTGATTCGCCGTCACGAGCCCGGCGGCGGTGAGGGCCATGCCGGCGACGATGCTCAGCACCTGCGGTGGCTCGTAGCCGGCGGCGTCGAGCAGAGCGACGAGCTCCACGAGTGCCAGGAAGGCCACCACGCCGACGAGCAGCGAGATCCATGGCTCGCCGACGATGACGACCGCGATGATCAGCGGGACGAGGACAGCGGCGGTCAGAATTCGGGTACGCAGCATCGCTCAGCCGCCGAACCGACGCTCGCGGCGCTCGAACTCGGCGAGCGCCGCTTCGAAGTCGTCGACCGTGAAGTCGGGCCAGAAGCGGTCGCAGAACACGAGCTCCGCGTACGCGGCCTGCCACAGCAGGAAGTTGCTCGTCCGCTGGTCGCCCCCGGTGCGGATGAGCAGATCGACGTCCGGCTGTCCGGCCGTGTAGAGGTGCTCGGCGAAGTGCTGCTCGTCGACGGCGTTCGGGTCGACGCGCGCTGCGACCATCGCCCGTGCGGCGTCGACGATCTCGGCTCGCCCGGAGTAGTTGAAGCAGATGTTCAACGTCAGCCGCGTCCCACCGCGCGTCCGGTCCTCTGCGGCGCGAATCGATCGCTGCACGTCGGCCGGTGCTTCGTGAAGCCTGCCGATGACGCGCACCCGCACGCCCTCGCTGACGAGCTCGTCGGTGTATTGGCGGACCGCCCCGTCGATGAGCCCGAACAGGCCGGTGACCTCGTCGTCGGGGCGTGCCCAGTTCTCGGTGCTGAACGTGTACACGCTGAGCGTCTCGACGCCGAGGTCACGAGCCCGCCGAACGACCGGCCGAATGGCCTCGATGCCCTGAACGTGCCCGGCGAGGACCGGCAGATTGCGCTCGCGGGCCCACCGTCGGTTGCCGTCGGCGATGATCGCCACGTGCCGGGGACGGATCGCCTCCGGCACCCGTCAGACCTCCAGGATCTCGGCTTCCTTGCGATCGGCTCGCGCGTCGATGGCCTCGATGTAGCGGTCGGTCAGCTTCTGCAGGTTGTCGAGCTCGCGCCGCTCCTCGTCCTCCGACAGATCGCCGTCGCGCAGCCCCTTCTTGAGCTGATCCGCCGCTTCGCGGCGGTGGTTGCGGACCTCGACGCGAGCCTCCTCGGTGCGCCGGCGGACCTGCTTGACCATCTCGCGGCGCCGCTCCTCGGTGAGCGGCGGGACGTTCAGGCGGACGACGGTGCCGTCGACGTTCGGCACGAGGCCGATGTCGCTCTTCGTGATCGCCTTCTCGATGGCGGACAGGACCGATCGGTCCCATGGCTGGATGACGATCAGGTGCGCGTCCGGGGTGCTGATGCCGGCGACCTGGTTGAGCGGCGTCTGGGCGCCGTAGTAGTCGACCGTGATGCGCTCGACGAGGGCGGTGGACGCTCGACCGGTCCGGATGCCGGCGAAGTCGCGCTCCATCGCCTCGATGGCGCGCTGCATCTTCGGTTCGATGGCGGTCAGGGCCTCGTGCGTCATCGGGACTCCTCTCCTGAGATCAGCGTGCCGATCCGCTCGCCGCGCACGGCGCGGGCGATATTGCCCGGGACGGTCATGTCGAAGACCACGATCGGCATCTCGTTGTCCATGGCCAGGCTCACGGCCGTCGCGTCGAGGGCCTGGAGGCGGTTGCTCAGCAGCTCGGTGTACCCGACTTGGCTGTAGCGCTGCGCTTCGGGGTGCTTCTCGGGGTCGGCATCGTACACCCCGTCGACCCGGGTGGCCTTCAGGATGACCTGCGCGTGCACCTCGACCGCGCGGAGCGTCGCCGCCGTGTCGGTGGTGAAGTACGGGTTGCCCGTGCCGGCGACCATGACCACCACGCGGCCCTTCTCGAGGTGCCGAACCGCGCGGCGGCGGATGTAGGGCTCGGCGATCTCATTCATCGCGATCGCGCTCATGACCCGCGTCGGGCAGCCGGCCTGCTCGAGCGCGTCCTGGATGGCGAGGCCGTTCATCACGGTCGCAAGCATGCCCATGTAGTCGCCGGTGGCACGGTCCATTCCCTTCGCACTGGCCGCCAGCCCGCGGAAGATGTTGCCGCCGCCGACGACGATCGCGACCTCCGTGTCGCCCGATGCCGCGTCGGCCACCTGCGCCGCGATGTCGCGGACCACCGCCGGGTCGATCCCGTACTCGCGGTCCCCCATCAGCGCCTCGCCGGAGAGCTTGAGGAGCACCCGACGGGGCGAGACGGTGGCGGACGCGGTGGCCGCATCGGTCATCGGTCAGGCGGCCTCGTCGGCGTCGGCCTGGGCGGTCTCGCCGACGGCCATGCGGACGAACCGCGCGACCTTGATGTTCTCCCCGAGCAGCGCGACCTTCTCGGTGATGAGATCGGCCATCTTCTGGTCGGTATCGCGGTACGGCTGCTCGAGCAGACAGACCGACTCGTACCACTTGTTGAGCTTGCCCTCGACGATCATCGGGATCCGGTCGGCGGGGCGCCCGTCCCGCTCTGCGTCGACCGTGAAGAGGCGCTTCTGCTCCTCGACGATGTCGGCGGGCACGTCCTCCCGGCTGACGTACAGCGGCGCCATGCCGGCGATCTGCATCGCGATGTCGCGTGCCAGCTGCTGGAAGTCCTCGGTGCGGGCGACGAAGTCCGTCTCGCAGTTGAGCTCGAGCAGGACGCCGAGGCGCGACCCGTGGTGGATGTAGCTCTGGACGAGCCCCTCGCGAGCCGCGCGGCCCGCCTTCTTGGCGGCGGTCGACAGGCCCTTCTCGCGGAGCCACAGGATCGCCTTGTCGTAGTCGCCGCCGGACTCCTCGAGCGCGCGCTTGCAATCCATGATGCCGGCGCCGGTCTGCTCACGCAGCCGCTTCACGTCTTCAGGCTTGATCATCACCGTGTTCGTCATGTTCCTTTCCCTGCCGCCGCCCTACGGGCGGGGCTCCTTGGTGTGCTCGTCGATGGCGCGCTCGTGCTCACGATCGGGGTCGTGCTCCGGCTCGCCCTCCTCGAGGTGCGCCGCTCGGCGTGCGCGGGCGCGGCGCTCCTCCTCCTCGTCGTCCTCGGGCTCGGGCTCGAAGATCAGCGCCTCGCCGGACGCCAGCGCCGCGCTGTAGTCGGCTTCCGAGGTGAGCGTCGTCTCGTCGACCGGCGGCATCGCCTCGGCCTGCTCGAACTCCTCGTCGAGTCGTGCCTGCCGCTCCTGCTGGGCGACCGACGCCGCCTCGGCGACGAGGCCGCAGATGAGGCGGACCGATCGGATCGCGTCGTCGTTGGCCGGGATGACCCAGTCGATGAGGTCGGGATCGCAGTTCGTGTCGGTCATCGCAACGATCGGGATCTCGAGGCGGCGTGCCTCGGCGACGGCGATCGATTCTCGGTGCGGGTCGACCACGAAGAGTGCGCCCGGCAGCCGACGCATCTTGCGGATGCCGCCCAGGGCCGCGTCGAGCTTCGCGATCTCGTCGTTGAGCTTCGACGCCTCCTTCTTCGTGAGGCGCTCGAACTCGCCGGCGTCGCGACGCGCCTCGAGAGCCTCCAGGCGCTGGATGCGGCGCTTGATCGTCGTGAAGTTCGTGAGCATCCCGCCGAGCCACCGGCTGTTGACGTAGTGCTGGCCGGAGCGCTGCGCGGCCTCGGCGAGTGACTCCTGGGCCTGCTTCTTCGTGCCGACGAAGAGGATGCTGTCGCCCCGGCGGACGGTCTCGCGCACGAACTCGAGCGCGTCCTCGAGCCGGGTGACGGTCTGTGCCAGGTCGATGATGTGGATCCCGTTGCGCTCCGCGAAGATGTACTCGCGCATCTTCGGGTTCCAGCGCCGGGTCTGATGCCCGAAGTGGACGCCCGCTTCGAGCAGCTGCTTCATGCTGGTGGCAGCCACGTGGATAGAACCTCCGGTTGTTCCTCCGCTCGATGTCGGCTCCCGGGTCGACCGCGACGAGCGTCGCGGCACCGTCGACCGGCAGGATCAATCGAGCGTGTGTGATGAGAAGAACGCCCACGCGAATGCGCGAGCCTCGAAAAGTATAGCAGAGGCGGCGCCGGCCCTCGCCGGCCGGGGCCTCGCTTCGGCCGACCGCACCGGTCGGTACCGAAGTACCCCGAGGTGATGCGGACGTACCTTGACCGTCCCCGGATGGCTCCTAGCATCGGCGCGTTCTTTCGCATGCCAGATGGAGGACCGATCCTTGCTCCGACCCAGGCTCCTCGTGCCCGCCGTGAGCCTCGCCGCGGCCATCGTCGCCGGACCGATCCTCGCCGGCGGCGCCCTGGCCGCCGATCCGGTCGTCGTCCGTCCCGGCGACACGCTCACCTCGATCTCGAAGCGGCACGGGGTGCCGATCCCGCGCATCGTGGAGCTGAACGGCCTGGCCGACCCGAACCGCATCTACGTCGGGCAGCGCCTAAGGGTCACCGGCGCGTCGGCGTCGGCGGCGCCGTCTCCCGCGCCCGCGGCACCGGCCGCACGGGCGCGCTCGCACACCGTCAGGCTCGGCGAGACGCTGACCCACATCGCCGCCCGCTACGACGTCACCGTCGGCGCGATCGCGTCCGCGAACGGCATCGCCAACCCGAGCCGAATCTTCGCCGGCCAGCGGCTCAACATTCCGGGTGCCGGCGGGAGCGCGTCACCGGGGGCTTCGGTACCAGCCTCGATGGCGGCGCTGATGCAGCGTCGCGCGGAGGTGCGGCGCGTGATCGTCGAGGAGGCCGAGCGGTACGACGTGCCGGTCGCCCTGGCGCTGGCGGTCGCCTGGCAGGAGTCGGGCTGGCAGCAGGGCGTCGTCAGCCGTGCCGGCGCGATCGGCGTCATGCAGCTGCTGCCCTCCACCGGCGAGTGGGTGGGCGAGGCCATGCTCGGGGCGCCGGTCGACCTGGCGAACCTGCGCCAGAACGTCCGTGCCGGCGTCCGTCTGCTCGCGCATTACCTCGATCGGTACGACGGCAACGTCGACCTGGTCCTGGCCGCGTACTACCAGGGCCAGACGGCGGCCGACCGGCATGGCGTCTACCCGATCAGCCGGCCGTACGTCGCGTCGATCAAGGCGCTCATCCGCATCTTCGAAGGCTGAGCCGTTCAGCCGATCCCGGGAATTCGGACGAGTAGCCACCGGCCGTGTCCATCGGCGGCCGGTTCCGCGGTGACGAGGTCGACCCGCAGGCCCGTGTGGGCGCCGACCTCCGATGCTCCGGTTGCCGCCAGGGAGCGGCGCAGGCGCGCGATGCGCCGGGCATCGACGCTCTGAGCCGGCGAGCCGGCGCGGCTCGACCGACGGGCTCGCACCTCGACGGCGACGAGCACCCCGTCCGGGTCGAGCGCGACGAGGTCGAGCTCACCACCGGCGACCGGCCGCCACCGGCGCCGCAACACCGACCAGCCGCACGATGCCAGCCAGGCGGCCGTGGCCTCCTCCGCGGCGAGGCCAAGGCGGTGGCGTGGATCCGACATCCGGGCACGCTACGCGCGGCCCGTGTACCGGCGGCTTACCGCCCGCTTACCGACGGGAGTCAGGCCGGCAGGAGCAGCTCGCTCACGGGCCGATCGGCCGCCGTGGGGAAGTCGAGCTCCAGGTCGAGCTGCTCGCCGAGCTCCACGGCGCGGACCCGCGCGAACGACCGGCGATGGAACGGCGTGATGCCGTGCTCCTCGATCCCCCGCCGGTGGTCGAGCGTGGCGTATCCGGCGTTGTGCTCCCAGCCGTAGTTCGGGTACCGCGTCGCCAGCCGGTCCATCAGGCGGTCACGCACGACCTTGGCGACGACCGAAGCGGCAGCGATCGTGTAGCAGCGCGCGTCGCCCTTCACGATGGCCGTATACGGCCCCACCTCGTCCTCGAAGCGATGCACGCGCAGCCCGTCGATCAGCACGTGCTCGCGGTCGCCGATCCGGCAGATCGCGCGGCGCATCGCGAGATTCGTGGCGTGGTAGATGTTGAGGCGGTCGATCTCGGCGACGCTGGCTGCCCCGATGCCGACTGCCACGGCGCGGCGCAGGATCAGGGGAAGCAGCCGGTCGCGCTGTGAGCGCGAGAGCATCTTCGAATCGCGCACGCCCGGCACGCGTCGACCGAAGGGCGGCATCGCGACGGCGGCGGCAAGCACCGGACCGCTGAGGCAGGCGACGCCCACCGCATCGGCTCCGACCACGACGCGACGACCGGCGGTCCAGTGGGCGCGCTCGGCCCGCGTCGACGGCTTGAGGGTCCGGGTGGGTCGCGGCGCAGCGGACACGCCGTGAGTGTATCGGCCGGGACGAGCCGGCCGGGCGGTCAGTTGGCGCGGCGCTCGCGCAGCGTCGCGGCCTTGCCGACCCGGTCGCGCAGGAAGTACAGCTGCGCGCGGCGGGTCACGCCGTGGCGGACGACCTCGATCTTGTCGATCCGCGGCGCGTGAACCATGAACGTGCGCTCGACGCCGACGCCGCTGGCGATTCGCCGGACCGTGATCTGGCGGTTCAGGCCACCGCCGCGCATCCGCATGACGGTGCCCTCGAAGACCTGGACGCGCTCGCGGCTGCCCTCGACCACCTTCACCGAGACGCGGACGGTGTCGCCCGGGGCGATCTCCGGGACGTCGGTGCGGAGCTGCTCGCGCTCGAGCTCCTGGATGGCGTTCATCGTCGGGAAACCTCGTTCTCGCGGAGCGGTCCGCGGTTGAATGACTGCGACACACGAACGCGACCGCCCGCTGCGGCCGCGACCGGCGAAGTATAGCAGCGCGGCGCGGGCGGCCACAACTTCGCGTCAGACCCCTCGGCGAAGGTCCTCGAGCGTGGCGTCATCGTCCTCGCTCAACGCCGCGGTGCCCAGCAGATCCGGGCGTCGCTCCAGCGTCCGGCGCAGGGCCTCGCGGCGGCGCCAACGCTCGACCTCGCCGTGGTGGCCGCTCAGCAGGACCGGCGGCACGTCCATGCCGCGGAACGACTCGGGCCGCGTGTACTGCGGATGCTCGAGCAGCCCGGAGGCAAAGGAGTCGCCGGTGTGGGAAGCCTCCTGGATCACGCCGGGCACGAGCCGCACGACCGCGTCGACGAGGACCAGGGCTGGAAGCTCGCCGCCGGTCAGAACGTAGTCGCCGATGCTCACCTCGCGGTCCACCAGCGACCGGACCCGCTCGTCGATGCCCTCGTACCGGCCGCTCACGAGGGCGAGGTGCGGGAACCCGGCGAGCGTGCGGGCCAGGGCGTCGGTGAGGCGCTCCCCCGCCGGGTCGAGGAGCACGACGTGCGCGCCCGCCTCGCGGAGCGGCTCGATCGCGGCGAACAGCGGCTCCGGACGCATGACCATGCCGGCCCCGCCGCCGTAGGGGTAGTCGTCGACCGACCGATGACGACCGAGCCCGTGCTCCCGCAGGTCGTGCACGTGGTACTCGACGAGCCCGCTCTCGGCCGCCCGCCCGATGATCGAGGTCCCCAGCGGTCCGCCGACGAGCTCGGGGAACAGCGTGACGAGGTCGATCCGCATCACGTCAGACCGTCTCGGAGTCGTCCGGCGCGACGACGATGCGCTGGGCGTCGAGGTCGATCTCCAGGACCGCGCTGCGCAGGGCCGGCACCAGCCGCTCGCCGCTCGTCCCGACGACGCGGTAGACCTCGTTGCCGCCGGCCCGGAAGATCTCGACCAGCTCGCCCACCGGCGAGCCATCGGGCTCCTCGACCCGCAGGCCGATGAGGTCCTCCCAGTAATACGAACCGTCGTCGAGGGGCCGTGCGACTGCCTCGAGATACCGACCGACGAGCGGCTCCACCGACTCGCGGGTCTCGCGCCCGGCGAAGTACAGCACCGGAACGCGACCGCCGACCTCCGTCCTGCTCACGACGAGCGGCTCATCGCTGCCGTCGGCAAAGAGCGAGGCTCCGGCGTCCAGCCGCTCGGGCCAGTCGGTCAGGATCTCGACGCGAACGCCGCCGCGCAGGCCCTTGACGCCGAGGACGCGGGCGAGCGCCAGCCGGCGCTCACTCCGCGTCGTTGACGATCTCGAGCTCGACGTGCCGGCCATCACGGGTCGCCATCACGCGCAGGAGACTGCGGATCGCGTTGGCGATGCGCCCGTCGCGACCGATGACGCGCCCCATGTCCTCCTGGTCGACGCCCAGGGTCAGGATCGTGTCCCCGTCCTCCTCGTCGACCTCCACCCATACCGCGTCGGGCTTGTCGACGAGCGAGCGCGCGACGTACTCGAGGAACTCTTTCACGCGTCGGCCTTCTCGTCGGAGGCGGCCTCGGCGTCGGCTTCGGCGGCCGTCTCTTCAGCGGCGGCCGGCGTCTCCCCATCGGGGCTCTCGGCGGCTGCGGGTGCGGCTTCGGCAGGCGCCTCCGCCTTCGCACTGGTCTTCTTCGACGGCTTCGCAGCGCTGCGCGTCGCGCGCTTCGGCTTCTCGGGCTCGGCACCGGCCGTGGCCGCGCGATCGGCCTGGGCCATGAGCTTCACGACCGTCTCGGACGGCTGTGCGCCCTTGCCGATCCAGGCGTTGATCTTCTCTCTGTCGAGCTGCACGGTCGCCGGCTCGGTCAAGGGGTCGTAGTACCCGAGGATCTCGAGGGCGCGTCCGTCGCGCGAACGCCGCTTGTCGATGGCGATGACGCGGTAGGCGGGGCGCTTCGTGGCGCCGACGCGCGTCAGCCGGATGCGAACTGCCAAGTGGTCCTTACCTCAGTGTGGGTTGGTAGCAACTGCTCAATCGGGCCGGGTCTCCTCGACCGTCAGCACCGCATGGAATTCGATGTGGTCCTCGCGGGACGGGGCGGTGAAGCCGAGCGTCCCGATCTGACCAAGGATATCGCGAGTGTCCGCATCGAGCTCGGCGTCGGCCTGCATGAGGGCAACGAGGGCTCGAACATCGATCCATGCCTCGTTGCCGGCGCGGATCCCGGCCGTGTCGAACGTGCGGCGGTACGCCTCGGTGGAGGCCAGCGAGGTCCCGCGGTCGTGGGCGTCGACCGCCGCAGCCAGGTCCTCGGTGCCGAAGGCGAAGATGATGATCCCCGCGTCGGTCACGACGTACGCGACCTCCCCAACCTCGGGGACCCCGATCACCGTCGCCGTGCCGCCCGGCATCTCGTGCTCCCGGGTCGTCGCCCCGACGGCGGTCAGCCGTTCCGTGATCCGCGCCAGGCCGGCACCGGCGGCCCCCGGGTCGTCGGGCCGCAGCAGGAGCTGCCCGGACGGGAGGTCGCCGCGGAACCCGGTCAGCGCGATCGCCACCTCGCGATCGAACAGCGGCAGCACGTCGGCGTCGAGGTCGATCCCCAGCCCGAACGCCGCGATGGCGCGGAACGTATCGAGCGCGCTCGTGAGCTCCTGCCCATCCGGCGTGGCCCGTGCGGCTGCCTCGGCGTCCTCGAGCGTCTGGCGCAGGCCGAAGATGACGACCTCGGCGATTGTGGTCGGCGGCATCCACTCGGTCAGGCTGCTGGGCTCGCGGCTCATCACGAACGCGGCTCGCGCCGACGGATCGGCGCGCTCCACGTCGAATGGCGCACTGCCGCTCAGCCGTAGCCCCGCCTCCTCCGCCACGAGGACGGCGCCGGCGGTCGAGACCGCGCTGAGCTGCTCGGCGACGTCTGCCTCCTCGGCCACCGCCGCCAGGTCGACGAACGCGGAGGCCAGGTGATCGGACGGCATGTCCCGCATGGTGCGCTGGAAGTCGTCGCGGTCCGCGAGCGCATCGGCCCCGCGACTCACGTCGATGACGCGTCGCACGCCGGCGGGGTCCGGCCCCAGGACGAGCATCTCCTCGACGAACGCGTAGGTCGTCTCGCTCGAGACGTGGAGCGCGACGCCGTCGTGCGTTTCCGTCCGAAACGCGCTGCCGTCGGGGACGAGGCTCTCGATCGACGCCTCGGCCGCCTCGCGATCCTTCACCTCCGCCAGCACCACCGGTTGGGCGTCGGCGATATCGGTCCCGGCCGAGGGCCAGACGGCGAGGGCGACCTGGTTTCCGAGCCAGGGCTTGACGTCACGGCGGTAGTCGACCCCGCTCCCGGCCAGGAGATTCTGGACGACCTGGTCGACCTTGTCGTCGAGCGTCGCGTCGTCGGCGAAGCCGGGGAAGCGGCCGATCAGCTGCGACAGGTTCATCTGCTGTCCCGCGGAGGGCTGGAGGTAGACGTTCACGTAGAACGCCGTATCGGCCGGCGCCAGTCGGGCAGCCCGGTCCGTGCCGGCCGAGAAGAGCAGGAGGTAGGCCGCGACGACCGCTGCGCCGGTGAGGCCGAGAAGGGTGACGAGGGCGACGACCAGCCGATGCATCGATCAGCGCCCGAGAAGGGCGCCGAGCCCGCCACCCATTCGGGGCATCTTCCCGCCGCTGATCATCTTCATGACTCGCTGCATCTCGGCGAACTGCTTCAGCAGGCGGTTGACCTCGGCGGTCGAGGTGCCGCTGCCGAGCGCGATGCGCCGTCGCCGGCTCGCCTTGATGATGTCCGGCCGGCGTCGTTCCTCGGGCGTCATCGAGTCGATGATCGCCTCGATCCGCTTCATCTGGCCCGAGTCCACCGCGGCCTGTGCCGCGCCGGCCATGTCCCCCGCGCCGGGGACCATCTGCAGGAGCTGGCCGATCGGGCCCATCTTCTTGATCTGGTTCAGCTGGGAGCGGAAGTCCTCGAGCGTGAAGCGGTTCTCCATCATCCGCTTCGCCGCCGCCTCGGCCTCGGTCTGGTCGACGTTCTCCTGGACCCGCTCGACGAAGCTCAGGATGTCACCCATGCCGAGGATCCGCTGCGCAAGCCGATCGGGATGGAACGGCTCGAGCCCGTCCGTGCGCTCGCCGGTGCCGAGGAACGCGACCGGCAGGCCGGTCGCCGCGCGGATGCTGAGGGCCGCGCCGCCGCGCGCGTCGCCATCCATCTTCGTCAGGACCAGCCCGGTGACCGGCAGGCGCGCATGGAACGCCTCGGCGACGCGCACCGACTCCTGCCCGGTCATGGCATCGACGACGAGCAACGTCTCTGACGGGGTGACGCTGCCGGAGATTCGGACCAGCTCGTCCATCATGGCGTCGTCCACGTGGAGCCGGCCCGCGGTGTCGAGGATCATGACGTCGTGGCCGCGCTGCTTCGCCGCCTCGAGCCCCGAGCGGGCGACCTCGAGCGCCGGCGTGCCGATCGGCCGGGTGTGGACTTCGGCTCCGATCTGGTCACCGAGCTGCACGAGCTGGTCGACGGCCGCGGGGCGGTAGACGTCGGCCGCCACGAGGATCGGCTTGCGACCCTCCTTGCGCAGGCGCACGGCCAGCTTGGCGGCCGTGGTGGTCTTGCCCGAGCCCTGGAGCCCGACCATCATGAGCACGGCCGGCCGTCGATCCAGCTGGAGGTGATGCCGCTCGCCGCCGAGGACCTCGACGAGCTCGTCGTGAACGAGCTTCACGATCTGCTGTCCCGGATTGAGGCCGCTCAGCACGTCGGAGCCGACGGCACGCTCGCGCACGCGAGCCACGAAGTCCTTGACGACGCGGAAGTTGACGTCGGCCTCGAGCAGTGCGAGACGGATCTCGCGCAACGCGACGTCGAGATCGGCCTCGGTGATCCGGGCCTTGCCACGCAGCCGCTGGGTGATCCCCTGCAGGCGCGACGAGAGAGATTCGAACATGGGTGGACCGATACGGAGTCAGCAGCGCCGCGACGGCGGCAAACGGCTGCCCATTCTAGGGGCCGCCGGCGGGGGCGGCAACGACGTCACCCGGCGAACAGCCACTCGACGAAGGCTTCGGGCTCGAACGGCGCGAGGGCGTCGAGCTCCTCGCCGACCCCGGCGAAGACGATCGGGACACCGAGCCGGTCCGCGACCGCCAGGGCCACGCCGCCCTTCGCCGTGCCGTCCAGCTTCGTGAGGACGATGCCCGTCACGCCAACCTCGCGGCTGAACGCCTCGGCCTGGAGGAGGCCATTCTGGCCGGTCGTCGCATCGAGAACCAGGAGGACATGCCGCGGCTGATCGGGCAGCCGCCGCTCGATGACGCGCCGGATCTTCGCCAGCTCCTCCATGAGCTGCTGCTTGTTCTGAAGCCGCCCCGCCGTGTCGACCAGGACGGCGTCGAGGTTCCGGGATTCCGCAGCGGCAACGGCGTCGAAGGCCACCGCGCCGGGGTCGGCGCCGGTGCGCTGCGCCACGACCGGCACGCCGATCTGGTCGCCCCAGATCCGCAGCTGCTCGATGGCCGCCGCGCGGAACGTGTCGCCAGCCGCGAGCGCCAGCGAGCGTCCCTCGCCCTTGAGGCGCGCCGCGAGCTTCGCGATCGTCGTCGTCTTGCCGGTACCGTTGACGCCGACGAACAGGATCACCGACGGGGCCGGACCGAGCTCGAACCGGCCCGATCCGGCGGCCGCCAGCCGGTCGCGGATCTCGGTCGCCAGGGCACGGCGCGCGTCCTCGCCGCTTCGTCCGCCCTCGCGCCGCATCCGCTCGCGGGCGGCATCGACGAGCTCGAGCGTCGCAGTCCCGCCGACGTCGGCGGCGATGAGCGTCTCCTCGACCTCGTCCCAGGTCGCGTCGGTGGCCGTCGTGCCCGCGCCGAAGATCTCGCGCAGCCGCGCCCCCATGCCGGACGGGCGCGCGCGGAGACCCATGCCGCCCGGCTCACGCCGTGGACGCGCGACCGTCATCGGAGCCGCCGCATCGTCGCGAGGCGGCTCCGGCGCACCGTCGGCCGGCCGGTGTGCCTCCTGCGGCGCCTGTGGTTTCTGGTCGGGCGCGGGTTCACGCCGGCGCCAGAACATCAGGCGGGGACCTCCACGGCCACGTCCGACAGCCGCAGCGAGAGGACGCGGCTGACCGCGGCATCGGTCATCGTGACGCCGTAGATCGTGTCGGCCACCTCGATCGTGGCACGGTTGTGCGTGATCACGACGAAGTCGATCGACTCGCTCAGCTTGCGAAGCGCCTCGGCGAACCGGCCGATGTTCGCCTCGTCAAGCGCGGCATCCACCTCGTCGAGGATGCAGAACGGCACGGGGTTCACCGTGAGCATCGCGAAGAGCAGCGCCACGCCGGTGAGCGCTCGTTCGCCGCCCGACAACATGGCCAGTCGCTGGAGCCGCTTCCCGGGCGGCCGCACCACGATCTCGATGCCACCGGGCGCGTCACCGTCCGCCTCATCCGCCATCTGAAGCGAGGCTGAGCCGCCGGCGAACAGGAGCCGGCAGAACTCGTCGAACTTCTCGCCGATCGCCCGGAAGGCCATGTCGAATTGCTGCGTGATCTCGGCGTCGAGGCGGCCGATGAGCTCCTGCGTCGAGCTGATCGCCTCGCGAAGGTCGGACTCCTGCGACGACATCTCCTCGAGCCGGCCCGACAGCTCGCGGTGCTCTTCGACCGCGAAGGGGTTGACCGATCCGACCTGCGCCAGGGTGCGACGAACGCGTCGCAGCTCCGCATCGAGGGCCTCTCCCTCCAGTGACTCCACCTCCTCGAGTGGTGGCTCCAGTGCCGTTTCCGGCAGGCCCTCGAGAGCCAGCTGGTGCTCCCGCGCGAGCGCCGCCAGCGACTCGTCGCGGCGCGACGCCTCGATCGCGGTGGCCTGTGCGCGGCGTTCGAGCTCGCCGAGTCGGGCGCTGACGCCGCCGCGGTCGCGCTCGAGCGCCAGCAGCTCGCGCCGGCGCTCGGTCCGGGCTGCCTCGGCCTCGACGGCACGTTGCTGCACCGCGCCGTCCGCCGTCCGCGCCTGCGCGGCGAGTGCCTCGAGCTCCGCACGCTCCGAGGCGAGGCGGACGATCGCGTCGCCCGAAGCCGGCAGGGATGCCCGCAGCTGAGCGACCCTGGCCTCGCGCAGCGCGCGCTCGCGACGGCGACCCGCCGTGCGTGTCTCGGCTTCCTGGGCAGCCTGCCGTGTCGCGGTCCAGCGCTCTCTCGTGGCGTCGCGCCTGGCCGCGAGCTCGTCGCGGCGACGCCGTGCGGCGTCGGCCGCCGCCTGGAGCCGGGTGAGCTCCGCGTCGGCCGGCTCGGAGGGCGCGACGTCGGGTCGGCCGTCCGGTTCGAGCGCACGCAGGTCCTCTTCGAGCCCTCTCAGCCGCCCGCCCGACCGCTCGACGGCCGACTGCGCCGCGTCGACCTCGGACCGGCTCCGCCGCTGCCGGTGATCCGCCTCGTCGGCCGCCTCGCGCGCGGCCAGATGTGCCTCGCGCGCGGCACGGAGCCGCGCCGTGGCGGCGTGCGAGGTTTCCTGTGCGTCGGCGAGCCGTCGCTCATGCTGACCGACCGCATCGGCCAGCTCCCGGCGCCGCGCATGCGCGCGGACCGCCGCGCCTCCGCTCGGGTCGGCGCGACCGCGCAGGATGACGACGCCACGCTCGTCGGCGAGATCGCCGTCGGCCGTGACGCCGCTCCAGCCGGCGGGCAGGTCGCGCCAGCCGCGCAGGAGCGCCTCGAGCGAGGGCGCCACGACCGTGCGGTGGAACGCCCGCGGGGCGGCGCCGGTGCCGAGCCACTCGGCGAGCGTCCGGTCGGAGGCCATCGCGCGCAGAGCGGCCGCGCGATCGGCATGGCCTGCGTCCGTGCCGGCGGCCAGGAGGCGTGCGTCCCCGCGCGCGTCGCGCAGCACAGCGGTCGGGTCGTCGTCGCTCCACAGCAGGGCGGCCTCGAGGTCGCCGCCCACGACCGCCTCGATCGCGGCCCAGGCCTGCTCCGGAGCATCGAGCCGGTCGAGAAGGAGCGGCCAGCCGAACGCCGCCAAGCGGCGCCCTGCGCGGCTCTCGGCGCCATGGGGCTCGCTCAGGGCGTCGAGCTCGGCCCGCATGGCGCGCAGCCGCTCGCGGAGCTCGACGACCACCCGCGCCGTCGTGTCGGCCTCGGCCTGGGCCTCCTCGCGCTCGCGCGTGGCCGCCTCGAGCGCCTCGATGGTCGCGCGGGCCTCCCCGGCGGCCACCTCCGCGGCATGCGTCACGCCGGCGAGGTGGCGGCGAGCGGCCTCGAGCTCGGCGCCGGCACGCTCGCGTTCCCGAAGGGCGTCGTCCCGCCGGGCCTGCCGGCGCGCCGCCTCCTCGGAGGCGCGCGCCGCGGCGGCGATCCGATCGCTCTCCCGTGAGCGGACGCGGGATACGGCCTCCTCGGCCGAGAGGAGCTCCTCGTCCGCGGCGGCCAGCTCGGCCACGGCGCTTCGCCACGCCTCGTCGGCCTCCGCCGCGGCGGAGAGGGCGGCGCCGACGGGGTCGTCCTCGGGGTCCGCGTCGCCGGCGTCGACGAAGCGCTCCGCATCGGCCAGCTCGGCCGTCTCGCGTTCGTGCGCGGCCTGCAGTTCGTCGAGTCGAGCGGTCAGCGACTCCAGGCGCGATTCGGCGCGGATGACGGCCTCGCGGGTGGACTCGCGCTCTGTGGCGGCCGCCCGAGCCCGCTCCTCCGCCTGCCAGTACCGCTCCTCCGCCGCGGCGATGGCCTGCCTGCTGGCCTCCTCGGACTCGCGGAAGGCGGCGAGTGCCGCCTCGGCGGCGGCGGCCTCGCGTCGTGCCTCACCGAGTTCCGCCCTGGCGGCGCGCTCGCGGCGCCGGTGCGCCACGACGACGAGGGCGCGGGCGCGCGCCCCGAGCGCGTCGTGCTGCTGCTGATGCTCCGCCTGGAGCGCGAGCCGGCGGACCTGCGGCTTGAGCTCCGCGACGAGGTCGGTGACGCGCGTCAGGTTGTCGAGCGCCCTGGAGAGGCGGACCGACGCCTCGTTGCGCTTGACCTGGAGCCCCTTGACGCCGGCCGCCTCCTCGAACAGTTGCCGCCGCTCCTCGGGCCGGAGCGACAGCGCCGCGTCGACCGTCCCCTGCCCGACCACGACCAGCTCGTTCGCCCCGAGCCGTCCCTCCCCGAGCAGCTCGACCACGTCCCGAAGCCGCGCACGGGCGCCGTTGATCAGGTACTCGCTCTCGCCGGACCGATACGCGCGGCGCCCGATGCTCACCTCGGCGAAGTCGATCGGCAGCCAGCCGTCGTGGTTGTCGAGCGTCAGGGTCGCCTCGGCCATGCCCTGGGGCTTGCGCTGCTCCGACCCGGCGAAGATGACGTCGTCGGCGCGTCGCGTGCGGAGTGATCGGTTCGACTGCTCGCCGAGCACCCAGCGCACTGCATCGGCCATGTTGCTCTTGCCCGACCCGTTCGGGCCGATCACCGCGTTGACGCCCGGCTCGAACACGAACCGCGTCGCATCGGCGAAGGACTTGAAGCCGTGGAGGCGCAGCTCCCTGAGCCGGCTCACGGCGCCCCGGGGCCGATGATGCGCTCGGACCGCAGCTCGGCGAGCGCGCTGGCCGCGGCCCGCTCCTCGGCTCGCTGCCGGCTCGATCCGATCCCTTCGCCGAGGGACCGTCCGTCGAGCGTGACGGCGACCCGGAACTGCTGCTCGTGGGCGGGCCCCGTCGTGGCGGTCAGCTGGTACACGGGCTTCGTGCCGTGATGCCGCTGCGTCCACTCCTGGAGGCGTGACTTCGCCGACTTGGGCGGGCCGGCGATGGCGTTGAGCTCGTCGAGGCGCGACTCGAACAGGCGCATGAGCAACCGTTCCGTCTCGTCGTTTCCCTGGCTGAGCGAGAGCGCGCCAGCCAGTGCCTCGAAGCATGCGGCCAGTACCGACGGACGGGTCGCGCCGCCCGCATCGGTCTCGCCGCGCCCGAGCAGGAGGTGGCGATCGAGACCGATCGACAGCGCGAGCGCGGCGAGGGCGTCGCGGTTGACGAGGGCAGCCCGGCGGGCGGTCAGGAAGCCTTCGTCCTCGTCGGGGTATCGGTCGAACAGGAGGCGGCTCACCGCGAGGCCGATGACGGCGTCGCCGTAGAACTCGAGGCGCTCGTTGTGCCCGGCGACCGAGGTCGAGTTCTCGTTGAAGTAGGAGCTGTGGACGAAGGCCTGGCGGACGAGCTCCGGGTCCGAGAGGACGATGCCGAGTCGGTCGCCCAGCTCATCGAGCGACGGAGCGTCCATGGGCGGCTCGACCTTACTGCTGATGCTCCTCGATGTACTCGACGGCGTCCTGGACCTTCTGGATGCGCTCCGCATCCTCGTCGGAGATCTCCATGCCGAACTCCTCTTCGAGGCTCATGATGAGCTCGACCAGGTCGAGCGAGTCGGCATTGAGGTCCTCGACGAACGAGGCCTGGGGCGTGACCTCCTCTTCGTCGACGCCGAGCTGCTCGACGATGATCTTCTTGAGTCGTTCGAACGTGGTCCCGTCGCTCACGAGTCAGGCTCCTCCACCCGATGATCTGGAAACGCTTCCGAGCACGCCGTTGACAAGGCGTCGCGCCGCGTCGCCGGCGTAGATCCGGGCGAGGGATACGGCATCACGCATCGT
Organism: Candidatus Limnocylindrales bacterium; assembly: GCA_035540715.1. Classification (GTDB taxonomy): domain Bacteria; phylum Chloroflexota; class Limnocylindria; order QHBO01; family QHBO01; genus JACDBZ01. Next base: position 29,216 of record DATLGA010000041.1, on the reverse strand, counting down.
CTCCCCGCTCGGGGTCGCGGCGGAGTATAGCACCTCGTACAGCGCGCTCCGGAGGATCGTGCGTTCGACGCGACCGAGCTCCGAGACCGGGATGAGAGGCGCCTCGGACGCGATTCGAGCGTCCAGGTCGGAGCGATGCTCCCCCACCCCGGACACGATCCGGGCGGCGTGCGCGCGCACATCGTCCTCGACGTGGCGTTCGTCAGCCAGCCGATCGAGGGCCGCCTCGCCGCTGCCCGGACGGAACTCGTCCTCGAACAGGGCGAGGAGCGCGAGCCGGCGCGCCAGCAGGCCGGCGGTGGAACGCGTGGAGTGACGCGACGCCGCCATCGCCTACGTGCGCTCGCGGTGCAGCCGCGCGGCGATGCGCGAGCGCACTCCGCGATGCACGAGGGCCGGGTGCTCGCGCGTCCACTCGGCGATGAGGTCCGGCACTCCGGCGCGCGCCGCCTCCGACGCGACGCGAATGGCGTTCTCGACCATTCGAGCCTTGGCGCGGCCGTGCGTGACGATGCTGACGCCCTTCACGCCGAGGAGCGGGGCACCGCCGTATCGCTCGTAATCGAAGCGTCGCTTGAGCCGATCGAACCCCGGCTTGAGCGCCAGCAGCGCAACCGGCGCGATCGGGCCCTGCTGCAGGTCCTCGCGCAGCGCTCGGAAGATGAAGCTCGTGATGCCCTCGAAGAACTTGATGACCACGTTGCCGACGAACCCGTCGCAGACCACGACGTCGGCGCGGTGCGCGATCATGTCGTGCGCCTCGACGTTGCCGACGAAGTGGATGTCGGCACCGGTGAGCTTCGCGTGCGCCTCCCGGGCCAGTGAGTCCCCCTTCTCCACCTCCTCGCCGATGTTGAGCAGGCCGATGCGCGGGTTCTCGACGCCCAGCACGTGCTTGGCGAAGATCGAGCCCATCGCCGCGAACTGGACGAGGTTCTCCGGGTGCGAGTCGACGTTCGCCCCGACGTCGAGGAGCATGACCGGCCCGGTCGCCGTGAGCATGTGGGCCGGCAGAGCCGGGCGGTCGATCCCATCGATCCGCCCGAGCCGGAACACCGCGGCGGCCATCGTCGCACCGGTCGATCCGGCGCTGACCACCGCGTCGGCGTCGCCGTCACGAACGAGGTCGGTGGCGACGACGATCGAGGCGCGCCGCTTCTGGCGAAGCGCCGTCGCCGGATGCTCGCCCATCTCGATGACCTCGGCCGCGTCGACGAGCCGGACGTTCGGCGGCGGAGCCTCCCGATACGCCGCGATCTCGCGCTCGAGGCGCGGCACGTCACCGACGAGGATGATCTCGTCGGTGCTGGCGGATGCGTAATCGATGGCGCCGCGGACGATCTCGCGAGGGGCGTGGTCGCCTCCCATCGCGTCGACCGCGATGCGCATCGGGCTTATCGCTGGCCTTCGACCGGGGCGACCGGCTCGATCTCGACCGCCTCGCGACCGGCGTACCAGCCGCAGGTCGGGCACACGTGATGCGCCCGCTTCAGCTCGTGGCAGTGCTCGCACTCCACGAGCGGCGGCGCGCTCAGCGCGAGATGGGCGCGGCGTTCGCCCTGGCGCGCCTTGGATACCTTTCGCTTGGGGACGCCCACGCGGAAACTCCTTGACCGATGTGAATGGGGACGCCGCAGTATAGCCGGAGCGACCCCGAGGTGACCACTGCCCTATTCGGAGCCGGTCCGATCCTGGTCACGCAGGAGCGCGGCGAGCTGGGCCAGGCGTGGATCGATCTCCTCCTCCCCGTGATCGTGCGGGCCGCCCTCGAGGCGCTGGCCGCAGTCCACGCACAGGCCGGGACAGTTGGGCTCGCAGAGTGGGTGCATCGGCTCCGTCAGGGAGAGCTCGTCGTGGAAGACCCGGTCGAGGGCGATCTCGTGATGCGCATCGATGTGCAGGGCGCCCTCGTCTCCCGGTTCGGTCACGACGTGTGCACCCGTCTCGGGGTCGAGCGTGGGGAGGAACTCTTCCTCGATGCCGACCTCGGTCTCCTCGACGTACGGGTCGTTGCAGCGCGCACAGGTCCGGCGGATCGGCGCGCGAACGTTGCCGCGCACGAGGATGCCGCGGTTCGTGCGCTGGAAGCGCAGGTCGGCGTCCATCGGTCCGGCCAGCTCGACATCGGGTCCGAGGTTCACGTAGTGATCCCGGAGTCGGGCGTCGCGGGTCGCCCCGGGCGGCTCGTGGAGCAGCCCGGCGACGTTGAACGAGGTCATGGGCGAGGGGCGCTGTGGGCCTGCTCCTCCGGATCCACGACGATCGCCTCGCTGCTGCGGGCGGGCTGCGTGCCGTCGTCCGACGCGGACCGATGCCGCTCGTCGAGCATGTCGATGCCACGCTTGATGCTCGTCAGGGCCTTGATGCACTCGCCCTCCAGCCGGATGAGGACGCCTGCGGCGTACTCGTCAGCGCCGCGCCGGACCTCCTGCGCCTCGGTCTGCGCCTGCTCGATGATCTCCGCGGCACGGGCCTGGGCGGCGCGGACGAGCTCCCGCTCCTCGAGCATCTGGGCCGCCTGCTCCTGGGCGCGGGCGACGATCTGGTCCCCCTCGTCGCGGGCGCGCTCCGTGATGCGGCCCGCCTCCTCGGTGATGCGCCGTGCCTGGCGCACCTCGTCGGGGACCGAGACCCGGAGCTGGTCGACCAGCTCGAGAACGGTGGCCTGGTCGAGCACGACGTTGTTCGTGAGCGGCAGCTTCTTGCCGGTCGCGACCAGCGACTCGAGTCGCTCGACCAGGAAGATGATGTCCGTGGCGACGGCCCTCCTTGGCCGGATTATACGCGCGGCTCGGCCAGCCGCTCGCGAAGCGCGGCGGCCACCGGCGGCGGGACCATCGGGCCGATGTCGCCGCCGAACCGCGCGACCTCCTTGGTCAGCGACGAGCTCACATAGCCGTACTCGAGCGCCGTCATGAGGAAGGCGGTGTCGACCTCGGGAGCCAGCTTCCGGTTCGTCAGCGCCATCTGGAGCTCCGCCTCGAAGTCGCTGACCGCGCGCAGGCCGCGCACGATGAAGCCGGCGCCGTGATGCCGGGCGAAGTCCACGGTCAAGCCGTCGAACGCATCCACCGTCACGTGGCTGCCGAGGTCGGCCACGCATGCCTCGATGAGGGCGGTGCGCTCGGCGATGTCGAACAGCGGCTCCTTTCTCGGATTGTTGAGGACGCCGATGACGAGCCGGTCGAAGAGGCCCGAGGCACGACGGGCGACGTCGAGGTGGGCATTCGTCATCGGATCGAACGAACCGGGAAAGACCGCCACTCTCGTCATGACTCGTCGGCCGCCTCCATGAAGGTGAGCATCGTCTCGCCGAAGCGCCGTTGCCGGCTGACGCGCATCCGTTCGATCTCCGGCGGCGGGTCGCGCCAGAAGTGCTTGAGCACGAGCGTCCCGCCGGGTGCCAGCCACGACGCCACGTCTCGAAGCGGCGCCACGATAGCACGGGCGTCGTCGTACGGCGGATCGGCAACGACGAGATCCCACGTGCCCTCCGCAGCATCGGCGAAGCGCTCGACGTCGGTGGCGTGGACGCGGGCGTGGCCGCCCAGGCGCGTGCGCTCGAGGTTTTGGCGCAGGGCCACCAGGGCCGGGCGCGCGCGCTCGACGAAGTCGGCCGACGCCGCTCCCCGTGAGAGCGCCTCGATTCCGATCGCACCGCTGCCGGCGTAGAGATCCAGGACGCGCGCGTCGGGGACTCGGTCGCCGAGGATGGCGAACAGCGTCTCCTTGACCCGGTCGGTGATCGGGCGCGTGCCGCGGTCGCGCGGCGCGCCGAGCGGGACGCCGCGCGCCGAGCCTGCGATCACGCGCATCAGGCCGCGTCCCCCTCCTCTTCCATGGCCGCGAAGTCGGTCTGCAGGCGCGCGAGGCCGGGCCGGCGGGCGAGGGTCGGATCGGCCGCAATGAGGCGATCGGCCAGCGATCGCGCGCGCTCGGCCAGGCGGACATGACGCGGCTCGAACAGCGACGCCACTCGCAGCGGGGGCAGGCCCGACTGTCGCGTGCCGAGCAGGTTCCCGGCACCGCGCAGCTGCAGGTCGGCCTCGGCGATCGCGAACCCGTCGTTCGATCCGCGAACCACCTCGAGCCGCTGCTGCGCCAGCTCGTCGGTGGCGTCCGAGACGAGGATGCAGAACGACCGATGCAGGCCGCGCCCCACGCGGCCGCGCAGCTGGTGGAGCTGGGCGAGCCCGAAGCGCTCCGCGTCCTCGATGACCATGACACTCGCGTTCGGGACGTCGATCCCGACCTCGACGACGGTCGTGGCCACGAGCACGTCGATCTCTCCCGATGCGAAGGCGGTCATCGTGGCATCGCGCACGTCCGCCTTCTGCTGCCCGTGGACGAGCCCGATCCGCAGGTCGGGCAGCGCCCCGCGCAGGCGCTCGGCCTCCGCCTCCGCACTGGCGGCCTGGAGCGCGTCGGACTCGGCGACGAGCGGCACGACGACGAACGATTGCCGCCCTTCGGCGGCCTCGGCGGCGACGAACGCCTGGATCTTCGGGAGCGCGCGCCGGTCGCGGATCTCGGTTCGGATCGGACGGCGACCCGGGGGCATCTGCCGAATCGTGCTGATCGCCAGGTCGCCGTACACGCTCAGCGCCAGCGTCCGCGGGATCGGCGTCGCGGTCAGGGCGAGCACGTGCGGCTCCCCTCCGCTGCCCTTCGCCTGCAGGGCGGCGCGCTGCCCGACCCCGAAGCGGTGCTGCTCGTCGACGATGGCGAGGGCCAGCCGTGGGAACGCGACCGCTTCGCTGATGACGGCGTGCGTGCCGATCACGACCTCCGCCAGGCCGCCGCCGATTGCGTCGTGAATCTCGCGCTTGCGGGCCGGCGTGAGCGACCCCGACAGGAACTCGGCTCGCACGCCGAGCCGATCCAGGAGCGGAGCGAGCCCGGCGTGGTGCTGACGGGCGAGGACCTCGGTCGGCGCCATGAGCGCACCCTGCCACCCGGCGCGCACCGCGCTCGCAAGGGCCACCGCCGCGACGGCCGTCTTGCCGCTGCCCACGTCTCCCTGGAGAAGCCGGCGCATCGGGCGCTCACGCGCCATGTCGGCGGCGATGGCCTCGACCGCACTCCGCTGGTCGTCGGTGAGCTCGAACGGCAGTGCGTCGATGATCTCGGCACGATCGGGGTCGGCGACGCGAATGGCGGGCGCCCGCAGCTGGTCCCGCGCTGCGCGCGCCTGTGCCAGGGTGAGCTGGAGCGCCACCAGCTCGTCGAAGGCGAGGCGGTCGAGCGCCGGCGTCACGTCACCGGCCTGCTCGGGAAAGTGCGCGGCTCGCAGCGCGTCGGCCAGCGGGGGAAGCCCGCGCCGCTCCCCCGCCTCGAGCGGGTCCTCCACGACCGGCAGCGCGGCCTCGAGGATTCGGGCCAGGAGCTCACGCAGCCGCTTCTGCGTCACGCCGCCGGCCAGGTGATAGACCGGCACGACGCGCCCGGTATGGACCGACTCGCGGCCTGCGGGGCTGAACTCCGGCGAGGTGAACTGCGATCGCCAGCCGCGCTGGCTGACCTTGCCGGAGAGGATGATCTCGTCGCCCTGGCTCAAACGCCGTTCGACGAAGCGACGGCCGAACCAGACGGCTTCGGCGCTCCCACTGTCGTCGCTGACCTGCGCGATCACCCGCTGTGGTCTCCGGCCGAATCCGGGCTCGACGCGCACGGCCTCGACGCGGACGCGCGCCGACTGCTTGTCGTCGGGCACGAGCTCGGCGAGCGGGCGCAGATCGCTGTAGTCGTCGTAGCGAAAGGGCAGGTACCAGAGGGCGTCACGCGGGGTGACGATGCCGAGCTTCCCGAGGCTGGCGGTGCCGCGCGCGAGCTCCGGCAGCACCGTTCGGATCGGCCGGTCGAGGTCCTCGGCGTGGAGGCCCCGGCTCGATTGCATGGGCCGATCGTAGCGTGCTACCATCGCGGCCGCGCCGGCGCACCGCGCCGGTTCCCTTGTGATTGGAGACCGAACTCGACCATGGCACGCGTCTGCGACCTCTGCGGCAAGCGCCCGATCACCGGCTGGAATCCCCAGTCGGTGGGGATGAACCGCAAGCGCGCCCTGCGCCGGTGGCTGCCCAACCTTCAGCCGATGACCATCACCACCGATGGCAAGGTCACCAAGGTGAAGGCCTGCAGCCGCTGCCGCCGCACGGCCCAGAAGGTCTAACCTCTCCCTCCCACCCGCGCGCCGATGCGCCCGCGTCCGACCGGACGCGGGCGTCGTGCTGTCTCAGGCCGGCCCGAGGTCGCGATCGGAGTCCAGGACGAGCGTGAACGGGCCGTCGTTGACGAGCTCGACGTCCATCTCGGCGCCGAACCGACCGGTCGCGACCGTGACGCCGAGCTGCCGCAGCCGTGCGGTGAACCGATCGATCAGCGGCGTGGCCAGCTCCGGGAGCGCGGCCCGGGTGAAGCCGGGGCGGCGACCGCGGCGCAGGTCGGCGTAGAGCGTGAACTGGCTCACGACCAGCAGCGACCCACCGGCTTCGTCGATCGACAGGTTCGTGCGGCCGTCGGCGTCCTCGAAGTAGCGCAGGCCGACCAGCTTGTCCGCCATCCGATCGACGATCTCCGGCGTGTCGTCGCGCCCGACGCCCGCGAGGACGAGCGCCCCCCTGTCGATGCGCCCGAGGAGCGTCCCCTGGCTGTGGGCCGATGCGCGCGTGACGCGCTGCACGACGAGGCGCACCGCGCTCAGGGCGTGGCGTCGGGCGATGGCGAGGCACCGTCGGTCGGCACCGCGTCGGGCTCCGGGCTCGGTGTGGCGGGCGGCTCCGCCGTCGTCACCGGGCCCCACCCCTCGCCGTCGCGGGGTGGGGCGAGGGCCGCCTCGGTGAAGGCCGCGCGTGCGTTCCAGATCATCCAGCCGGCTGCCCCGCGGTCGGCCGCCGCGGTCATCTGCGCGCGCACCTGGTCCGCGGTGTAGGGCGGGAACTGACCGTAGCCGAAGTCCTGGATCCAGGGCCGGATCACGATGGGGAGCCCCTCGGCCTGCCGGTTCATGATCTCGAGGGTCCGGTCCACCACCTCGTACGGGAAGTTGTTCGGCACCTCGAAGCCGAAGACGCCGGGCCCGTAGTGGCTCGGATAGATCATCGGGCTGAAGTAGTCGACGTACGGCATGATCACCTCGGGCCGCTGCCCGATCCCCTGGTCGTCGGGGACGATGAAGCTGATCGGGAAGACGTCGGCCGAGAGGAACGCGCGCGTCGGGGCGACCGCGTCGCTCACCACCCGCAGGACGCGCTGGATCGCCGGCAAACGGAAGGACTGGGTGTTCGGCAGATTCGTATCGGCCACGGCGTACGGCCCGTCGCTGAAGAACCGGATGTAGTCGAGCTGCACCTCGTCGAAGCCCTTGTCCGCGAGGTCACGGGCGATGGCCGCGGTGTACTCCGCGACGCCGGGCGCCGCGGGGTCGAGCCACGCTCCTCCGATGTTGTCGCGCCACGGCTCGCCGGTCGAGGTGTTCATGACGGCCAGCTCGGGCCGCGCCGCGGCCACGGTGTTGTCCTTCATGACGACCATTCGGGCAATCGTGTAGATTCCCCGCTCGCGCAGCTGTGGAAGCAGCTCCGCCGGGTCGAAGATCGGCGCTTCGCGCACCGCGCCCACCTCCGCTGCCTCGGGCAGGTCGGTGGCGTAGAACAGGCGGCCGTCGGTCTCCTTCACGTCGATGACGAGCGCGTTGACCTCGGTGCGGTCGATGAGGTCGAGCATCGCTTCGAGCCGTCCGGGCGCCTCGAACACCGCCGCCGGCGCGTACAGCGCACGCGCCTCGAACGGCTGCATGACCAGGTCCTTCGTCATCTCCTCGTCGATCTCGATGAGGCCGAGCCGGTAGCCCGGCATCTTGTAGACGAGCGTGCCCGCCTCGGGCACGTCGGGCAGCTCGTAGGCGCCAGCGTCGTCGGTGCGCACGACGGCGTCGGTCCCCTCGACGAAGACGCGCGCGCCGACGACCGGCTCGCCGTCACGGTCGACCAGCGTGCCGCGGACGACGTTCGGCCGCAGCTCGATCGTCAGGTCGCCCTCCTCGGGGACGACGCCCTCGCCCGGGTCATGGCCCGGCGCGCTGGCTTCCACGGCGGCGCCGCGCATGGCGGTCAGCCGCGCGGTGCCGTCCGCATCCGTCCCGGCGACGGTGCCGTCGACCACGAGCTCGGCCCCGCTGACCGGCTCCGCCGATCCTCGCGAGACGACCTGGATGGTCACCTCACGCGGCTGCTCGGGCGTGGGCTCCGGCGTGGGGACGAAGGGGAGCTGCGGGCCCTCCTCGCCACAGGCTGCCAGGGCCAGGGTGGCCACCGCGAGGATGGAGACGATGGACAGGCGGGATCGGCGAGGCAGCAGCGTCAGGTCCTTTCGGCGTCGGTATCGGCGTCGGTGCCGGCGAGGGCAGCCTCGCGCAGCGCGGCGACCGTGGGCGCCAGGTCGCCAGCGGTACTGTACAGGGCGCTGCCGGTGACGAGGACGTCTCCCCCGGCGCCGAAGGCGCGGCCGATCGTCTCACGGTTCACCCCGCCGTCGACACCCAGATCGACCGCCAGGCCGCGACGATCGATCTCGTCGCGGAGGCCCGCGAGCTTCGGCATCACCTCGCCGATGAACGACTGGCCGCCCCACCCGGGATTGACGGTCATGACGAGCACGAGGTCCACGCGCTCGAGGTACGGCATGACCGCCTCGGCCGGCGTCTCGGGATTGAGCGCGATGCCGGGGCGCTTGCCGGCCTCGACGATCGCGCCGATCACCTCGTCCGCGGGATCGGGCGCCTCGACGTGGAAGACGATCAGGTCGCTCCCCGCCTCGGCGAAGCGCTCGGCGTACGCGAGCGGGTTGTCGATCATGAGGTGGCTGTGGAAGGGCAGGTCGGTGGCGGCCCGGACCGCGTCGACCACGACCGGGCCCATCGTCAGGTTGTCGACGAAGTGACCGTCCATGACGTCGAGGTGGATCGAGTCGACGCCGCCGCCGGCCGCCCGGCGCACCTCGTCGGAGAGGCGCCCGAAGTCGGCGTTGAGGATCGATGCGCTGATCTGCGGATTGCGGGTCACGTCGCTCCCTCACCGGCACCCGTCGTGACGCGCGCCTCGCGGAGCGCCTTGCCGGCCAGCTGCGCGTGGAGCTGCCCGCAGGCCGCGTCGATCTCGCGGCCCCTCGTGTCGCGTACCGTGACCGAAAGGCCGCCCGCCTCGAGGGTCTCGACGAACGCCCGGATCCGGCGCGGCGGCGTGCCGCTCCACCGGGAACCCGGGGTCGGATTGAGCGGGATGAGGTTGACATGCGAGCGCCAGCCGCGGGCAAGCCTCACCAGGCCGGCGGCCTGCTCGTCGGTGTCATTGACGCCGTCGATCATCACGTACTCGAGGCTCACCCGGCGCCCGGTGCGCGCCGCGAAGCGCCGGCCCGCGGCCACAACGTCGGCGACCGGCCACTTGCGGTTGATGGGTACGAGCTCGTCGCGCAGCGAGTCGGTCGCGGCGTGGAGGCTGATGGCCAGGTTCACCTGGGGCAGCTCCTCGACCATGCGGTCCATGCCCGGGACGACGCCCGACGTCGAGACGGTGATGTGGCGCGCGCCGATGCCGAGCCGTCCCGCATCGTTGAGGAGGCGCACGGCCTCGAAGACGCGGTCGGCGTTGTTGAGCGGCTCCCCCATGCCCATGAAGACGATGTTGTAATGGCCGCGAGACGCGTCACCGAGCGCCCGCCACGGCGGCCGGTGCCAGTGCAGCACCTGGTCGACGATTTCCCCCGGCGTCAGCTGGCGGCCGAAGCCGGCCTGCCCGGTCGCGCAGAACGGGCAGTTGACGGCGCACCCGGCCTGCGAGCTGATGCAGACGGTCGTGCGCTCCGACGACGGTGCCCGCGCGGGGTAGCGCATGAGGACCGATTCGATGCGCTGGCCGTCAGCCAGCTCGTGGACCGCCTTGGCGGTCAGCCCCGCATCCGCGCCGATGACGTGGCTGTCGGCGATGGTGCTGAACCGGAAGGCCCGCCCGAGCTCGACGCGCAGCGTCTTCGGAAGCTCGGTCAGGTCGTCGAAGCCCGCCGCGTCCGGCCGGTGCGCGCCCTCGAGGACCTGGCGCGTCCGATACGCCGGCTCGCCGCGGGCTTCGAGCCACGCGGCGAGCGTTGCCGGGTCGACCTCGCTGATCGCCGGGGGCGGCGCGGCGAGCGTGAGCTCAGTGCCGCCGACCAAAGATCAGGTACGCGTAGTAGAGGAACGTCAGCAGCGCGGTGAGCGCGCCCGCGACGTAGGTCCAGGCGGCCGCCTTCAGGACGGCGCGGGCGCCGTCCTGCCGCTCGCCGGCGAGGCCGATGCCGTTCACGAAGGCGAGCGCCTTGCCCGACGCGCCGATCTCGACCGGCAGCGTCGCGAAGGTGAACAGCACGGCCGCCCCGAAGCCGATGAGCCCCACGATGGCGAGCCCGGTGAACTGGAGGAGCACGCCCGCGATGACGAGCCACGGGGCGATGCCCGACCCGAACTGGGCCGCCGGCACGATCGCCTGGCGCAGCGCCATCATCGGGTCGTTCTCCTGGTGCTGGAGGGCATGGCCGACCTCGTGGGCGATGACCGCCGCCGCCGCGACCGAGAGGCGCTGGGTGCCGCCGCGGAAGCCCGCCGATTCGAGTGCCGATGCGTCGGCGACCTGGGTGCTGACGCGCAGCACCTTGCCCCGCGGATCGTAGTGATCGGTCAGCTGCCCGGGGGTGGGTTCGATCCGAACGTGCTGCAGCCCCTGCCGGTCGAGGAGCCGGCGGGCGAAGTCGAAGGCATCCATGTTGATGCCCGAGTCGACCTTGGCCCACTTGCCGTAGGTCGATCGGACGCGCCAGGCCGCCCACCCCGTGATGGCGATCGTCGGGATGAGGACGGCGAAGATGTAGAGCGGGTCGAAGATCATCGGTTGAGCCCACCTCCGTGAGGGCCGATCCGAGTATATCCGACCTCGAATTCGGGTTCCGCGGGGCCGGCGTCGGTCCGGCACGCAGCCTGCGGAGGAGCATGGCGATCTGAGACTGGAGGAACCGACATGAACATTCTCGACCGCCTGTTGACCGGCGGTGAGCAGGCTTCGAACGAGGCGGCGCGCCGCGCCCGGGCCGCCATCCATGGCGAGGACCGGGGTGCCGGCTGGCGCGATCGGCTCATGGTCGCGCTCGGCGCGGGCCTGGCCGGCGCGGGCCTTGCCTACCTCATGGATCCGCAGCGTGGCCGGTCACGCCGGGCTCGCCTGGCGGACCAGGCAGCGGCGACGGTCCGCCGGGGCGCCCGCGCCAGCGGTCGCATCGCCAATCGGGTGCAGAGTGACGTCCGCGGTCGCGTGGCGGCGGTGCGGCACGGTGGCGAGGACCGGGACCCGTTCCCGGACGACGTCACCCTCGCCTCGCGGGTCCAGACCGAGCTGTTCCGTGATCCGGCCGTGCCGAAGGGGTCACTGAACATCAACGTCGAGCGCGGCATCGTGGTCCTGCGCGGCGAGGTGCCCGACGAGGCCATGCGCGGCTCGCTCGTCGCCGCCGTCGAGCAGATCCCCGGCGTGTGGGCGGTGCGGAACCTCCTGCACCTCCCCGGCGAGGAGATCGGCCGGGAGCCGACCTCGATCTCTTCCTAGCCGAGGACGTGCTCGGGCCGGCCGGCGCCGAGCAACACGTGCTCACGCGCCAGCCCGCGGCGCCAGGCGTCGGCTGGCATCGCCGGCCTGCCCTCCGGCTGCACGACCTCGAGCGCCAGGCCGCCGACGCCGGTGGCCACGCACGGCGCCTCGCCCGGCAGAAGCACGCCGATCGGCACGTCATCGACACCCGCGACCGGCCGTGCCCGTCGGATGTGGAGGCGACGGCCGTCGATCGACGTCCACGCTCCCGGCCACGGTTGGAGCGCACGGACCTGCCGGTCGATCTCGACGGCCGGACGGCGCCAATCGATCCAGCCGTCCGTCCGTTTGAAGGGGTGCACGTGCGTCGCGGCCGCCTCGTCCTGCGGCTCGAAGTCGAGCGAGCCGGCCGCCCAACGCTCCAGCTCGGGCGGTACGACGTCCGCGGCGAGGTCGGCCAGCCTGGCATCGAGCTCCGGCGTCGTCTCCCGGCCGCCGAGCGGGACGCGCCACTGCCGAACGATCGGCCCCGCGTCGAGCTCCGGGGTCATCACCATGAGCGTCACGCCGCCCTCCGCGTCGCCGGCCAGGATCGTCCCCGCGACGGGAGCGGCGCCGCGGTGGCGCGGCAGGAGCGACGGATGGACGTTGAGCGGTGGGCGCCGCCCGACCTCGAGGATGTCGGGCGGGACGAGCTGCCCGTACGACACGAGCAGCAGGCCGTCGGGAGCGAACTGGTGGAGCGCGGCTCGAGCCTCGTCGGAGCGCAACCGTTCCGGCGTCACCACCGGGTGCCCGTGCTCGCGTGCGAATTGCGCCGCCGGGGTCGCGCGGAGCTGAAGCCGGCGTCCGGCCGGCCGATCGGGCTGGCTGACGACGAGCAGCTCATCGGCCATCGGGGCGACGCGTGCCAGCAGCGGCACGCCGAACGCGCCGGTGCCGAGGAAGGCGATCCGCCCGATTCCGCCCACTAGATGCCGGCAGCCGTCTCTTCAGCCGCCTCGTCGGCGCCCTCGCGAATGCGGACCAGCTCCTCGATCGACTCGAGGTGGTCGATGTACAGCGTCCCGTTCAGGTGGTCGATCTCGTGCTGGAGCGCGCGGGCGAAGAGCTCCTCGCCGCGGACGCGGAACTCCTTGCCGTGACGGTCGCGCGCCTTCACGGTGACCTTCAGGGCGCGACCCGTCTCGGCGACGTAGCCCGGGATCGACAGGCAGCCCTCCCAGTCGAGCTGCTCCCCCGAGGACTTGACGATCTCGGGGTTCACGAGCTCGGTGATTCGTTCGTCCACCTCGATGATCGCGACCTGCAGCGGCACGCCCACCTGGTTCGCGGCGAGGCCCACGCCGGGCGCGTCGCGCATCGTCTCGAGCATGTCGTCGAGCAGCCGATGGAGGCTCGTGTCGAAGCTGGAGACGCGCTTCGTGCGCTCGCGCAGGATCGGAGCCTCCGCGGTGAGGATGGGTCGAATCGCCATGGCGTCGAGCATTGTAGCCATCAGAGCAGCGACTCCGGATCGACGTCGATCGCCACGCCGGCGGGGACTCGCTCGAGGGCGAGGGCGCGGGCATCGGCATCCGGCGCACGCACCACGACCTGGAACCGATAGCGGCCGGCCCGGCGAGCCACATAGGACGGCAGCGGGCCGAGCACGTCGATGCCCTCGAGCGTGATCGCTGCCGCGGCCTGCCGGCCGCGCTCCTCGGCCCGGGCCCGATCGGCGTCGGCGACGAGGAGACGAGCGAGCACGCTGAAGGGCGGATACCCGAGCAGACGGCGGCGAAGGAGCTCCTCGTCGGCGAAGCCGTCCACGTCGAGCGTGGCGGCCGCTCGGAGCGCGTAGTGGCCGGGCGCGTAGCTCTGGATGATCACGCGTCCCGGCCGCTCGCCGCGGCCTGCCCGGCCCGCCACCTGCGCCAGGAGCTGGAAGGTCCGCTCGGCGGCTCGGTAGTCCGGGAGGTTCAAGGTCACGTCGGCGGCGATCACCGCGGCGAGCGTCACGGACGGCAGATCGAGCCCCTTGGCCGCGAGCTGGGTGCCGACCAGGACGTCCACGCGCCCCTCGCGGAAGTCGTCGTACACGGCTTCGAAGCCGCGGCGCTGGGCGAGGGCGTCCGAGTCGAGGCGCGCGACCCGCAGGCCGGGAAAGCGCCCGCGGAGCTCCGCCTCGACCCGCTGCGTGCCGGCGCCGAAGTACCGGATCCGCGGGCTCGAGCATGCCGGGCAGCGGTCGGGCGCCGTCGCCGAGCGGCCGCAGTGGTGGCACCGCAACGCTCCGGAGTCGAGGTGGTAGACGAACGACAGCTCGCAATCGGGACAGCGAAGGCTCTCGCCGCAGTCGCGGCACAGGACGAACGTCGCGGCGCCGCGCCGGTTGATGAGGAGCACCGCCTGCTCCGCGCCACGTCGCAGGTTGGCGAGCGCATCGGTCAAGGCGGTCGAGAAGATCGAGCGGTTGCCGGCCGTCAGCTCCGCCCGCAGGTCGACAAGCTCGATCTCGGGCACGCCGCCGACGCGGCGCTCCACGAGCCGCGCCCGCTCGCTGTGGCCACCCCGCACGCGTGCGAGGGTCACGAGGTCCGGCGTCGCGCTCCCGAGAACGACGCGGGCGCCCGTATGCGTCGCGCGCCGGCGCGCGACCCATCGGGCGTCGTACCGCGGCGTGCGATCCGACTTGTATCCACCGTCATGCTCCTCGTCGACGACCAGGAGACCGACGTCCGGCAGCGGTGCGAACGCGGCGGTGCGCGTCCCCACCACGACGCTCGCGTCGCCTCGCAGAATGCGCCACCACTCGTCGTGGCGCTCCCCCGCCGAGAGCCCGGAGTGGAGCACGGCCAGCCGATCGCCGACGATCCCGCGGACCCGGTCGGCCAGCTGCGGCACGAGGCTGACCTCGGGGACCAGCAGGATGGCTCCGCGTCCCGCCGCGAGAGTCGCCTGGAGCACGGCGAGGTAGACGTCCGTCTTGCCGGAGGCCGCCACACCCTCGAGCAACAGCTCTGCGCCGGGGCCGAGGCGCTCGATGGTCTCGACTGCCTGTCGCTGCTCCGCGGCGAGAGCGTGCCGCAGGTCCGGCGCGTTCGGGCGGTGCGCGAGCGGATCGCGCCCCACGACGCGCCAGGCGAGCGCCGCCCGCCCCAGCGCCTCCAGCCGGCGCGCCGGCTGGAGGAGCGAATTCGGGGCCACGCCGAGCGCGTCCGCCAACTCGGCGAGCGTCCGTTCCTCGTCGCCGAGCGCCTCCAGCAACGCCCGCTGCACCGGTGCTCGCCGCGGCGGCTCCGCGGAGCCCGGGACCGGGCGCAGGACTCGCACGCGCCGCTCGGCGACCTCGGGGGGCCGCAGGATCCAATCGGCGCGGATCGCACCGCTCCGGCGCAGCCGCTCGACCCACGCCTCACGTCCGCGCCGGGGCGCATGGCGGAGCAGGGCGGCATCGGCGATGGCGCGGTCCGGGCCGACGGCGCTGCGCAGACCCTCCGGCAGCGCGGCCAGATCCTCGACGATCCATCGGCGCACGAGCCGAGACTCCAGGCCGGGCGGGAGCATGGCGGCCAGCGTCGCGCCGATGGGCGCCCGGTAGTACGCGGCAATCTCCTCGGCAAGGGTCAGCAGGTCCGCGGTGAGCATCGGGGCCGACACGACGGCCTCGACGGGCCTGAGGCCGTCGACCACCTCGTCGGTGCCCGGGAGCAGATATCCGAGCGCCGTGCGCCGCCCGTACGGCACCATCACCAGCGAGCCCGGCGCCGGATCGCCGAACGCCGCCGGCCAGGCGTAGCTGAAGGTCCGCTCGGGCCGATCCGCGAGCGCCTCGACGGCGACGCGCACCACGCCGGACTCCGTCGTCATGGCCGGGAGCCCGTCAGACGCGCGGGCGGCGCGGCGGGTCCCGACGAGCCTCTGCCTGGATGATGTCCCAGATCCGCTCGGCCGCCTGCTCCGGATGGCCGGTCTCGTTCACCACGACGTGGTCGTAGTCGTCGGACTCGGCGATCCAGCGCTCGGCGTCCCGACGGCGTCGCTCGAGGCTCGCCATCGTCTCCGAACCGCGGCCGAGCAGGCGTTCGGCAAGGTCCTCCATCGATGGTGGCATGACGAAGATGAGGAGCGCGTCGGGCACCTGGCGCCGAACGTTGCGCGCACCCTCGGGGCTGATCGTCAGGATCGCGTCGCGGCCCGCGGCCAGGATTCCGCGAACCTGGTCGATCGGCGTCCCGTACCAGTAGCCGTGGTTGTTCGCGTGCTCGAGCAGGCCGTCGCGAGCGATGAGCTCCTCGAACGCCTCCGCGGTCAGGAAGTGGTAATGCACCCCGTCGATCTCGTCCGGACGGCGTGGTCGCGTCGTCGCCGTCACGATCGGGACGACCTGCGGCCGCCGTCGCGCCATCTCGGCGACGATGGTGCTCTTCCCGACCCCCGAGGGCCCCGACACGACGACGAGCATCGGGTTCGGGAAGGTCATGCGCTTGTCCGTCTCGAGCGTCATTCCTCCACCTCCGAGCCGACCCCGGCCGGCAGACGCTCGGCCGGCACGGAGACGGTCGACGCCTCGAGGCACGCCGCCAGGTCGCCGGGCAGCTCGCTCCAGGCGCGCAGGGTCCGACCGTCTCCCGAACGCCGAAGCCGCAGGCGCGCGGCATGGAGGAACTGACGCCGAAGCCCTCCCGGGCCCTCTCCCCCGCCGTAGCGCACATCTCCGGCGATCGGCAGGCCGAGGTATGCGAGATGCGCACGGATCTGGTGTGTTCGACCGGTGAGTGGACGAACGGCCAGGAGGCTGTAGCCACCGCCGCTGCCGAGCTCCTCGTACTCGGTGATCGACGGGCGCCCACCGGCGACCACGGCCATGCGCTGACGGTCGCGAGGGTCGCGGCCGACCGGCGCCTCGATCCGGCCGCGGCTCGCCGGTGGCTCTCCCCGGACGAGCGCCAGGTACTCCTTCTCGACCGATCGCTCACCGAACTGCCGCATCAGGCTCGCCTGGGCGGCATCGGTCTTGGCCACCACGATCAGACCGCTCGTGTCCTTGTCCAGCCGATGCACGATGCCCGGCCGGCCGACGCCGGCGATCGATCCGAGCGGCTCGCCGCGCTCCTGCGCCCTGCCGAGCAGGGCGTTCACGAGCGTGCCGCCGCCATGCCCGGCCGATGGATGCACGACGAGGCCCGCGGGCTTGTCGACGATCAGCATCGACGCATCCTCGTACGCGACGCGCAGCGGGATGGACTCGGCGGTCAGCGTCTCGTCGGGCGGCGCCGTCAGCTCCACCCGAATGCGCTCGCCTCCGACGAGCCGGTCGCTGGCCCGACGCCGAGCCCCGTCCACGAGCGCCCGCCCGTCGCCGATGAGCCGCTGGGCGTGTGCCCGGCTGATCTCGGCCACGGCGGCGACGGCGATGTCGACCCTCCCCGCCGTCGCGGTTCCCTCGACGGTTCGATCCGCCACCGAGCTCACCCGGTCGGCTCGGCCGCCGGGCGTCGCCCGTCCACGAAGGTCAGGTAGACCACGAGCAGGCCGATCCCGATGACCACCGACGGGTCCGCGACGTTGAACGTCGGCCAGCGCAGGTCACCGACGCCGACGCTGATGAAGTCGACGACGTAGCCCCAGCGCAGCCGATCGGTCAGGTTGCCGAGGGTCCCAGCCAGGATCATCCCGAGCACGACGTGGATGCCCAGGCCGCGATCACGGAATGCTCGAAAGAAATAGGCCACCATGCCGAGAGCCACGAACGTGATCGGTACGAAGAGCCAGGTGTACCCGGGCAGGATGCTGAATGCGGCACCGGTGTTGCGCACGTGCCAGAGCTGCACGACGTCGCCGATCACATCGTAGCGGGCACCGTACTCGACGTTCGCAACGACGAGCGCCTTCGTCACCTGGTCCGCGGCGTAGAGCAGCGCCGCCGTGCCCGCCAGGACGAGCGCGGGCCGCCGCCACGGCGCGTGTTCGGTGCTGGCCTCCACCTCGCCACTCTAGCCGACCGGCCCCGGGTCAGGCGCGCGCGATGGCGAGCCGCAGCGGTCCCGAGTCGGTGTCGAGCGTCTCGTGCGCGTCGGCCTCGGCCAGTTCGGCCGCTGCATCGAGCTCCAGGCTCGTGGCCAGCAGCTCGTCGGCCAGCCAGTCCCGGTGCGCGACGAGGTGGTCGATCGCGGCTCGCGGCCCCGCGACCGCGACCCGGACCCGGTCGCTGATCTCGTAGCCGGCGGCCTTTCTCATGGCCTGCAGCCGGTGCGCCACCTCACGAGCCAGGCCCTCCGCAGCCAGCCGGTCGTCGAGGGCCGTGTCGAGCGCGACGAGGAGGTCGCCGTCCTCGGCCACCTCGTGGCCGGGCCGGGCGCGGGCCGTCAGCTCGAACTCGTCCGGCTGGAGGGTGACGCCGCCGACCGTGGCGGTGCCGTCGTCGTTGAGCGTCCAGTCGCCGCCACGAGCGCCGGCCATCACCGCCCCCACGGCTCTGCCATGGCGCGGCCCGATGACCGGCAGCAGCGGGTAGAGGCTGCGCTCGACCATGTCCGCCTCGTCGCCGATCAGCTCGAGAGCGTGGACGTTCAGCTCATCGGTGATCTGCGTGGTGAGCTCCTCGGCCACGGCCGGATCGGGGCTCAGCGCCCCGCGCGCGGCGCCGGGCAGCTTGACACGGGCCGCGCGCAGCGGCTGCCGCGTGCGCAGCCCCGAGGCGGCGCGGGCGGCACGGCCGAGGGCCACCGTCCGGCGCGCCAGCTCGACTGCCGTCTCGATCGCCTCGTCCCTGCGGCCGGCCACCGGCTCCGGGAAGTCGACGAGGTGCACGCTGTCGGGCGCCTCGGCGTCGACGGAGACGACGAGGTTCTCCCACAGGGCATCGGCGAGGTGCGGGACGATCGGTGCCAGCAGCCGTGACAGGGTGGTGAGGACCTCGTGGAGCGTCGCATGCGCGGCCCGCTTGTCGGCGTCGAGCTCGCCCTTCCAGAAGCGCCGACGGTTGCGGCGCACGTACCAGTTCGACAGGTCGTCGACGAAGGTCTCGATCGCGCGCGTGGCTCGCATCGCGTCGTACTCGTCGAGCGACGCGCGCGACTCGGCGACGAGCGCGCCCAGGCGTGACAGGATCCATCGGTCGAGCAGGGTGCGGGCGCCCTCGGCGCCATCGGTCCTGTCCGGCGTCCAGCCGTCGAGGCGCGCGTACGTGACGAAGAACCCGTACGTGTTCCAGAGCGGCAGGAAGAAGCGTCGCACGACCTCGTGGCCGGGGCCGTAGCCGAACCGAAGGTTCACCGCCGGGTTCGCCGCGGCGTACATCCAGCGCATGACGTCGGCGCCGATGCGCTCCGCGGCCTCGTCGAACGGGATCGAATTGCCCTTGCTCTTGTGCATCTCCTCCCCGTGCTCGTCGAGGAGCGTGGCGTAGCCGAACAGCGTTCGCATCGGCGCCGTGCCCGTCATGACCGTCGACTCGGTCAGCAGCGCGTAGAACCAGTTTCGAAACTGGCCCGGGAACGACTCGCTGATCCAGTCCGCCGGATACCACTCGCGCCAGTAGTCGCGGTCCGTGTTCCACTTCAGCGTGGACAGCCCGACGATCCCCGCGTCGAGCCACGGATTGCCGACGTCCCGGGTCCGCCGCGCGCGTCCGCCGCAGGCGCGGCACTCGATCTCGACCGCGTCGACCCATGGGCGGTGCGGCGAGTGGCCGTCGAACTCGTCCCAGCCGGCCACCGCGCGGTCGCGCAGCTCGTCCTTCGAGCCGATCACCTCCCAGCCGTCGCACTCGACGCATTCCCAGATGGGCAGCGCGAGCCCGTAGTAGCGCTTCTTGCTGATCATCCAATCGCCCATGTTGCGGAGCCAATCGAGCTCGCGCTCCATGAGCCCGATGCCCTCCGGCAGCCACCGCGCGCTCCGCGTCGCCTCGCTGATCGGCTCGCGCAGCGGATCCATGGCGATGAACCACTCGTCGACGAGGCGGAAGATGAGCTGCGTGCCGCACCGCCAGCAATGCGGGTAGGAGTGCGCGTACGACTCCTTGCCGACGAGGATGCCCTTGCGGTCGAGGTCGGCCACGATGTCGCGCGCGAGATCCTGCGACGGATCCTCGGTGGCACCGGCGTAGCGGCCGGTCTGCCAGCCGTACCCAGCGCCGAAGACCCCGAACTCGTCGATCGGGTCGAGCACCGGCAGGTCGTGGGCCTTGGCGAGCGCGAAGTCCTCCTGGCCGCAGCCGGGAGCGATGTGAACCACGCCGGTCCCTTCCGCATCGGAGACCTCGTCCCAAGGGATGACGACGTGCGTCACTCCCTCGGCGATCGGCAGGTCGTCGAACGGGCCGCGATACTCGAGCCCGACCAGCTCCGCGCCGGCCACCTCGTCGAGGACCGTCGCGTCTCCCGCGGCCCGGACCCTCGAGCCCGCCGAGACCCACCAGCGCCGGCCGTCACGGCCCTCGACGAGCTGATACGTCAGCCCGGGGTGAACCGCCGCGGCCACGTTGCTCGACAGCGTCCACGGCGTCGTCGTCCAGACCAGCAGGTCCTCGTCCTCGTGACCCGCGGTCGTGATCGGCAGCCGCACCGTGACCGACAGGTGCTTCGCCTCGGCGTAGCCCTCGGCCGCCTCCATGTTGCTGATGCCGGTGCCGCATCGCGTGCACCAGGGCATCACGTCGTGGCCCTTGTAGAGCAGGCCGCGCCGCTGGCATTCGGCCAGGAACGCCCAGATCGTGTAGTTGTTCTCGTCGGAGTTCGTGTAGTACGAGTGGTCCCAGTCCATCCAGTAGCCGAGCCGCTTCGACTGCTCGGTCTGGATGCCGGCGTACTTATCCACGCGCGCCTTGCACAGCTCGACGAAGCGGTCGATGCCGAACTCCTCGATCTGGCGCTTGTTGTTGAACCCGAGCTCGCGCTCGACGTTGACCTCGATCCACAGGCCCTGGCAGTCGAAGCCGTTCTGGTAACGCTGCCGCTCGCCGAGCATCGTGTGGTAGCGCTGGTAGAGGTCCTTGTAGGTTCGTCCCCACGCATGGTGGACGCCCATCGGGTTGTTCGCCGTGATCGGCCCGTCGATGAAGCTGTACTTCTCGGTGGCGCCGTCGTTGCGCGACAGGTAGCGCGACATCGTGTCGCGCGCGCGCCAGCGCTCGATCACCTCGCGCTCGAGCGCGGGCATGTCCAGCTTGCTCGATACCGGCTTGAACAACTCTCGTCTGCGCTCCTGCTCTCGAAAACAACGATCCCGTCCCGGAACTCCGGGACGGGATGAACTCCCGCGGTACCACCCGCGCTTGACCGACGCGCGCCTGCGGCGCGACCGATCCACTTCACTCCCACGGGCCCGTGACCGGACCGATGGTGCCGCCGCTGCTATCGGGTGGCCTTCCCGGGAGGCGTTACCCACGGCCATGCAGGTCGCTTGGCGCCTCCAGCTCGGGAGGGATGACGTGCCGCCACCGGGGTCGCCTGCTTGCACCGATCCAGGCTCGCTGTGACCCGGCGCGACGGCCGTCGTGTCTCCGTCATCGCCGCTCTTCGATTGGTCGCCGATCGTCGCAGCCACCCGGCGTCGTGTCAATCAGCCGCCGGCGAGGGCACGTCCGATGAAGACCGATGCCGCCAGCCCGCCTGCGACGATGACCCCGATCAGCCGCGGCCACCATGCCAGCGCCATGATCGCTCCGACCGATGTCGCGGGCCCGGCCAGGACGAGGGCCAGCGACGTGAGCCGCCCCAGATCCGAATCCGGATCCGGGTAGGTGCCGCCCGCGATCCCGATCCCCCACGCGATGCCGGCGCCGACCAGGGGCAGGAAGACGAACGCCGCGGACGGGCGCGGGCGGCGAAGCGCGAACCGGCGGCCGGCGGCTGCCGCCTCTGGAGACCCCTCCGCTTCCCGGGCCGCCGGCGGCTCCAGAGCCGCGGTATCGTCCGCCGGAGCGGTCGGCGCGCCCACCGCGTCCGGGGCCGCCTCGGCCGCCATCCGCTCCGCGGCGAGCCGTTGCTCGAGCAGCGCCCGCTCGATACCGGTCATCACGTGCGGCTGCACGTCGACGGCGGCGTCGACCGGTTCGGGCTCCTGCGCCGGCGCCGGGGCCATCTCGGCGGCGGGCGTCGGCTCGGGAGGGCGCGCCTGGTCGGCCAGCTCCTCCAGCCGCTGGCGCGCTCGCGCCGCTCGCGAGAGGGCGTCGAGGAGATGCTCCTCGTCGTCGGCGGCGATCGCGAGCCGGCCCCGCTCGGTGGGCACCATGATCGCGGTGGACGTGCGAGCGAGCCGCACGACGTGGATGTCCTCTTCGTCGCGCAGGCGGGCCGAGCCGACCGCCCATCCGAAGACGCCGATCCGGCTGCGGAGCCGCGACGCGTCCTTGCCGCGAACCCGGACGCGCGTCACCGGACCGCGGGTGAGCGGATAGATGCGCTCGCCGCCGATCCAGGAGAGCCGGATGGCCGCCTCCTCGACGTCGAGCCGGATGCTGAGCAGCAGGACGGCGGCGACCAGGCCGACGATCACGAGGAGGCCGCCGAGCGCGGCGAAGACGACCCCGCCGATGCCGGCGCCGAACGACCCGACGACCCAGGTCGCCGAAGCCATGGCGCCCGTGCCGGTGACGAGGGCCGGCCAGGCCAGCAGGCGCGGCAGCGAGCGGGCGAGGCGGACGCGGGCGATCGGCGGGACGCGGCGCGGCACGGTCAAACCTTCTCGGTGACGCGGTACTCGAGGTAGCGCCCGGTCAGCAGCCGCGTCTGGGCGTCGAGGGCCGGCAGGGTGCTGAAGAAGATGCCGACGACCGGCAGCCCGAGCCACTGGACGTAGCTCATGAAGCGCTGGAGAAGGTTCCAGTGGGCGGGTCGCGGCGGCACGATCCGGTGCTCGACGGCCACGAGGACCAGCAGGCTGCTGAGGGCCATCGTCAGCATCGCGCTCGCGAACAGCGGCAGGTTCTGCCCGAGGGTGGTCTCGGCGAAGGCCGGGTTGATGAGCAGCGGGACCGTGGCCCCGAACATGATCACGAACGGCGCGATCGCCCAGTTGATGTGCTCGCCGAACAGGTTCATGACCCGCCAGAACCGCGACCAGAACGGGATATGCGAGGACCGTACCGCGTTCTCGATCACGTACGGGATGTCGGTCACGCCCCAGGCCCAGCGGCGCGCCTGGAAGTACTGCTCCGCCATGCTGCGCCAGTAGCCGCGCGCCCGCACGGCGTCGCCGTAGATCGGGATGAAGAGGGGCACGGCGCGGAAGCGGTCACCGTAGCGGAAGTAGCTCTTCCAGTAGAAGCGGCTGTCCTCGGGGATCGCATCGGTCGCCCAGTAACCCACGTCGTGGACGAGGTGGAGCGTGGTCGAGTACGAGCCGAAGCTCTGGAGCTTTTCCGGCAGGACGCTGCGCCACATCTGCAGCTGGGTCAGGACCGCCGCGAACAGGCGCTGGAGCATCGGCGCTTCCCAGATGTTGTTGTGGAAGTACGGGATCGGTTGGTAGAGCTGCGTCTCGCGGTTCGGGTCGGTCAGGTGAACCCAGGCGAGGTACGCGAAGTACTGCGGGTGGACGCGGTAATCGGCGTCGAGGTCCGTCACGAGGATGCGCCGCGGGTCCATCCCGCGCTCGCGCACGAGCAGCCGATACAGATAGCGGCCGCCCCACGCCATTGCGCTGGACTTGCCGACGACGATGCCCGGCTCGAGCGGATCGAGGATGTGGATGAACTCGGCGAAGCGGTCGCCGAATTCGGCCTGGAGCGCCTTGACGTTCGCGATGCCGCCGGCATCGGTCTCGCGCGTGATGATCGCGCAGACCTTTCGTTCGCGCGGCCACGCGGCCTCGGCGAGCGCACGCACGGTGTCGCGCAGCTTCTCGAGCGGCTCGGTGTAGGTAGGGATGAGCGCCAGGTGGATCAGGTCCTCGGCCCGGGGCGGCGGCTCGGGCAGGGCTCGGACGACCGGGTCATCGGCGAGGTGGGCGATCCGATCGGTCCAGTCGACGGCCAGCACACTGCGGATGCGCCGGTATGCGACGATCACCGCGCCGCTGAACCACAGCGCTCGGCAGAGCCAGTAGAAGTCGAAGCTCAGGACGAAGTAGGCGACCAGCCACGGGTAGCTGAAGCTGAGCCACAGCGGCAGGATGAGCACGGCCCACGAGATCGTGCCGGGCACCATCTCGAGGATGCGGCTCAGCCAGTGGTAGCGATCCCCCGCTTCCGGAGTCGTCATGGCAGTCGATCGTCCGGCAGCGCGGCCGGTCGCAACCCCCGTGCCGGCCCCGCGCGACGTTCCTCGCAGCTTCCTAGTAGACGGGGGTGAGCCAGTCGCGGTACGCCGGCAGGGAGCCACGCACGGCGTCGAAGTACGTCCGCGAGAGGCCGCGCGTGACGTCCCCCGGACGCCCGGACCCGACCGGTCGTCGGTCGATCTCGATGACCGCGCTGATCTGCGCGCCGGTTCCGCACAGGAACACCTCGTCGGCGGTGTAGAGCTCGGTGCGATCGATCGAGCGCTCGCGCACTTCGACGCCGAGATCGTTGCGCGCGATCTCCATGAGCCGCCGTCGGGTGATGCCCTCGAGGATGTTGTCGGTGACCGGCGGGGTGATGAGCACACCGTCCTTCACGAGGAACAGGTTTTCCGCGCTGCCTTCGCTCACGTGGCCGTCGGAGGTGAGGACGATCGCCTCGTCGAAGCCGTTCAGCTGCGCCTCGCTCTTCGCCAGCGCCCCGTTGACGTAGGCGCCGGTGATCTTGCCGCGCGCCGGGATGGCGTTGTCGTCGGTGCGGCGCCAGCTGCTGACCATGGCGCGAATGCCGCCCTCGGTGTCGATGTACTGGCCGAACGGGATGCCGAAGATGGTGATGTCGGCATCGAGGTTGTGAAGCCTCACGCCGATCGTCTCGGAGCTCTTGTACACGATCGGCCGGATGTACACGTCCTCGCGCAGCCCGTCACGTCGAAGGAGCTCGACCGTGATCTCGGCGAGCTCCTCGGGCGACTGGCGGACCTCCATCATGAGGAGCCGGGCCGAGGCGCGGATGCGCTCGTAGTGCGGGATGAGCTCGAGGGCGAAGAGCTGCTCCTCGTCGGCGTTCCAGTAGGCCCGGATGCCCTCGAAGACGGCCGTGCCGTAGTTGAAGCCGTGCGTCATGACGTTGATGTTCGCGTCACGGAGTGGCACGAAGTCGCCGCGGAAGAACGCCCACAGCTCGGTGGTCTCCTCCGCCGCGGCCGTCGCCGGCCTGCTCTCCTGCTTCAGCACTCTGGCCTCCTTGCGATGGTCTCTGCGCCGATGGCGCCTCGGCCGACGCCGTCGGGCGTCCGCGAGCGCAAGAAGTATACCCGCGAGGGGCCTCGCGGCCGCCCGGCCGGGTGGCGCTCAGTGCGCTGGGGGCGTCGTCTCCGGCACCTCCCGGCCGCGGGTGGCCAGGAGCGAGATGACCACGGAGAGGAGCAGGATCGCGACGATGACCCCGAGCGACAGCCACACGTCGAGGTGGACGACGTCGCTGAGCAGCATCTTCATCCCGGCGAAGGCGAGCAGCGCCGCAAGCCCGTACTTCAGGTACTCGAACCGGTCGATCAGGCCGGCCAGCAGGAAGTAGAGCGAGCGCAGCCCCATGATGGCGAAGGCGTTCGACGTGAAGACGATGAACGTATCGGTCGTGATCGCCAGGATCGCCGGCACGCTGTCGATCGCGAACATGATGTCGCTCGTCTCCACCACGACGAGGGCCGCGAAGAGCGGCGTGGCCCACAGCTTCCCGTTCCGCCGAGTGAAGAACCGCTGGCCGTCGAAGTCGTCGGTGACCGGGATGACGCGTCGCATGGCCCGGAGGACGGGATTCGAGCTCGGATCGACGTGCTCCGTGCCGGCGGTCACCATCCGCCACGCCGTGAACAGCAGGAGGGCGCCGAACAGGTAGATGACGAAGTGGAAGGCGGAGAGCAGCGCGGTGCCGGCCACGATGAAGATGGCTCGGAAGACGATCGCGCCCATCACCCCCCAGAACAGCAGGCGGTGCTGGTAGGCGGCCGGGACGCCGAAGTACGCGAAGAGGACCGCGAAGACGAACACGTTGTCCATCGAGAGCGAGTACTCGATCAGGTAGCCGGCCAGGTACTCCGCGCCACTGGTGGCGCCGCGGGTCAGGAAGATCCAGCCGCCGAAGCTGAGGCCCAGCGTGACCCACACGGTCACCCAGGCGGCCGCCTCGCGCATGCGGACGGCACGGGCCTCCCGATGGAAGACGAAGAGATCGAGAGACAGCAGGCCGCCGACGGCGACCGCGAAGATGATCCACGAGATGTAGTCGGGCACGAGGCGACCTCCAGTACGGCCGAAGGTCTCTCCCGACCACCGGATGGGTCGGCCGGTGCCGCCGGGCGGGAATCGGTCCCGCCGTCCTGACGACGACACCTCGTGGGGGTACTCCCCCTCGGGCGAGCGGAGTGTCGCCGTTCCGCGGCGTCGCGTCAACCGGCGGATGCGCGACGGCCGGCCCTCGCGGACCGGCCATCGGTGCTGGAACGGCCGTCAGGACCGGTGGCGGTCGCTCAGGGCCGGAGGTGCTGCGGCGCGTACGGCAGGAGCGCCACGTGTCGGGCGCGCTTCAGGGCGGTCGTCAGCATGCGCTGGTGGCGTGCGCAGGTGCCGGTCTTGCGGCGTGGCTCGATCTTCGCCCGCTCGCTCAGGTACCGGCGGAGGCGGTTGACCTCCTTGTAGTCGATGCTCTCGGCCTTGTCGACGCAGAAGTTGCAGACCTTGCGCCGGCGCCGATCGCGGTAGTAGTCCGCCGCCTCGCGGCGGGATCGGGGGCTTGCCATGTGGTGTCGTTCCTCGCGGTGGTGCTAGAAGGGAATGTCGTCGACGTCCATCTCGTCGCCGGAGGACGAGCCGCGTCCCTGGCCGGCGCCGCGCGGCTTGACCTGCGGAGGAGCGTCCCCGTACGAACCGGAGCCGCCCGATCCGCCGCCCTCCTCGTCCCGGCTGCGGCGCTCAAGGTTGACGACGCGGGCGAAGGCGAGCTCCAGGGACTGGCGCTTCTCGCCGTCCCGGCTCTCGTACTCGCGGACCCGCAGCTGTCCCTCGGCGTAGACCTTGTTGCCCTTGCGCAACTGCTCGGCCATTCGCTCGGCCTGCTGCTCCCAGACGCTGACGCGGAACCAGAGCGTCTCCTCGATCCACTCGCCGTCGGGACCCTTGCGGTTGTCGTTCACCGCCACGCGGAGGTCGGTGACCGCCTTGCCGCTGGGCGTGTAGCGCAGCTCCGGATCGGCTCCGAGGTTGCCGATGATCATCATCTTGTTGAGCGTCATTGGCGGGCTCCTTCCTCACCGATGGGTGCCGGCTCGTCATCGGCCGGCGATCCTGCCTCGTCGTCCGCCTCGTCATCCGAGGTGTCGTCACTCGTGTCCTCGGACGTGTCGTCCGAGGTGTCGTCACTCGTGTCGTCGTCCGCCTCGTCCGGGATCGGCGCCGAGTCGCCGGTGTCGTCGGCGCTCGAACGCGCGGCGGCCGCCGGCGGCAGCTCCTCGGCCGGGCCGCGGTCCTCGAGCACGGTGACGAGGTGACGCATGATCTCCTCGCTGATCAGCATGCCACGCTCGATCTCGCGAACCTGTGACGGCTCGATGTCGAAGTGGATGAGGAAGTAGCTGGCCTCCCGGTGGCGGCCGATCTCGTACGCGAGACGGCGCTTTCCCCACGGCGAGACCTTCGCGAGCGCGCCACCGGCATTGACGATCGCGCGGGTGACCTTCTCGACTGCAGCCTGCAGCTTGTCGTCCTCCAGGTCGGGACGAAGCAGGAGCATGAGCTCGTAACGGCGCATGAGGCGCGTGATTCTCCTCTCTCTGGGTTTGCGGCGTGACTCCGGCGGGCGCCGGGCACGCGGCAGAAAGGAACCCTGACTGTGAACATGGACCACGCCTCCACGGCGGGAGGCGCGCAGCCAGAGTATAGACGGGCCGGGGCTGGCCCGCCAACGTTCGCTCCGACGAACCGTATACTCCGGCGCACACCCGCCGCTGCCGATTGATCTGCCGATGCCATCGAACCCGATCCTGATCTGCGCCCGCAGCCCCGAGCTGCGCACCGAGCTCGAGTCGACGCTCGGCGGCGCCGGCTATGCGACCTCGGTTGCCGGCACGCCTGCCGACGCGGTCGCGACCATGCGCGGCACGCCGGTCGACCTCATCGTGGCCGAGGGCCTCGCCACGTCGGGCGCCATCTCCGCTCTCCGGACGGCCGGCCACCACGGCACCGTGACGCCGATCCTCGTCGTCGCACCGGCCCATGACGTCGAGGCACGGATCGCGTTCCTCGAAGCCGGCGCGGACGACGTGATCGCCGGCTCATTCGACCGGGGTGAGCTCGAGGGGCGGGTGATGGCCCTCCTCATTCGTGCCGGCAAGGTTCGTCCCGAGCTCGCCTCACGCGCGGGCCGCGGGGAGCTGATCGCGTTCTTCAGTCCGAAGGGGGGCGTGGGGACGACGACCCTGGCGGTCAACACGGCGGTCCTGCTCGCCGGCGGCGGAGCCCAGACGGGCCGCGCTCCGGAGCCGAATGCCGGCGGATCGGATGACGGGATGATGCCCGCATCGCGCGTCCTGCTGATCGATCTCGATCTCCAGTTCGGCCAGGTCGCGACGCACCTGAATCTGAGCCCTCGCTACGACCTGGCCGGCCTCGCGAGCGACGATCAGGCGCTCGCCGACCCGGAGCTGGCCCAGTCGTACGTGACCCGACACGCCTCGGGCCTCGCGGTGCTCGCCGCCCCGCCTCGGCCAGAGGCCGACTTCCGCGTCACGGTCGACCACCTCGAGCGCATCGTGGAGGTGATGCGCCCGTCCTTCGACCATATCGTGATCGACCTGGGCAGCCGTCTCGACCAGCGATCGCTGTGGGCACTCGAGCAGGCCGACGTGCACGCCTTCGTGCTCTTCCCGGAGATCGCGGCGCTCCGAGCGATGAGCCTCCTCAACGCCTTCCTGGCCGATACGACGCCGCTGAAGGCTCGGACGCTCCTCGTGATCAACCACGTCTTCCCGAACGAGCTGCTCAAGACGCGGGACGTCGAGAACCTGCTTCGCGCCAAGCCCGCGGCCGAGATCCCGTACACCGAGGTCGAGATGATCCGATCGGTCAACGAGGGGGTGCCGCTCGTCATCGGCCGACCTGCGTCGCCGGCCGCGATGGCGCTTCGCAGGATCGCCCAGGCGACGCTCGGCATCCAGGTCGCGTCACCCAAGCCGAAGCCCCAGCGCCGGCGGCTGTTCCGCCGCGGTTGACGGGCACGCGTCCTGCGGAGCCGCCGGCATGGACCACGAGGAGCTCGATCGGCGCGCCGGCAAGGCGCCGGAGCCGATGCACCCCTTCGACAAGCCCACCACCGACGACCCGGCCGATCACGCCGATCCGCGCGTGGCGCAGCCGGGCGAGGATCCGCCCGGCGAGGAGGCGATGGAGCCGATCCCGGAACGGGAGGGCTAGTCCCGCCGAGGCGAGACGGTGGTGCCGGAGGAGGGATTCGAACCCCCACGCCTTGCGGCCGCCGGGTTTAAGCCGGCTGCGTCTGCCGTTCCGCCACTCCGGCCATCGGTCAGCTGCGACAGGCTAGCACCGCCACGGCACGTGCCT
>DATLGA010000040.1:0-13557 GCA_035540715.1 Candidatus Limnocylindrales bacterium | reverse complement strand
CAGCTGCTGCTGGGCCGGCAGGTACTTGGCCACCTGCTCGACCACGAAGCGCTCGGCCCCGCCGGTGCCGAAGAGCGGCCCGGCGGCCCAGGTCACGGCGACCATGAACGGCGGCACCGACAGGAACAGGTACAGCCCGATGGCGCCCGCCCACGACAGGCCCTGGTCGTCGACGAACAGGCGCGTCGCGGCCCAGATCGTCCGCCACGCGCCGACGGCCTGCTCGCGCAACGCGACGCCGCGCAACGAGGCCGGGACGAGGGCGAGGGCAGAGCGGCTCACGATCGCGTCATGGCACGCGAGATGCCACGAGGCCGGCCGATCCGTGCGGACCGACCGGCCTGGCGTGGCGAGGAGAGGCTAGTACTCGGCGACGACGTCCTCGCGTCCGCCGAGCGCGCCGCCCGCGGCGGCGGCCAGCGCCGGCAGCAGCATGCCGATGAAGGCGCCGATCGAGCTGTTGCGGATGCCCTCGACGACCTGCTGCTGGTCGACGCCCTCAGGCTGCGGCTGGCCCATCTGCTGGTACTGGGCGAACAGGTCGCCCGAGGCACCGAACAGCGAGCCGAGGCCGAAGGCCGCCAGGGCCAGGATCAGCACGACGCCGAGCGCCCAGACCAGGAAGCCGTTGAGCGCGCCGTAGCCGCGGCCGATGACGCCCGCGGTCCGAGCCGCCACGAAGCCGCCGGCCAGGAAGGCGAGCAGCGCGATGACGGCGGACACGATGCCGCCGGCCATGCCGGCTTCATCGGCCCGGACGCCGCCCTCGACGGCGAGCGCCCCGGCGGCGATCGCAGCGGTCGAGAGCAGCAGGAAGCTGGCGATGGCGATGACGAGGCCGGCCCAGATCGGGCCCCAGCGCACGCGGTCACGCCGGCCGTTGCCGATCCAGCCCGGATCGGCGGTCGCGACGTTGACGTTGCTCGTGGCGTAGCCACGATCGTGCGCCGAGTCGTGGCGCCGGTCGACGTCATCGGTTCGGTGGTGTTGCGTGTCGGCCGTCCCCTCGTGGGTGCGGCGCGTGTCGTCCTGCATGAAATGTTCCCTCCCGGTGAAGCTGTGGCCGGCAGGCGCCGGCCGTGGATGCGGTTCCGACCTGCTCACGCGCAAGGCCGATACCAGACCCCGCCGACCCGTGGCACGACGGTTGCCAAAGGGCCGGCATATGGCACTCATCGCTCCCCTCATTGCCTTCATCGGGCGCCAGGTCGGCCGGATCGTGC
Source organism: Candidatus Limnocylindrales bacterium (assembly GCA_035540715.1). Classification (GTDB taxonomy): domain Bacteria; phylum Chloroflexota; class Limnocylindria; order QHBO01; family QHBO01; genus JACDBZ01. The sequence continues at coordinate 12,334 of DATLGA010000040.1, read as the reverse complement.
AGATGGCGTTCGGCTGGGCCTCGATCCTCCTGTTCGGCCGGGTGCCGCAGGACAAGCAGCTGCTGCTGGCCGGCGTGGCGCTCGGATCGGTCCTGTGGGTGGTCGCGCTCGTCGGCGTCCTGCTTCCCAACGTCGGGGCCTTCCTCGTCGCCGCCATCCCGGCACCCGACTTCGTCGACGAGGGCTGGATCCGGCTCGCGATGCTCGTCCTGGCGGTCCTGCTGCCGATCGGCGTCGGCGTTGCCGGCCTGCTGCTCATGCACCCCGACGACCGGCCGAAGGGCATCGGCGGCAAGATCAAGCAGGTCCTGCGCGGCTATCCCTACGCGGCGGTGCTGGCGGTCGTGATCGTGTTCCTCGTCATCGTCGCGCCGATCTTCAAGATCCGGACGATCGTCAAGCGCTGGGAGGACGCCCACATCCCGATCGTCATCAAGCCCGGCGCCTACGACCAGGTGGCCGGCGAGCTGGAGCAGGCGGTCGACGCGGCGGGCCTGGAGCTCACGCGCGCGCGGGCGCCGCGCGTGCTCGAGGTACCGTCGAAGCTCCTCGCGGCGGTCGGCGGAGCCACGGTGCGCCGCCTCGTGCCCGACCAGGTGATCATGCTGAAGGGCCGCGACATCGAGGTCACGATCCACCCCTCGGACGTCGCGGTCGTGGGATCGAAGGAGGCCGTCGCACGGAGCCGGGCCGCGGTGGCTGACCGTCTCACCGAGACCGATGCCCACCTGACCACCAGCGCTGAGGCGCAGGAGGTCGAGGACATCATCCGCGCCATGCGCGAGCCACGCGCCGCGCGGCGGGCCGACGAGCTGCTGCCGGCCCTCGACGAGCGGCTGTCCAGGCTCGTCGTGCCGTACGAGGAGTGGGAGGTGCTGTATCGACAGCGCCTCCAGGTCGAGCGCAACCTGCTGCGCCACGATCGCGCGACGGCGCAGTCGCGAGCCGGGGACGAGGACGACCGCGGGTTGATCGGCCGCGTGGCCGAGGCCATCGGACGCGCCTTCGACTGACCCTCCGCGTCACTCGGCGAAAACTTGGGCGGGATGGAACGGCTGGTGCAATGACCACCCCCACTGATTCCAACAACCAGCACTGGGGGTTCCCACATGACCAGCAATCGATCCTCCTCCGCGACCGCCGATGTGACCGATACGGACATCGGCATGGAGCAGGAGCATCCCCTCGCCGAGGCCGGCCAGGAGGCCGGCGAGACGGCCGGGCATCTCGCCGAGCGAGCGACGAACGTCGGCTTCCAGCAGGCCGATCGCGCACGCGAGCAGACGGCCGAGGGCCTGGACCAGCTCGCCGATTCGGTCCGCCGCGTCTCGTCCGACATGGAGACCGAGCAGCCGGCGATCGCCAACCTGACGATGACGGCCGCCGAGCAGACCGAGCGCATCGCTTCGTTCCTGCGTGAGACCGACGCGCGCCAGCTCGTCCACACCGTCGAGGACGTCGCCCGTCGCCAGCCGCTGCTGTTCGTCGGCGGTGCCTTCCTCCTCGGCGTCGCCGCGTCCCGCTTCATCAAGGCGGCCGGCGGCGGTGGCAGCCAGGGTGGCATGAGCGGCTCCGGCTACGGAGCGACCTACGGCTCGCGCGGCTACGGCGCCGGCGCGTACGGCACCGGCGGAACGGCCGGAACCTACGAGGCCACGGGCCCGGGCGCGACCGGCATCGGCGCCGATCGCCTGGGCGATCCGGCCGACGAGGGGCTCCGGCCATGACCGAACGCCAGGAGAGCCGAGGCATCGGCGATCTCCTCGGCGATCTCGGACGCCAGGTCAGCACGCTCGTCCGCAAGGAGATCGACCTCGCTCGCGTCGAGGTGACCTCGAGCGTCGGGAAGATGAGCCGCGGCGCGGCGATGGCCGGCGCGGGCGGCGCGATCCTGTACGCCGGACTGCTCGTGCTGCTGATCGCGGCCGTGTTCGGCCTCGTCGAGGCGGGCATCGAGCCATGGCTGTCGGCACTCATCGTGGCCCTCGTCGTGCTCGCCATCGGCGGCGCAATCACCGCCATGGGCGTGAAGCGCATCCAGGAGACCGAGCTGGCCCCGAAGGAGACGGCCGAGACCGTCAAGGAAAACATCGAGTACGTCAAGGAGCAGGTGAAGTGACGCTGGATCGCGACGACGACATCCGGCTGGCCGAGGAGGACGCCGCGGAGGCGGACCTCGAGGTCGAGGCGCGCGACGCCGACGACGCGGACAGCGAGGAGATCGAGGTAACCGAGATCCGAGCCGAGATCGAGGAGACCCGCCTGGAGATGGGCGGGACGCTCAACGAGCTCGGGGATCGGCTCGACCCCGGAAACCTCATGAACGAGGCAAAGGAAAACGTCCGCGAGGCGACCATCGGTCGCGTCGAGGAGACTGCAAAGGGGATGACCGATATGGTGATGGAGACGATCAAGCGCAACCCGATCCCGGCCGCGATGGCCGGCGCGGGACTGGCGCTGCTGTGGATGAACCGATCCGAGGGCGGCAACGGCAACGGCCACGGAAAGGGCCGCTCGACCTCCGGCTACGACCGGATGTACGGCACGACCTCGTCGTACGGCCAGCGCACCGGCCAGGGCTACGGCCAGGCCTACGGCAGTGGCGGAACCGGGCAGGAGCAGGGCATCGGCGAGCGTGCCGGTGAGGCGATCGGCGGCGTCGGCGAGAACGTCGGCAACGCGGTCGGCCAGGCGGGCCAGACGGCCCAGCAGGTGACCGGCCAGGTGATCCAGACCGGGCAGCAGACGGCCCAGGAGGTCGGCTGGCGGCTCGAGCGGTTCATGCAGGCCAGCCCGCTGGCGGTCGGCGCGATCGCCGTCGGCGCCGGCGCACTGGTCGGCGCGCTGGTCCCGGAAACCCGGCAGGAGCGCGAGATGCTCGGCGAGGCAAGCCGCGGCGTCGGTGAGGCGGTGCGCGACACCGTCAACCAGGCCGGGCAGCAGGCCGAGCAGGCGCTCGACGACGCCGAGCGCTCGATGAGCGAGAGCGGCGCCTCCAGCTGACCCAGACCCGTCGCGGTCGCGCGGTGCGACACGCGACACTGCACGAAAACGACGACGCCGGGACGTGCCCCCGGCGTCGTCGCGTGTCCGGTTCGTCGTGCAGCTGTCGTGGGGGAGCTATCGGCCAGGAAGCGGCGACGGGTGTGCGGCAGTTGCCCGGGAGCGGAGCTATCGGCCAGGAAGCGGCGACCTCATGTCCGCCAATTGCCCGGGAGCGGAGCTATCGGCCAGGAAGCGGCGACGTCATGTCCGCCAATTGCCCGGGAGCGGAGCTATCGGCCAGGAAGCCCGGACGTCATGTCCGCCAATTGCCCGGGAGCGGAGCTATCGGCCAAGAAGCCCGGACACGGTGGCTGTTAGTTACCCGGGAGCGGAGCTATCGGCCAGGAAGCCCGGACACGGTGGCTGTTGGTTACCCGGGAGCGCGCGAAGCGGCCAGCCAGGGCACCGGACTGCCACTTCCCTGGCCGATAGTGCCCCTGGGGGGCAATTCTCGCCGCGGCGCCCCTACGGCTCGGGCTGCGGAACGAGGTGGGTCACGATCGCGGTCTCGCCGACCACGAAATGGCCGAGGGTCGTGGTTCGGACCGCCTGGACGCGGAGGGTGTACGAGGCACCGGGATGGAGCGCACCGGTCTCGAGCTCCGTCCGCTCGCGGGCCGAGACCGTGGTGAGCAGCGTGTTCGCGAACCCGCCGGTGCCGTACAGGATCCGGTAGGAGCTGAAGCAGCCCGGCCGTCCGTCGAAGGGCGTCCAGCGGAGGAGCGTGCGGCCGTCATCGGTCGTCTCGACCTCGAGCTCCATCGCGGCAACCGGGTGGAGCCGCGCCGACCGGACCGGCGACGTGCTCAGCACTCGGCCGGCGGCGTCGTAGGCCATCACGCGGTAGTACCAGGTCGTGGCCGACGGGATGACGGTGGCGTCGAAGCCGGAGGTGACGAACGGATCGGTCGCGTAGAGGTCGCCCCAGTCGACGGCGGGCGCGATCGGCGGGTACTGCGGCTCGATCTGGCGCTCCGGTGATCGGAAGCCCAGGTAGAAGCTGAAATCCGGGTGGCGGCTCGGCGACCACTCGAGCACGACCCCGCCGTTGCAGCCGGTCAGCCGCAGGTCGAGCACCGACGGATCGGGCGTCGGGCTGGGCGACGGCTCGGCCGTGGCGCTCGGCGTCGGCGCCGGCGTCACGAGTGGCGTCGGCTGCGCGCTGGGCGTCGGTGCCTCGGTGGCCGATGCGGTCGGCGTCAAGGCCGGCGCGCTCGTCGAGGCCGGCACGAACGCGCACGCGGCGCAGAGCAGGCCGATCAGGATCGGCGTGAGCCGGAAACGCATGGGGGGACACCCTAGCACGCTCGGTGAGCAGACCCTCGCGCGGCAGCCGGTTCGGCCGAATGACGTAGGCACACGCGCGTCGAGCGTCGCTGGCCAGGACCGGGCCGAGGGCGCACGCTGGATGCACCTCGTCGCCGGCATGTGCCCTCTCAGCCGGCGACGACCGATTCCCTCCTCCTCTGGACCGATGGGGCCGGCGAGATCGCCGGCCTCGTTGGTGCGCGCGCCGCATGGTGGATGCCGATGGACCGCCGCACGAGGTCCGGCACGCGGACTGCCCCGTCGAACCGAATGACCGACCGTGGCACCGGCGACACCACAGCCGACACCCGGCTGAGACGGCCGATCATCGGGGCGCTTCTGCTCGGCATCGGCCTGGGTGGATTCTTCGACGGGATCGTGCTGCACCAGCTCCTTCAGTGGCACCACCTGATCGACCACGCCGGGGTGCCGCCGGACTCGGTCGAGAACCTGCGGCTCAACATCCTGGCCGACGGCATCTTCCACGCCGCGACGTACGCGTTCACCGTGGCCGGGGTCCTGGTGCTGTGGAGCGCCACACGCCGGCGCACGGGTCCGTGGCCGTGGACGGTCCTCGCCGGCGGCCTGCTGGCCGGGTGGGGCGGCTTCAACCTCGTCGAGGGAATCATCAACCACCACCTCCTCGGCCTGCACCACGTGCGTCCGGGCGAGCACCAGCTGCTCTACGACCTGGGGTTCCTGGCGTGGGGCGCGGCGATGCTCGTCATCGGCGTGCTGCTCCTCCGTTCAGCCGTCAGACGGTGATGACGAGCGCCCAGGCCTGCTCCTTGTCAGACTGGCCGCGATGCCGTCGACGCTCGCACCTCTCGACGTCCTGCTCGTGCGCCACGCCGAGCCGGTCGCGGTCGGCACGCCGGACGTCCTCGACGACGACCGTCCCCTGACCGATGCGGGCCGCGAGGCTGCCGAGGAGCTCGCCGCGGAGCTCGACGGGTACGCCGTCACCGCCGTCTACTCGTCGCCGTACGCCCGCGCGGTGGAGACCGTCACGGTGCTCGCCCGCCGGCGCGGGATGGAGGTGCAGGTGCTCGGCGACCTGCGCGAGCGGCGGCTGTCGGCCGAGCCGATGGACGACTGGCGCGTCCAGCTCGAGGCGGCCTGGACCGATCCGGAGCTTGTCCTGCCCGGCGGCGAGTCGGGCCGCGAGGCGCAGCGCCGCGCCATGGGGACGCTCGACCTCCTTCGGTCCCGTCATCCCGACGGCGGCCGGCTCGTGCTCGGGAGCCACGGCAACCTCATCAGCCTCATCCTTCACGCCCTGGAGCCGGGCGTCGACTTCGCCTTCCACATGGCGATGCCGATGCCCGCGCTCTATCGGCTCACGCACGACGGCCTGCGGTGGCGGATCATGGGCGGCCACGGCTTCGCGCCGGTCGAGGACGCTCGCTCGGAGGGTTGACGGGCGCTGGCACCGGCCTTGCGGGTCGGCGCAGCATGTCGAGCTATCAGTCCCCGCTGGCGGTGATCGTCAAGGGCGCCCTGGCCGGGGCCGCGGGAACGGCCGTGATGAGCGCGTTCATGGAGCGCGCGCCCGACCTCATGGACCGAGCCGGCCTCGGTGGGGAGGAGCCGCCCGCGCCGCCGAAGGATCCCGAAGGGCCGGCGTCCCCGACCGAGGAGCTGGCCGAGCGCGTCGCCGATGGCACGCTCGACACCGAGGAGCGCGCAGCTGCCGGGCAGGCGATCCACTGGGGATACGGCGCGGCGTGGGGCGCGTACTTCGCGGTGATCCAGTCGACGTTCCGCCCGTCGGTGATCACGCACGGCGCGATGCTCGGTGGGCTCATGACCGTGGTGGCGACGAAGCTCGTCCCTCGGCTCGGGCTGGCTCCCGAGCCGCGCAACCGCGAGGAGCTCATCACGAGCGGCGCGTCGCACGTCGTCTATGGCATCGCCACCGGGATCGTGTACCAGGTGCTGAACTTCGGCCGCCGCGGCTGACCTCGCGCGTCAGGCGCCGAGATCCCGGCCCAGCAGGTCCTCGACCGTCTCGCGCCGGCGGCTGAGGCGCAGCTCGCCGCCCTCGATCACGACCTGCGCGGGCCGCAGCCGGCCGTTGTAGTTCGACGTCATCGCCGCCCCGTACGCACCGGCGTCGCCGATCGCCAGGAGCGCGCCCTCCCCTGCCTCCGGACCGAGGTCCAGGTCGCGGGCCAGGATGTCGCCGGCCTCGCAGACCGGGCCCGACACGGTCCAGCGCCGATCCTCGGGGAGGCGCGCGCCGGGCGCGAGGAGGCGGACCGGATGGACGGCACCGTAGAGCATCGGTCGCAGCAGCTCGGTCATCCCGGCATCGACCACGAGCTGGCCGCGGACCTGCACTCGGACGACCCGCGTGAGCAGCCAGCCGGCATCGGCCACGATGCTGCGGCCCGGCTCCACGACCAGGCGCCCCGGATCCAGGTGCGGCCGCACCGCGGCGGCCCACCGGTCGGGCTTCCCTGCGAAGCCCCCGCCGAGATCGACCCTCTCGATGCCGGCGCCGCGCGCACGCTCCGCCATCAGCTCGGCCAGCCGCCCGAACGGCGCCGGATCGCTGATCGCCGAGCCGATGTGGGCGCCGATCGACTCCAGCCGCCGGCCGGCGGCCTCGACGCGCGCCAGCGCCTCCGGCACCTCCTCGAGGCCGATGCCGAACTTCGACGTCGCCGCCCCCGTGGCCAGGTGCGGATGGGTCTCCGCGTCGAGCGCCGGGTTGATCCGCAGGCCGATGCGTCCGTTGACGACAGGAGCCGCGAGCAGCGCGTCGAGCGCTCCCGGCGATTCCGCGTTGACGAGGCATCCGGCGGCGAGCGCATCGGCGAGGTCGGCATCGGTCTGGCCGACGCCGTTGACGACGATGCGATCGGCCGGCACGCCGGCGCGCCGGGCCAGCGCCAGCTCGGTCGGTCCGACGACCTCGGCGCCGAAGCCGTCCGTGGCCAGGCGACGGAGCAGCGCCGGATCGGGGTTCGCCTTGACGGCGTACGCCACGAGCGCGCCGGGCAGCGCCTCCGACCACGCGCGCGCATTGGCGGCGGCGCGGTCGAGGTCGGTCACGTAGAGCGGTGTCCCCCATCGGTCCGCCGCCTCGGTGAGCAGGGCGTCCTTCACCGGCCTATTCTCGCCGCATGAACGACTCGCCGACGTCCGTCCTGCAGATGCGCCTGGTCGTCGAGGCCGATGACTACGCCGAGGCCGTCCGCTTCTTCCGGGACACCCTCGGCCTGCGCGAGGAGCTCGCCGTCGCGGGGCCCGATGGCGCCCAGGTCACGATCCTCGACGCCGGTCGCGCGACGCTGGAGCTCGCGAATGCCGCGCAGCGCCGGTACATCGACCAGGTCGAGGTCGGGCGCGACGTCGCCGGGAAGTACCGCGTCGCCTTCGAGGTCACCGATGCGGCCGGCGTCACCCGACGGCTCGTGGACGGCGGAGCCGAGCTCATCGCCGAGCCGACCGAGACGCCGTGGCGCTCGCTGAACGCGCGGCTCTCTGCGCCGGGGGGCGTGCAGATCACGCTCTTCCAGGAGCTGGGCTCAGAGGGCTGACCCGTCTCGAACCCGCCAGTGGAGCGGCTCCTCGAGCTCATCGGCGCGGCAGCTGATCGGCCGCGGTGGCGTGGCGCGCTCCGCGGCGAGCTCCACGCGATGCACCTCGCCGTGGGTCCGCAGCTCCACGACCGAACGCTCGCCATCCACCGATGCGGACACCAGCTCCACGCCCCGCAGTGCGTCGAGCTGACGCTGCGCCCGGAGCCAGGCCTCGGCCGCCTGGGCCGGTGGCGGCCACGCCGATCGGCCACGCAGGAGAGCCGGGTCCAGGCGCCCCGAGAGGTAGAGGTCGGCCAGGCGCGGACCATCGGCGGCTCCGACGCGCCCGTAGACGATCCCGTCCGGCAGGCAGACGAGGTTCCCGGCGAACCGGTGACCGCCGAGGTGCGTGCACTCCCACGTCCGCTCGCCATGGTCACCGGCGAGGGCGGTCATCAGGGCCCGGCCGCGCAGGGCGCAGCACGCGTCGCGCTTCCCGTTCGTGCAGACCAGCAGGATCGGGTCACTCAGCGGTGCGCCGAACTCGGCCAGCGGCACGTCGAGCAGCGAGGCCAGCTCGCCCAGGTCGTCGACCGAACGGACGGCCATCTCCGCCGCCGCGGTGTCGACGAGGAACGCGCGCCGGACGGCATCGGCGGCCGGATCGCCCTCGCGACGACGGACGAGCAGGACCCGCATCCCGCGCGCCTTGGCCGCCGCCTCCAGCTCCGCACCGAGCACGTCGCGCACCGCCTTCTCGCCCCAGGCGCTGCGATCCTCGACGAGGAGCCAGCGCACCCGCCGGTCGACCGAGCCGGCCATCGGCTCGTCCAGCTGCTCGGCCAGGGCCGAGCAGCGCATCGGTGCGGTGAGCGACACGCGGACTCAGCGCACGAGGGCGAGCGTCAGGCCGTCGGCAAGCGGCAGGAGGACGTGGTCGACGCGCTCGTCCGCGGCGATCTTCTCGTTGAGCGCCCGGATTGCGCGCACGTTGTCGTCGTCGACCGATGCGCGGGCGACCCGTCCGGCCTGGAGCACGTTGTCGATCATGATGAGGCCACCGTGCCGCACGACCCGCAGGCAGCCCTCGTAGTAGGCGTCGTACGAGCTCTTGTCGGCGTCGATGAAGGCGAGGTCGAACCCGTCGGTTTCGAGCTCAGCCAGGGACTCGACCGCCGGACCGATGCGAAGCTCGACCCGATCCGCGACGCCGGCATCGGCCCAGGCGCGGCGCGCCACATCGGTCCATTCGCGGCTCACGTCGAGGCAGGTCATTCGGCCGTCGGGCGGCATGGCGAGCGCCATCGCGGCCGAGGAGTAGCCGGTGAAGGTCCCGATCTCGAGGATGCGTCGTGCGCCGATGAGCCGCACGACGAGCGCCATGAACGCGCCCTGCTCCGGCGCGATCTGCATGTTGTGCTCGGGCAGCGCGGCCGTCTCGTCGCGCAGGCGGGCCAGCACGGGGTGCTCGCGGACGCCGACGCGCCGGACGTAGTCCACGAGCCGATCGGTCAGGGAGAGCGTTCGGTTCGACATGGTCGTCGCATGGTACGCGCGCGAGGGTCAGCCGAAGAGCGATGCCTCGCGGTGCGTGACCGGCACGTCGGCGCCGTCGAGCCAGCGCAGGACGAAGTACTCGGTCCGAAGCGCGCGATCGGCGAGGTCGGCCGGCAGGTCGAGCAGCCATCCCATGTCCTGGCGCTGGGTCCGGTGGCAGTCCATCGAGCGGCGCTTCGCGTCCACGCATGCGGCGACGTCGACGCGCGTCGTCACCTCGGCGTCGGGCCGGCCGAAGTCCATCTCCCACGCCTCCCCGGTCTCGAGTCCCTCTGCGACCTGCCCCAGCGCCGCGGCGTTCGTCGGGTTCAGCTCGTCGGGCGGTGGCGGGTCGACGACGCGGTCGAAGTCCCAGGGCAGCGCGATCCCCCTCGCGCGCATGTCGCGCATGAGCTCGAACCACGACTCGCGGTGGAACGCGATCTCGTGGAAGCGCGACACCGCCCACGGCTCGCCGCGCGACGCCTGGTACGCCTCGCGCGCGATCCGAGCCGCGTTGATGTGGTCGGGGTGCCCGTAGTTGCCGTTCTCGTCGTAGCTCACGATCACCGCCGGCCGTGCCTCGCGCACGATCTCCACCAGCCGCCCGGTCGCTGCGTCCAGATCGGCCTTCCAGAACGACTCGGGGTGGTCGTTCGCCTCGGTGCCCATCATCCCGGAGTCGCGATATCCGAGGAGGTGATGGTGGATCGCGCCGTCACCGAGCGCCTCGAGCGAGCAGGCGAGTTCCGCACGCCGGATCTCGGCGAGGCGCGGGCGCGCCTCGTCGGGGTCCAGGGTCGAGTCGTGGATCTCGCCCTCGGCGCCATCGGTGCAGGTCACGAGGTCGACGCGGACTCCTTCGGCCACGAGCCGGGCGATCGTGCCACCGGTGGCGATCGACTCGTCGTCGGGATGGGCATGGACGAACAGGACGCCCCGCTCAGGCATGGCTCGGGTCCTCGGTGCGGTCCCCGAGTGTAGCGAGTGCGTCGCGCGCGTCACGCTCTCCGATCTCGACGGCCGGGGCGATCTTGCCGAACTGCCACGCGCTCATGAGGCCGAGCCTCGGGCGGATGAGCAGGTCCGGCGGCTCCTCGACCACGGGGTCGGCCCAGCGCTGGGTCAGCAGCCCCAGGAAGCGCCGGGCGGTCAGCCGCTCCTCCGCCGTGCCGGGCGTGAGCCGGGCCGAAACGGCCCGGAGGGCGGCCGCGCCGAACCGGCTCGACAGGATCGCCGGCTTGGGGATGTCGGCCCAGACGCCGACGACGGGCAGCTCCGGATCCCACGCCCGCGCCTGGCTGACCGGGACCCCCTCCCACGGCCCCGCGTCGCACCACACGCCGTCGGGATCGCGACGGGGCGGGAAGACGAACGGCACCGCGATGCTGACCTCCAGCGCGTCGACGAGGGGTCCCGAGGTGATGAGCCGGGGGCGTCCGGCAACGAGGTCGAAGGTGGTGATCCCGAGCGGCGTCGGCAAATCCTCGATGCGCGGGGCGTCGAGCTCACGGGCCATCCGCTCGAGCAGCGGGCGCGGGTCGAACAGCGCCAGCCGTCCCGGCCGCCCGACGAGCTTGTAGACCGATGTCCGGCGCGCCACCTCCTCCATCTGGTCGGCGCTCCGCCCGGCCGCGATCCCGGCGCCGATGATGGCGCCCATGCTCGTGCCGACCACGCGGCGCGGGCGCAGGCCACGCTCCTCGAGCGCACGCGCGACGCCGATGTGCGCCCAGCCGCGGGCGCCGCCGCCGCCCAGCGCGAGGGTGAACCCCTCGTCGATCCTCACCGCCATCCGGTCAGGCTGGCGCGTGCTCCGCGCACTCGCACATCTCGCGCAGCTTCGTGTACGTGAACAGGCCGGTGTCGTGGCCATCGGCCCAGATCGGCGCGAGTGCGTAGCGGCCGATCCATCGGATCTCGTTCATGCGCGTCTGCTCCTCGCTGAACACGGTCTCGAGCGTGACGACTCCGGGCAGGCTCCCCTCGCCCGCGCACAGGGCGCACGGGCAGGCGCGCCTCAACGCCGTCCACGTCCAGTCTCCGAGGTGTCCATCGTCCCAGCGAATCCGCATGCGACGTGCCGTCTCGTCGAGTTCCACGCCGATCGGGTTCACGATGTCGGGCATCGTCGCCTCACTCGTCGCGCCAGACCGGCTGCGACCCCAGCCACTCGGCGCCGAAGGCGGCACCGGTGGAGGTGAGCTGCGTCGGGTCCTCGCCGTCGGCGAGGTCCCACAGGAAGAGGTCCTGGAGCACGCCGCCGCCGGAAGCCGAGCGGCCGACCGTGAAGACGACACGGCGGCCGCCGGGCGACCAGCGCAGGTGGCTGACGAGCCCGTCCACGGTCGTCTCCGCCAGGTTGCGCTCGCTCGCGTTCCGGAGCCGCAGGCGGGTGCTGTCTCCATCGGCCTCGATGACGACCCGCTGCCTGCCATCCGGCGACCAGAGCACCGGGAGCGGCTCGTCCTCGAGCTGCATGACCTCGCCGTCGCTCGGATCGATGGTCCAGGCGCCGCCGTCACGAACCCAGAGGCGAAGGGTGTCGTCCTCCATCCAGAAGATCCGGACGGCTCCGCCGTCGTCGCTGAACTGGGCCTGCGCGAGGGCCGGCTCGTCACCGCTGGACGGCCGTGCATAGCTGACGCTGGCGAGCTCCTCGGTGTCGCCCGACGCGAAGTCGATCGCGAGCACCGTGGCGACGTCGTTGCCGCCATCCTGCGTGACCCGCACCGCGTACAGGGTCTCGCCGTCGTCACCGAACGTGATGGTCATGAGGCCGTCACCGAGCCGGCGCTTCTCGGTGCCGGGCTCGATCGAGACGAGCACGTCGGCGAGCAGCCCGGCACCGACGGTCCCGTCGGGCGCCCAGGCGAAGCGGCGCACGTCGAGGGAGCCGTCCTGGGCAAGCACCG
>DATLGA010000039.1:0-7389 GCA_035540715.1 Candidatus Limnocylindrales bacterium | reverse complement strand
TCTTCGACTGGGCGCTGCTGCGCCGCCCGCTCGTGCTGCTCGTGGCGGACCTCGTCGAGTACGAGTCCGATCCCGGCCTGTTCCTCGACTATCGAACCGAGATGATCGGCGCGCAGGTGATCGACACCGAGGGGGTCGCCGCCGCGATTCTGAACGATGCCTTCGATTTCGGCCCGTACGACGCGTTCATCGATCGCCACCTCGGCAGTGCGCGCGGAGACGCGAGCACCCGGTTCGTCGATCGCTTCCTCCGGGAGCTCAGCGTGCGGAGTGATAGGCTTCGGCCCGATGTCAGCCAGGACTGAGGCGCCGGCGACCTTCGTCGCGGCCGCGTCCACGCCCAGCCCGCTCGCGCTCGTCATCGAGGCCATCCGGGACGTCGCCTCCAGGCGGCGTCTCGTGCGATACCTCGTGGAGGCGGAGGTCCGGAAGCGTGGCGTCAACACGCTCCTCGGGAACCTGTGGTGGATCCTCGATCCACTGCTGCTCATGGCGGTCTACGTCGTCCTGGTGACCGTCATCCGCACCCGCGCCATCCCGGACTACCCGCTCTTCGTCTTCGCTGCGGTCCTCCCGTGGAAGTGGTTCACCGCTGCGGTCACCGACGCCACGAGCTCGGTCGTGGGCCAGCATCGGCTCGTCAAGCAAATCGCCTTCCCGAAGATCGTCCTCCCCGTGGCCGCCACCACGGCCGGCGTCGTCGGGTTTATCTTCGGCCTGGTTCCGCTCATGGGAATCATGCTCTTCTACCTCGACCGCCTCTCGCCGCTCATCCTCCTCATCCCGGTCATCGCCGCCGTCCAGTACGTGTTCACCCTGGCCGTCGCGGTGCTCGTCGCGGCGGCGAACGTCTTCTTCCGCGATCTCGGGAATGTCGTGCGACATCTCCTGCGGCTGTGGTTCTACCTTTCACCGGGCCTCTACAGCCTCACGCATCTCCAGGAGATCGGCCTGGTGCGCGAAAACCCATGGGTGGCGAGCGTGGCGGCCCTCAACCCGGTCGCGGTCCTGTTCGAGTCGTACCGACGCGTGATCTACGGGACCGAGCAGACCGGACCAATGCCTCCTGACTGGCTCGCGCTTGCCGTGCTTCTCGTCGCCAGCCTCGGCTTGCTTGCGTTCTCGAGCGTCATCTTCAAGCGTCTCGAACGCGACTTCGCCAAAGTGCTCTGAGGTGACCGAGTGAGCGACTTTGCGATCCTGGCCGAGAACCTCGGGGTGCAGTACAGCCTGCGATTCCATCGCAAGCAGTCCGTGCAGCGGACCATCAGCCGATGGCTGACCCGCGATGTCGCCGAACCGTTCTGGGCGCTCCGCCACGTCAACCTGCGCGTGACCCATGGGGAGTCACTCGCCGTGATCGGCCCGAATGGCGCCGGCAAGAGCACGCTCCTGCAGGTGCTTGCCGGCATCATCAGCCCGTCCGAGGGGCGGGTCGAGTCGCATGGACAGATCTCGGGCCTGCTCACGCTCGGCGCGGGCTTCGACGTCGATCTGACGGGTCGCGAGAACATCCTGCTGGCGGGGGCGTTCCTGGGCCTCGACGACCGCGTCACTCGTGAGCTCCTCCCCGGGATCGTCGAGTACGCCGACCTCGGCAAGTTCATCGATGCGCCACTCAAGACCTACTCGTCGGGGATGCGGGCACGTCTCGGCTTCGCGATCGCCACGTCGGTCGATCCCGACATCCTGCTGCTCGACGAGGTGCTGGCGACCGGCGATGCCACGTTCCGAGCGAAGTCGAAGGCCCGCGTTCTGCAGCTCGTGGAAGACGCCAAGGCGGTGGTGCTCGTAACGCACGACATGAACTGGGTCAAGGAGTACTGCAACCGTGCGCTGCTGATCGAGAATGGCCGCGTCGTCATGGAGGGCGAGCCGGACGAGGTGGTCGACACGCATCGGCGCAACACCGAGGCGGCGAGGAAGCGGAAGATGGCCGAGGCCAAGGCGGCCGGGCTGGCGCCCGAGATCGTCGGCAAGCGCCGCTGAGCCACGACAGGCTGCTGTCGCGTTGCACGGGGAGGATCGGGGCATGCGACGGATCCTGAGCATCGACGGCGGTGGCGTGCGGGGCATCATCCCGGCCGTGCTGCTCGCCTCTCTCGAGCAGCGGACCGGCCGTCGCGCGCGCGAGAGCTTCGACTTCGTGGCCGGCACGTCGACCGGCGCGGTCCTGGCCGCGGGCATCGCCGCCGGCGTTCCGGCGGAACGCATGGTCCGGCTCTACGTCGAGCGGGCACCGGAGATCTTCCGGCGCGTGCCGATCGTCACCGAGCTGCGACGGCTGCTGCGCGGGCACCGGTACGACACCGCCGCCCTGGCGACGGTCCTGCGCGAGGAGCTCGGCGAGGCACGGGATTGGCGTCTCAACGACGCGCCGATCGATCTGCTCGTCACCGCCAAGCGCCTGGCCGATGGCATGCCGTGGTACTTCGTGCGCGACAACCCGGCCAACTCGTGCCGGGCCGGCGTCGTGCCGCTCGTCGACGCGGTCACGGCCTCGGCGGCCGCGCCGACCTATTTCCGTCCGTGGACGATCGACGGCATCGGCGAGCTGATCGACGGCGGCGTGGGCGTCGCCGGCAACCCGGTCTACCAGGCGTGCGTCGAGGCCTTCGTCTACACCGATGCCTACCAGCCCGCCGACACGGTGGTCGTCAGCCTGGGGACCGGCCGTCATCTCGGCCGCGAACGCCCGACATGGCTGTGGCCGTGGTTCGGCTGGCTGCTGTCCGAGCTGCTGCGCTCACCGGCGGAACAGCAGACCGAGCTCGTGCACCGGCACTATCCCGAGGCTCGCTTTCACCGGATCGACGTCGAGCTCGAGCGCGACGTCGGCCTCGACCGGGTCGACGCCATGGACGAGCTCCGCGGCATTGGCGAGCGGCTCGCGAGGGCGGTCGACTGGCCGGCCATCCTGGACGGGCACGACGAGCGCTGGCTGGTGACCGACGAGCGGACCCTGCCGCGTGAGTACTGCCGCCTCGGCGAGGCGGTCAGACGACGTTGAGCTCGAGGATCGGCTCGCCGCGCTCGATGCGCTCGTAGCCGAGCGGGGCCAGGTCGAGCGTCTCGTATCGGCCGGTCGCGATCCACTCCGCCAGGCCGCGACCCACGGCCGGTGCCTGCTGGAGGCCGTGCCCGGAGAAGCCATTCGCGAACAGGAGGTTTCGAATCGTGGGATGCGGCCCGACGATGGCGTTGTGGTCGAGCGTGTTCACCTCGTAGTGGCCGGCCCACGCGTCGAGCAGCCGGAGGCGGTCGAAGGCCGGGATGCGATGCGCCAGGATCGGCCAGACGTGCTCCTCGAACGGTGCGCGGTCGACGGTGAGGTCGAGCGTGTCGGGATCGTCCTCGCCGCCATGCGGCGAGTAGCCGGTGATGTACGACGGCCCCTCGGGTCGCATGTACACCCCGGAGGGATCGATCGTCAACGGAGCCGCGCCCAGGCTCACCGGGGCCTCGACGTGGTACACGAACCGCTTCCGGGGGCGGACGGGAAGGTCGATGCCGGCCATGGCCGCCACCTCGGCGGCGCGTGGGCCGGCCGCGCTCACCACCCAGCCGGCGCGGATGCGCGAGCCATCGGCGAGGCGGACGTGCGTGGTCCGCTCGGCGTCGCGCTCGAGTCCGACGACCTCCCCCGCGCGTTCCTCGACCCCGAGCGATCGCGCCTTGCGGCGGAAGCCCTGGAGCAGGGCGTGGGCGTCGAACCACCCCTCGTCGGAGAGCCCGAGCGAGCCACCGGCCAGGTCGTCGACGTGCATCCAGCCGAACCGCGATCGCAGCTCGGCCGGCGTGAGCAGAGCGACCGGAACGTCGAGCGCCCGCTGGACGGCATGGTTGTGCTCGAGCGTCGCCAGGCCTGCCACGGTGGCGAGGAACAGGTATCCGCGCTCGATGAAGTCGATCTCGGGCGTGTGCCCGTCGACGGCCAGGTATCGATCCGGATGCTTGAGGAGCTCGACGCCGAAGCGGCTGATCTCGACGTTCAGCGGAGTGCTGAACTGCAGCCGGATGCTGGCGGCCGACAGGGTGGTCGAGCTGGTGCGGTAGGTGGGATCGCGCTCGACGACGACGATCCTTCCGTCGAAATCCGCGCGCGAGGCCAGGAAGGTCGCGACCGATGAGCCGATGATCGCGCCGCCGACGATGACGACGTCGGCCCGCTCGTCCTCACTCACGCGCCCGATCGTAGCCGCTTACGATGCGCTCATGTCCGAGCCGAAGGTCGCCGTAACGCCGACCCCGCCTTCCCGCGCGGACCTGGTCATCATCGGTGGCGGCATCGTCGGTTGCGCGACCGCCTTCTTCGCCGCGCGTGCCGGGCTGCGGTCCGTGGTGCTCGAACGTCGGGCGGCACTCGGCACGCTGACGACTCCCGCCTCGACCGGCGCCTTCCGCCTCCAGTTCGACAACGCCGAGGAGGTCTCGATGGTGCGAGAGGGCGTCGAGCTGTTCGACCGCTTCGTCGAGCGGACCGGCCTGGACGGCTGGGATCTCGGCCTGCGTCACGGCGGCTACCTGTTCTGCTCGCTGACGGAGGCGACCGTCGAGCGATCACGGCGCCTCGTCGACCGCCAGCGGGCCTGGGGGCTGACCGACGTGGAGCTGCTGTCCGGCGACGAGGCGCGCCGGCGCTGGCCGTGGCTGTCGCCCGACGTCCGTGGCGCTCGCTATCGCGCCGGCGACGGCTGGCTCGACGTCAAGCGCCTGACCGCCGGGTACGCGGTCGCCGCCTCGAACGCGGATCGGATCCCGGACGCCGCCGCTGGCGGGGGAGCGACGTTCGCACTGCGGACGGGCGTCACCGGCATCCGGATGGATGGCGATCGCGTGACGGGAGTCGACACGACGCGTGGCCGGATCGACACGACGCGCATCGTCGTGGCCGCCGGCCCGTTCACCGCCCAGGTCGCCGCGCTCGCTGGCGCGGAGGTCGTCCTCCGGCCCACCCGCCGCCAGAAGCTCGTGATCCCGGACCTGCCCGCCATCCCTCCCGACGCGCCGATGACGATCGACGAGGAGACCGCGGCCCATTGGCGCCCGGCGATGCGTGGATGCCTGGCACTGTTCACCGATCCGGACGCGCCGCCATCAGAGCCGCACGATCCGGTTCCGATCGACCATGACTGGGCCTTCGGCCTGCTGGACCCGCGGTCCGACCACGCGCTGGCCCGCGTCGCGCCCCTGTGGCGCGAGGCGTGGGCCAGCGGCGCCTCATCGGTCCACTGGTATCTCCACGCGGGGCAGTACGAGTACACCCCCGACCGGCGGCCGTACCTGGGAGCGATCGGTCCCGAGGGCCTCTTCCTGAACGGCGGCTACTCCGGCCACGGGATCATGGCCGGCGCGGGAGGCAGCCGGATGGTGGTCGACCTCCTGACTGGCGCAGCGGACGCCGATGCGAATCCGTTCCGTCCGGATCGCTCGTTCGGCGCCCGCGAGCACGACATCCTGTAGCGATCTAGGAGTCGGCCTCCGGATCGGCCTGACCCTCGCGCTGGCCGTAGGCGGAGTCCGGGCTCTCGCCGAACTCGTCGCTCGCGGCGTCGGGATCGACCGGCTGGTTCATGGGGCCGTCGGGCCGCGGGTCGCGAACCGCCGGGTCAGCGTGGCCGACCTCGCGCGGCTCCTGCTCCGGGCCAACGGTCTCGCCCTGCGTCACGTTGGCGTTGCGTTCGGTCATCGGTCCTCCTCGTGCTCGAGCCGCATCGGCCGGCTGCACATGCTCATGGGTGTTCCCCCGCGACACCTGAGCGCACGCCCCATGCCAGAACGCATCCCATGACTTTCGCTCCATGGCGCGGGCGCTCACCGCCGATGCACGATTGCGCCGTGCTCTCACCCACCTGGCCGGCGCCCGACCGGCTTCCACGCCGGCTGACCAGCCCGGAGGTACGTCGCCGCGTGAACGCGGCCCAGCGTCGTGGGCTGCGCCGGGCGGTCATGGTCGGCGGCTCGGTCATCGCGGCCGTCGTGCTGGTCGACATGGCCCGCTCGTTCTTCCTGCTCGGCGACTCAGGCGGCTCCATGGCCCGTATCCAGGCTGCCGAGCTGGCCGTGGTCGCGGCCGTCGCCTGGGCGGCTTCGCGGCGCCTCGTCCGTCCCGAGCTCCTCGCGCTCGTCCTCGGCACCGCCGTGTACGCCGTGACCATCGCACGGCTGTGGCTGCTGCCCGATTCCGCCACGCTCAGCGTGGCGTACCTCGCGATCCTTCTCGTCGGCTCGGGCCTGTTCCTGCCGTGGTCGACCGGCTGGCACGCCGGTTGGATCGGGGCCGCGGTCATCGGTACGGCGGCGGTGCTGGCCGCGCGGCCGGACATCGCCGTGGGCGCCGACGGCGCCGGTACGCTCCTCCTGATCGTGGCGGCCTCGGCGCTGGTCAGCGTCCTCGGCCATCGGCTCTGGCAGCGCCGGCTGCGCCACATGCTCGAGCAGCAGTTCGCGCTTCGGCAGCTCAGCCGTTACGCCAGGCGGCAGGAGCTGCACGTCACCCAGCTCAACCGGGAGCTCAACCGGGTCGCGCGGCGCGACCCGCTCACCGGCGTCGGGAACCGCCGCGCGCTCGACGAGGCACTCGCCGGCCTGCTCGACCAGGGAGCGCGCCTGCGCCCGGTGCACTTCGCGCTGGTGCTGTTCGACATCGATCACTTCAAGGCCTACAACGACGAGCACGGGCATCTCGCCGGGGATGCCGCCCTCGGCCGGCTCGGTCGCATTCTCCGCGACGTCACTCGCGGGGGAGACGGTGCCTTCCGCTATGGCGGCGAGGAGTTCCTGCTCCTCCTGCCGGAGGTCGATCTCCACGGCGCGCTGGCGGCGGCCGAGCGGGTGCGCGTCGCGGCGGAGACCGATCGCGGAGGCCTGCCCGTCTTCACCGTCTCCGGTGGCGTCGCCCTGTGCGATCCCGCCGACGGTCGTGACCCCGCGCCGCTCCTGCGCCGAGCCGATGCGGCCCTGTACCTGGCCAAGCGCGCCGGACGCAACCGGATCGCCGCCGACGAGCTGTCGGTCGCGATGCAGCGCGAGTCACTGACCGAGGCCGGGTGACCCCCCGTCCTCAATAGTTCGGCTCGTCCAGCAGCCACGCGCCGCCGTCGCGTACGAGCCTCCAGTACCCGACGAACTGGCGGCTGGAGCCCGAGTCGTACGTCTCGGTGAAGTTGGCCTGGACCGTGGCGCGCGTCCCCGACTGCTCGGCGATGTACAGCTGCGAGAAGGTGATGGCGGCGGTCTGGGCGAAGCGATCGTCCAGGTTCTCCTGGCGCGGATACGTGGCTCGCATCCGGTCGCTCCACAGCGCGTACGCGTCGTCGAACCGGCCGTCGACGACCGCGGCGTAGAACGCGGCGACGGCGTCGTCCGGGGCACCGGCCATCGCGACCG
>DATLGA010000038.1:0-8710 GCA_035540715.1 Candidatus Limnocylindrales bacterium | reverse complement strand
AAGACGGTCCTCTTCCATCTCGAGGACGGGCGCGTGATGACGGTCGCGCTGCGGATGACCGGCGCGCTCATCGTCGCCCCCGCCGGGACGGCGGACGATCCGTATGCCCGCGTCGTCTTCGACCTCGCGGACGGCCGTCAGCTCCGGTACCGCGACGTGCGCAAGTTCGGACGCATCGGCCTCTGGCCCGGCGGCGGTCTGCGGAGCGTCGGCGCCGGGCGGGGAGCGCGGTCGCGCCGGGTGGCCGACGGGACACGCCGGTACCGGATCGGCGAGGTGTTCAGCGGCCATGGCCCGGAGCCGCTGAGCCGGTCGTTCACCGCCGAGCGCTTCGCCGAGCGCCTGGCGCGGCGATCGGCGAAGCTGAAGACCCTGCTCCTCGACCAGGCCTTCGTCGCCGGGATCGGCAACATCTACGCCGACGAGGCGCTGTGGCGCGCGCGCCTGCACCCGCTCCGCGCCGCGGATACCCTCGACCAGGGAGACGTCCGCCGGCTGCATCGGGCGGTCCGCCAGGTCCTGCGCGAGGGCATCGCGAACCGCGGCGCCAGCTTCAGCGACTACGTGGACGCCCGCGGGCAGCGGGGCGGCAACCAGGAACGCCTGGCGGTCTATCGGCGGACCGATCAGCCGTGCTACCGGTGCGGGCACCGCATCGAGCGGATCGTGGTGGGGCAGCGCAGCACGCACTTCTGTCCGCGCTGCCAGCGCGAGCCGGTAGCATCGGACGAGCCATGAAGGTGATCGGGCTCACGGGGAACATCGGCTGCGGCAAGAGCACCGTGGCCGCCATGCTGCGCGAGCTGGGCGTTGCGACGATCGACGCCGATGCGATCGCCCGCGAGATCCGGCACAACGACGCGGACGCGCGTGCCGCGATCCAGGCTCGGTTCGGGACCTACGACGCGGCCGAGCTGGCCACGGTCGTCTTCGCCGATGCGGACGCGCTGCGCGACCTCGAGCGAATCCTCCATCCCCGGGTGCGCGGCGCGATCCGGGCCAGGCTCGCGGAGCTCGACCAGGGCGGGGTCGAGGTCGCCGCCGTCGAGGTGATCAAGCTCATCGAGTCGCCGTTGGCGGACGCCTGCGACGAGATCTGGACGGTTCGCTGTGACGAGGCCGATGCCATCGCTCGCCTGGCGGCGACGCGCGGCATGGACGAGGAGACCGCACGGCGTCGGCTGGCGAGCCAGTCGACGCAGGAGGAGAAGGTGGCCGCCGCCGACGTCGTGATCGACGGCTCGGCGGCGATGGAGGAGACGCGCCGCCAGGTGGAGGCGGCCCTGGCGGCGCTGCGCTCGGCCTAGTTGCGGGCCCGGCGCTGCTCGAAGTCGGGCGGGAGCGGGACCGGGAAGTCGAACTCCTCGATCAGCCGGTCGATCGTCGAGCCCTCGGTCTCGGCGGTGCGATCGTCCTCGTCGGGCCGGAGGACCATGGTGAAGACGCCGCCGGCCGCGGTCAGCTCGGCGATCTTCTCGGCGGTCTCGACGTCGGCGCGCAGAATGTAGATCTCGCCGTTGCGCGCCAGGATCGTCATCTGCTGGAGCGTGACCTTCGTCGAGGGGCCCGGCATGAACCGGGTCAGCGTCTCCTCCGCGTCCTCGGGGGCCTGGCCGACCTCGGGGTTGATGGCCATCGTCACGATGAGGTCGACGCGTTGACCCGGGACGAGCGTGCCGGCCACGGCGTTCGCGTCGGCGACGGTGACGCTCACCGCTCGGAGGTCCGGGCCGTCGGGATCGTACGACTGGCCGGGTTCGAGGATCGAGAAGGTCTGCCCCTCGGTCGTCGAGGCGAGCAGGTTGCGCGTGAAGAGCTGTCCGGTCGCCACGGGCACGCTCGCGACCCGACCCACCACCTCGTCCAGCGCCCCGAAGGCCGTCTCGTTCGTCGGATCGGCCTCCACGGAGCGCAAGGCGATGTCGTCCTCCTCGACGACCTTGCGAGCGGGGATCTCGCGGGTCGCCACGACGACCTGACGCATCTCGACCTGCTGTTCGCCGGTCAGCCCGCTGGCCTGGAGCGCCACGTACACGGTGGCAGCCACGAACAGGGCGACGATGACGCCGACGGCGATGTAGAGCTTGGATCGTCGGCTGTTGCGATCTGAGTACTCGAGTTCCACGTTCTGGATCGTCTCCGGGCAGGGTCAGGCTGTCACTGGGACTATGGGGAGGACCATGGGACCAGTCGTGCCCGCTGGGCCCGACGCAGGGCGTCGTCGCCGGGGTCGGCGCGGATCGGCGAGACGGCGCGCACGTCGATCGAGTTGGCGGTCGTTCCCATCACCTCGAACACCCCGAACCCGATGATGTCGACGTACTGTCCCGAGCTCGAGGTCGTGGCCACCGTGAAGCGCATCACGGCGAGGCGCGTGACGGGCTGGTTGTCGCCGTTCGTGCCGGTCGCACGGACGGTGAACTGGTAGCAGCCCTGCGCCAGCCCCGCGGTGCTGATCGTCATCGTCGTCGAGCTGCCGCTCCCGCTCGACGTCGGCGTGACCGAGGTCGGGCTGAAGCCGATCGAGCCGGTCATCGGCGTCGGCGAGAGGCTGCAGGTCGTGAACGAGCCGGGATCCCAGCTCATCGCCACGCCGCCGCCACCCCACGTCGTGGACGCCTGGTTCGGAGTCTTCAGCCAGACCGGGAACGACAGCGTGCCGCCGATCGTGGCGTTCGTCTCGCCGCTCCCGATGGTGAGCGAAAAGTCTCGGTTCACCGGTCCGTTGGCACCGGTGCCGGTGCCGTTCACCTTGACCGCCATCGGCTGCCGGCGGGTCTTGTAGTACGGGTTCCCGGACTGTCCCTCGACCCAGACCGTGTAGATGCCCGGAGGGATCGCGTTCGTCTCGACGTCCTCCATCTTCACGTTCGTGCCGTTCTTGTTGGGGACGAACACGTTCGGCGAAAAGATCGGCTCGGTCATGAACCCGGGCTCGGGCGGTGACACGACGGGGTCCGGCAGGATGTTGCGCTGCGGCTGCCCCGCGGCGACCGCTCCGGTATCGCCGAGCAGGCGCAGGGTGACCGTGCTCGTGAACGCGTTGTTGCGCTTGACCGTGACCGGGTCGACGATGTCGAACGGAGAGGTCGTCGACGCGGGGACGACCACGGGGTTGGACGGCACCTGGATCGAGAAGTCCGGGATCTCCATGACCGTGCCGTCGTAGACAGCGAGAAGGAGGCGCTCGCCCACCGAGCGGGTCTTCGTGAATTCGCCGACGACGAAGCTGTTGCTGTGTCCGCTCGTCACGCCGACCTGCGTATCGCCGGTCGGTGGCGTCGCGACCGGTGGAAACGCGGGACCGGGATAGCCGCCCGCGATGTACGCGGATTGCATGTCCTTCAGCGTGTTGACGTTCGTCCCCGACGTGACGCCGTTGTAGTAGACGCGCGAGTTCTCGGCCTCGAAGTTCCGCACGTCGAGCGCCACGAAGCCACGGAACGAGCTGTCGTTCACGGCCTTCGAGTCGGTCCCGTACAGGACGAAGGTGGGCCCGGCGTTCGCCCCCTCGCCCGCCGGAGTCCGCCCGCCGTACCCGCGCGGGTCCGACGGGTCGACCGCGCCGCTCTGGCTCGTCGAGGCCGTCGCCATGTGGTCGACGAACCCGCCTCCCGGGCCCGAGGGGTTCGTATATCGGCGCGCGACGATGGGCAGGGCGGGTCCGCCCTGCAGGGCGCATCGCGCCCGTGCTCCGACGTCGAACGTGCTGACGCCTACGAGCCGGGCGAGCATCGTGTCCATCGTCCCGGAGATCGCGACCCGGACCCCGGAGCTGGAGACGAGGATGCCGCTGCTCATCTCGTCGGTCTCGATGACGCCGTTCCCGTCGAGATCGGCGTAGGTCGGGGTCTCCGCGATCGCCGAGTTGGTCCCGGACGGTGAGCTGCCGAGGTTCATCTCGGCCACCTGGCGCGCGGTGGCCGCGGCGGCGGCATCGGAGGAGCCCTCGATGAGCTCGCGGCAGCCGGCGAGCGCCGCGGCGTCCGCCGCGGTCTGGACGTAGCGCCGCTCGGCCTGCTGCCGCCCGATGTCGACCGACATCCCGGCGAAGGCGAGGAGGATGACGATGAGCAGCGAGAAGATGACGAGCACCTGCCCGCGCTCGGCGGAGCGGCGAACCGACATCAGTTGACGACCATCACCGCGACGGCGCGCTGGACGAACCGGCCGCCGGCATCGGTGGAGAGCAGCTCACCGATGAGCGGCACGATGATGTCGGAGCGGTAGGTGACCTGGACGCGGACCATGCAGCCAGCCGGATCGGTCCTCGTGCAGAAGCTGGCGGCCGAGTCGATGGACGGGCAGCTCGTGCCCGCGGTCGTCGAGGCCGAGCAGTACGAGACGACGATGTCGCCGTTCGTGATGCGGTCGTTCAGTCCGTCGCCGTTCAGATCGCTGACCGTTGCCGAAGCACACGTGTCGGCGGCACTGAAGTTCGGGGCCGTGGTCGACATGATCCCGAACGAGCCGCGGACGGCCCGCGTGATCTCGGTGCATCGGTTCCGGTCATTCGTGGTCCGCGCATTGGTGAGCGACGTGTCGTACAGGTAGACCGTGCCGGCGCGGGCGCCTTCGCGGGCGGCGTTCGTGAGCGTCACGTTGGCCCCGAACAGGAGCCCGAACTGGATCGTCGCCACGACGACGAGGAGGATCGGCAGGAGGACCGCCGCGAACTCGACGAGCGCCTGGCCGCGTTCCGCCGGGCAGGCTCCGGCCGCCGGCGACGCCGGGCCGGAAGCGGGGTCGCGTCGCGGGGCGGAATCGGTCAACTCGATGGTCGGCTCGGTACGGTGGTGGAGGGTCGCAGGCAGCCATCCGATCGTAGGAATGGGTCGACGCGCCCGATATAGGCCCTTGGGGGAACCGCCCATGGGACCGATGGAAGGCGTTCAGCCGTCCCGGGTCGCCGTCGCTAGAATCGAGGGGATGCCCGGCCTGAAGGTCCATGCCCCCTACCAGCCCACCGGCGACCAGCCGGCGGCGATCGCCGCGCTGGTCGACGGCATCGGCTCGGGCCTGAAGCACCAGGTCCTGCTGGGCGCGACGGGAACCGGCAAGACCTTCACCGCGGCGAAGGTGATCGAGGCCGTCCAGAAGCCGACCCTGGTCATGGCGCACAACAAGACGCTTGCCGCCCAGCTGTACCAGGAGTTCAAGGAGTTCTTCCCGGACAACGCGGTCGAGTACTTCGTCAGCTACTACGACTACTTCCAGCCCGAGGCCTACCTGCCGCGCTCGGATACGTACATCGAGAAGGACTCGTCCCGGAACGAGGAGATCGATCGGCTGCGGCACAACGCCACGCGGGCGCTGTTCGAGCGTCGCGACGTCGTCATCGTCGCGTCGGTCTCGGCCATCTACGGGCTCGGCGCGCCGGTCGACTACGGCGCCACGGTCATCAACCTGAAGCGGGGCGGGAGATATCGGCGAGACGGCATCCTCCGCCACCTGGTCGACCTGCAGTACCAGCGCAACGATGCCGCCCTGGGTCGAGCGAAGTTCCGGGTGCGTGGCGACGTGCTCGAGGTCCAGCCGCCGCACGGCGAGTACGTCGTGCGGGTCGACTTCTTCGGCGACGAGGTCGAGCGGGTCGTGGAGATCGACGACCTGACCGGCGAGGTCCTCGCGGAACGGACGGAGGTGAACCTGTACCCGGCGACCCACTACGTCACCCCGCGCGAGAAGATGCTCGTGGCGATCGGGAAGATCGAGTCGGAGATGGAGGAGCGGGTCGCCTGGCTGGCCGACCAGGGACGTGAGCTGGAAGCGGCGCGGCTCCGCCAGCGGACGCAGTTCGACCTCGAGATGATGCGCGAGGTGGGCTTCTGCTCCGGGATCGAGAACTACTCGCGCCACCTCGCGGGCCGCGAGGCCGGCAGCCGGCCGTGGACGCTGATCGACTACTTCCCGACCGACTTCCTCCTCGTCGTCGACGAGAGCCACATCACGATCCCGCAGGTCCACGGGATGTACAAGAACGACCGGACCCGGAAGGAGATCCTCGTCGACTTCGGGTTCCGGCTCCCATCGGCCCTCGACAACCGCCCGCTCACGTTCGAGGAGTTCGAGGACCACATGAGCCAGGTCGTGTACATGTCGGCCACCCCGGGCCCGTACGAGACCGAGCGGGCGCAGCGGGTGGCGGAGCAGTTCATTCGCCCCACCGGGGTGGTCGATCCGCAGATCGCCGTGCGGCCGACCGCCGGCCAGATCGACGACCTGCTCGCCGAGATTCGCGCGACGGTCGAGCGCGGTGAGCGGGTCCTCGTCACGACGCTGACCAAGAAGATGGCCGAGGACCTGGCCGACTACCTCGCCGAGCTCGGGATCAAGGTGCAGTGGCTGCACTCCGAGGTCGACACGCTCGAGCGCATCGAGATCCTTCGCGACCTGCGGCTCGGCGTGTACGACGTGCTCGTGGGGATCAACCTGCTCCGGGAGGGCCTCGACCTGCCCGAGGTCACCCTCGTGGCGATTCTCGACGCCGACAAGGAGGGTTTCCTGCGCTCGGGAGGGTCGCTCATCCAGGTCATCGGCCGCGCGGCGCGGAACGTCGGCGGCCGGGTCCTCATGTACGCCGATCGCGTCACCGATTCGATGAAGGCGGCGATCGACGAGACCGAGCGGCGCCGCGCGAAGCAGATCGCCTACAACGAGGAGCACGGCATCACGCCCGAGACGGTGATGAAGGAGATCCGGGACATCCACGAGGGACTGCGGCGGGTCGCCGAGGAGCGAACGCAGCTGGAGGTGGCCGGCAAGGAGCCCGAGGAGATCGCCGCGATGATGGGTCGCCTCGAGGCGCAGATGAAGGAAGCCGCCCGGAATCTCGAGTTCGAGCGAGCCGCCGCCCTGCGCGACGAGATCCTGCAGCTGCGCCGCCTGCGCGACGAGCTCGCCGCCGCCCCCGGCGCGATCCCGGCCGAGGTCTACGCCGCCGCCGCCGAGGACGCCCGCGATGGCGACGGCCGGAGGGGGAGCGAGGCGTCGCGGGTGTTCAGCACGGCAACGACCCCGAACGTCGTGGCCGCCAGCTCCCGCCGGCGCCCGCCGCGGCGCCGCCGGCCCTAACGATGCGACGGGCGATGCCGCTGCCGGATGGTCCGGTACGTGATCGAGTAGCGCAGCTCGCGCGTCGGCGGGATGCTGTGCTGCCAGGTGGCGCGCGCAGCGCCCGCCAGCAGGTACACCGAGCGGGGCTCGAGCACGGTCTCCCAGGTCTCCCACTCGTCGTCGACCCGGCGGCGGAAGCGCATCCGGCACGCGGCCGCGAGCGAGACCCCGAGCACCGTCGAGCCGAAGGCCGGAGCGTCCCGGTGCCAGCCGATCGTCGCACCGGGGCGGTACTCGGTGGCCAGGACCTCCTCGAACCGTTCGGCCGGACGGTCGGCGATCGGCGCGATGCGGTCACGGAGCTCGAGCAGGAGCGGCGGGATCGGGAGGCCGGGCGCGAGGCCGCGAGCCTCGAAGTCGTATCGGTGTCCGAGGTGGACGACCCGGCGACGCGCCTCGACGCCCCGGAAGACGAACGGCTCGAACGGCAGCCGCTCCACCTCGGCGATGAGCGCCCGCTCGTCCTCGACCGACAGCTGCTCGCGAAGGTAGCGGAGTCCGGCGGGCGGATCCGCGGCGACACGTCGGGACACGCCGGCAACCACGCAACTTTCGGACCGAGGAGGCGCCCCTAGATGGCCGGCACCATGCCGCACGCAATCTTCATCGAGACCGATGTCGACGGAAACGGCCTCGTGGGCGCGTATGCCGCCGAGCTGCCGGGCTGCGCGGTCTTCGCGGCCACCGACGACGAGGCGGCGGGCGCCATGCCCATGCGCGTGAGCCGTTTCACCGCCTGGCTGCGCGACGGGGGAGAGACGGTCCCGAGCTTCGTCGGCGACAACTGGTACGAGGTCGAGCGCGCGGCTGCCGTCGAGGAGGACGGCGCCCGGCGACGGGCCGCCTTCACCCTGGACGAGCTGCCGCCCTCGGACGAGGAGTTCGCGACCTGGATGCGCTGGCTCGAGCTGGCGCGCGAGGACCTGGCCGATGCGATCGACGGAGGCGACCCGACGGCCGCCGCCGACCTGCTCGACGCGATCGAGCGCCAGGACGTCGGCTTCGTCCGCGAGCTCGGCGGGGAAGCGCCTCGGCTGCCGGACGACCCGGTCGACCGGCTCTACGCGGCCCGGGACGCCCTGACCGACGCGCTCGAGGCAGCCGGCCCCTACCAGGACGGCGTGCGCCGCGTCCTGCGCCTCGCGATCGCGGACGATCTGCGGGCCGCCGACGCCCTCCGCGAGGCGGCGTGATCGACCTGACCACCCTGGCGCCGAAGCGCCTGCGCCACGCCGGGGACTGGCCGACACCCACGCCGCGCCGCGCGCCAGCGGGGACGGAGCTGCGCGCGCTCCAGGACGCGATGCCACGGTGCGCGTCCGGCGCGCCCCCGGTCCTCTCCGGCGACGGCTCGGAGCGCGCGATGCTCATCGGGCAGGCGCCCGGCTGGCGCGAGATCGAGACCGGCCTGCCGTTCGCGTGGGACGCGGGGAAGCGGCTCTGCGGATGGCTCGCATCGGCCGGGATCGGCGTCGAGGACTTCCGAGGGCGCTGGTACGTGACGAGCGTCGGGAAGTGCTATCCGGGACGCGCCCCCGGATCCTCGGTCGATCGGCCGCCGTCGCAGGCGGAGATCCAGCGGTGGAGCCCGTAC
>DATLGA010000037.1:0-8874 GCA_035540715.1 Candidatus Limnocylindrales bacterium | reverse complement strand
TCGTCGAACAGGATCGGCTCCTTCCGGCCCAGCTCCTGCGTCGCGACGCGAGAGCCGTCGGCCAGCTCGAGCGCCACGGCCGGCCAGTCGTCGGGGACGGGCAGCTCGACCTCCACCAGCCCCGCGCGGGGCGCGGGAGTCGGATTGAGCACCGCGATCGCGCCGCGCGGGACGGTGGTGGCCACCGCCACGGCGGCTCGGCGAGCCAGCGTGGACGCGATCTGTTCCGCTTCGGCGAATCGCACGAGCACCTGGTCGACCACCGGGTCGACGCTGCAGCCGCAGATCGAGTCATGCGCCGAGTTCTCGATGACCCGCCCCCACGCCAGCTCGAGGAACTCCGTCGGCCAGGCGTCCGCGGTCACGTGGAGGGCGGTGAGCGGCTCGGCGTAGCGCTCGAGCAGCGTCTCGGCGCGGCCGGCCGCCTGCTTGATGTCGATCCGGGCGCTGGCGACTCCCATGAGCACGTTCGCACGCGCGCCCGACCGCATCTCGCCGCGCCAGCACGGGTCGTCCTCGGCGAGCGGCGCCGCCTCGGCGACGTACTGAGCCAGCGTGCGGATCTCCATCGACGACGCGTCGTGAACCTCGTTCAGCCGGCTCACGAGCGCCGCCAGCTCCGGGACCGGAGCGGTGTGATCGGTGCCGTACATGGCGAGGACCGGGTCGCCGTCGAACCACGGCCGCGCCCAGTCGAGGAAACGCTCCGCTGCGGCGTCGAGTTGATCCGGCACGGCGAAGAGGTACGCGGCGTTGCCGTACCCGCTCGGCAGGTACTCGGCCCGCACCCATGAGCCGTCGGGGCTCTCCCAGCGGAACCGATGGCGGTCGACCGCGGCCGGAACGCCACGCCAGACGACCGCGTCGGCGAGCCCTGCCCGGCTGAGGATCTGGGGCATCTGCGCCACGTGGCCGAACATGTCGGGCAGGTAGCCGACCCGCATCGGTCCGCCGAAGTCCTCTGCCCGTCGCCACCCGCGCTCGAGGTTGCGCACGAGGGTCTCGCCGCTGACGAGGAACTCGTCCATGAGGATCTGCCATGGGCCGATCGCGAGGCGGCCGCTGCGCACGTGACCGGCGATCCGCTGGGCCTGGTGCGGCCGAATCTCGAGGTAGTCGTCGATCGTCGCGAGCTGGCCGTCGAGCGTGAAGGTGAACTCGGGTTCCGCCTCGAGCATCTCGAGGACGCGGTCGACGAGGTCGACCAGCTGCATCCGGAACGATTGGAAGGGCCGATACCACTCGCGGTCCCAGTGCGTGTGCGGGACGAGGTGGATCGTGGTGGGGCGCGTTTGGGAATGGTTGCTCATGCTTCGAATCAGCGTACCGGCTCGCGTCGCCGGCGTGGGTACGACGAATGACGTAGTCCGGCGCCTCCCTACGGTCGTGGCCCGTCCGGAGCGAGCGCGTCGGCCACCACCGGGTAGTGGTCGGAGAGGTCGCCGGCGTCCCGCACCACGCGGGCGCCGCCGAGCTCCAGGCCGCGCGCCAGCACCTGATCGATTCGCCACCCGTCGTCGGTCGAGACCCGCGCGGGATGGCCGGGAGGCTGGGCGAACCCATCGGTCCAATCGGCGAACGGCTCCAGCTCGTCGGCATCGATCGCCGCGTTCAGGTCCCCGAGGAGCAGCGCCGCCGGCGCGCCGGCGAAGGCGGCGACCGTGGCCTCGGCCTGGAGCCGCCGCTCGCCCGAGCCGATATGGCTGAAGTGGGCGGAGCCGATGTGGATTCCGCCGACCTCCGCGACCAGCAGGCAGCGTGGCTCACGGATGTCGGTCGGTGCATCGGCATACCGGACGCCGGCCGCGGGGTGGGGCTCCCCGGTGAGGGGATGGAGAGCTCCGGCCGGCTCGACGAACGCCTCCGCCGGCGCCTGCGGGAGCGCGACGCAGCGGGACGACGCCATCGGGCGCCGCGAGAGGATGGCGTTGCCGAAGAGGCCGGCGCCGGCCCGCGCATCGGCCTCGGTGACCTCGAACGAGCGGACCGCCGCGTAGCGGACCTCCATGCCGAGCTGACGCCCGAGGTCGCCGGCGTTGTCGACGAGCTCGCCGTCGCGCGACACGAGCGCGACCTCCTGCAGGGCCACGAGATCGGCGTCGAGCGAGGACAGGAAGGCGCCGATCGCCCGGAGGCGATCGGCGTCGATGCGGCGCCACCATCGGTCCGGAAAGGGACCCGGCCCGATGGCGGCCCGGACGTTCCAGCTGACGACGCGCATCGGCGCCGCCGCCACTACTTCACGGAGCCCGCGAGCAGGCCCTGGACGAAGTACCGCTGGAGGCTGAGGAACACGATCAGCGGCACGATCATGATGAGGAACGCGGCCGCCGCGAGCAGGCTCCACTCGGAAGCGTAGGTGCCCAACAGCTGCGTCACGCGGACCGTCATCGGCTGGATCGCGTTGCGCTGGGCATAGACCAGGGCCATGAGCAGGTCGTTCCAGACCCACAGGAACTGGAAGATGCCGTACGCGGCGATCGCCGGGACCGACAGCGGGATCACGATCGTGCGGAAGATGCCCCAGTTCGAGGCGCCGTCGATGCGGGCCGCCTCGATCAGGTCCTTCGGCAGGGTGATGAAGAAGTTGCGCAGCAGGAAGATCCCGAACGGCAGGGCGAAGGCGGTGTGCGCGATCCACAGCGCGCCGTAGTTCTGCAGCAGCCCGGTCGGCCGGAACATGTTGACGAGGGGAATGAACCCGATCTGGACCGGGATCATGAGCAGGGCAACGATGAACAGGAAGATCGTGTCGCGGAACGGGAACTTGACCCAGGCCAGCGCGAAGGCGGCCATGGATGCGATGACGAGGGGTGCCAGCGTGGAGGGCACGGTGATGAACAGGCTGTTGAGGAAGGCCTGTCCCATGCCCTCGGCCTCGATCACGCGCTCATAGTTCGACGTCGTGAAACGGGGCTCCACCAGGACGTTCCACCAGCCGGTGGCTCGCATGTCGGCGCTCGGCCGAAACGACGTGATGAAGAGGCCGAGCGTCGGCACCAGCCAGACGAGGCCGATGAGCCCCAGGATGATGTGGACCGGGCTCTTGCTGATCGCCCGCGTGATTCGCTCGCTCAACGTGCGCGGCTGCGCCCGCACGGTCGTGTCCTGGATGGCCGTCATTGCTGCACCGCCTCGGTTCGGAAGCGTCGGACGTTGAAGATCATGATGGGGATGAGCATCAGCAGCATGACGACCGCGATCGCGGCGCCGTAGCCGAAGCGCCCGGCCGGGAAGGCCTCCTGGTACATCGCGAAGGCGATCACGCGGCTCGAGGTGCCCGGTCCGCCGTTCGTCATGACGTAGATCAGATCGAAGAGCTTGATGACGTTGACGATCAGGGTCACCGCCACGACCGAGATCGGCAGGCTCACCATCGGCACGATGATCCGCCAGAAGATCTGGGTCTCGTTCGCGCCGTCCACCCGCGCCGCCTCGAGCACCTCGGACGAGATGCCCTTGATCGCGGCCGAGAGAATCACCGTCGCGAACCCGACCGATCCCCAGACGCCGACGACGATCAGCGCCCAGTTGACGGTGTCCGGGCTGCCGAGGAAGGCGACCGGTCCGACGCCTCCGATCCCCAGGAGGGCGTTGAGCAGTCCGGTCTCGGAGCTCGGGAAGTAGACGAAGCGCCAGATGATGGCGATCGCCGTGGCCGCAATCGCCATCGGCAGGAAGACGATGGCCTTGATGAGCGCCTCGTAGCGGACGCGCGTCGCCATGACGGCGATGATCAGGCCGAGGAGCACGCACAGCGACGTGTAGAAGATCAGCCAGAGGACGTTGTTCCAGAGCGCGCCCGAAGGTGGGAAGCCCAGCCGAAGGAAGTTCGGGTCGGCCGTGAAGAGCCGGACGTAGTTGTCGAATCCGACCCACTCGCTGAACTGGCCGCCACGACCGCGGTTGAACGACAGGGCCAGCGAGTAGAAGGTCGGAAAGATGAGCAGGACCACGAGCAGCAGGGCCGCGGGGCCCATGAAGAAGAGCGCCGCCCAGCTGAACCCTCCGCCCGTGGCCTTGCCGGATGAACCTCCGGTGGTGCCCGCCGGCGGGTTGGCGACCGCCATGGATCTCCTCCTCTCGAGTGCGAAGAAATCCGAAGGGGAGGGGCCGGGTGGCCCCTCCCCTTCATCGAAACGCTACTCGGTCTCCCAGGCGTTGCTCACCTGGGCCTGGAACTCCTCGAGGAGTGCCCCGACGTCGTCGCCTCGGAAGGCCGACTGCAGGACCGCGCCCAGGTCCGGACCCGCCGGAAGGAGGTCCGATCCGTCGAAGTGAGCCGACGAGGCGTTCGCGATCTGCTCGGCCTCCGGCTGCACGGACTCCGGATAGACGCTCGTGTCGACACCGGCGAGCGGCGAGATGATCGTCCCGCCCTCGGCCCACGTGGTGCCGGCCTCGACCGTCGCCATGAAGCGCAGGAACTCGCCGACCTCTTCGCGGTTGGTCAGCCCGGCGATCACGTCGCCGCCGTAGCTGATGTCGCCGATCTCACCGGCGCCACCCTCGATGGTCGGGAACGGGAACCAGTCATAGCGGGTGCCGAACTGGCCCTCGAGCTCCGGATTGACGTCGCCCGAGGCCGCGATGCCGCCGACGAACGCGCCGCAGCAGTACATCTCGGCCGACGGGGACGTGCTGAACACCTTGGCGATGCCGTCGACGAACGCGGTGGCGAGGGCGCCATCGGTTCCGCCTTCGACGTTCTCGGCGGTCAGCAGCTCGCCGTACATCTTCTCGATCGTCTCCTGGGCCGTTCCATCGGTCCAGTCGCCTTCGGCGCTGAAGAGCGTGTCATAGGCGTCGGGCCCATGCATCTTCAGGTAGGTGGCCTCGAACCAGTCGGTCAGGGTCCACCCGTCGGCCGCGGCCAGCGACCACGGCGTGCCGCCCGCGTTGCGGATCTCGTCGCTCAGCGAGACGAGGCCGTCCCACGTGTCGGCCGGCTCGACGCCGAACTCGCCGAAGCGCTCCGGGTCGTACCAGATGGTCGCCTTCGAGTTCACCTTGGCCATCAGGCCGTACTGCGTGCCGTCCACGTTGCCGGCGTTGAGCATGCCGGGGACGTACTCGCCCTCGATGTCCGCGACGTCGATGCCGTAGCACTCGAGCGGGACGATCGAGTTGTCACGGGCGAACGAGCGCAGGAAGCCGATGCCCGGGATGATCGCGACGTCCGGCGGGTTTCCACCCTGGATGCGGGTGCGCAGGACGGTGGCGTAGTCGGTGCGGTTGGCCTCGTACGTGGCCTCGATGCCGGTCTCCTCGGTGAACGCCTCGAGGACCGCTCGGAACGCCTCCTCCTCGGCGCCGCCCCACAGCGAGGTGACGACGATTCCGCCGCCGGCGTCCGACGGCGCCTCGGGACACTCGGCGGTCCCGCCGTTGTCCCCGTTGCCGTTGCCGTTGTCGCCGGGGCTCGCGGCACCGCCGTTGTCGTCCCCCGGCGCGCACGCCGCGAGGACGAGCAGCAGCGCCATGAACGGTGCTACCAGTCGAAAGGTACGCATTCAGATCCTCCACCAGTTCCGGTTACGTGGCGATTCCCCGCCACGATTCGACGGGTTGGTACTCCACTCCACTACGTACGGGCCGCGTGTCCGAGGAGGTCTCGGCACGCTCAGCCCGCCAGGGCCTGCTCCGAGTCGGGATCGAAGATGTGCAGCTTCTCCATGGGCACGGCGAACTGCACGTTGTCGCCGACGGCGACCTTCTTGTCGGACGGCAGGAGGGCCACGATCTCGCTGCCCTCCGCCTGGGCGTGGATGAGCTCCTCGTTGCCGAGGTACTCGACCACCTCGACGGTGGCCGGGAAGCGGACGGCATTGGCGCCGTTCGTCCCGTTCGCGAGCTCGATGTGCTCCGGCCGGAAGCCGATGAGCACGCTCGACCCCTGCGGTCGCGAATCGGCGGCCCGGGCCTGATCGCCGGTCAGCTCGAGCTTCGCGCCACCGAACAGGAGGTCCTTGCCCTCGGCCTTGGTGGTGGCGAAGTTCATGGCCGGCGAGCCGATGAAGCCGGCGACGAAGATGTTCGTCGGATGGTCGTAGAGCTCCTGGGGGGTGCCGACCTGCTGCAGGACGCCATCCTTCATGACGGCGATCCGGTCGCCCATGGTCATGGCCTCGACCTGATCGTGGGTGACGTAGATCGTCGTGGTTCCCAGGCGCTGATGCAGCCGCGCGATCTCGGCACGGGTCTGGACGCGGAGCTTGGCGTCGAGGTTCGAGAGCGGCTCGTCCATGAGGAACACGGACGGCTCACGGACGATCGCCCGACCGAGCGCGACGCGCTGCCGCTGGCCGCCGGAGAGCGCCTTCGGCTTGCGGTCCAGGAACTTCTCGAGGCCCAGGATCTTCGCGCCCTCCTGGACGCGCCGGTCGATCTCGTCCTTCTTCATCTTCCGGAGCTTCAGGCCGAACGCGAGGTTGTCGTACACGCTCATGTGCGGGTACAGCGCGTAGCTCTGGAAGACCATCGCGATGTCCCGGTCCTTCGGCGCCACGTTGTTGACCACGCGGTCGCCGATGCGAAGCTCGCCGTCGGTGATCTCCTCCAGCCCGGCGACGCAGCGGAGGGCCGTCGTCTTGCCGCAGCCGGACGGGCCGACGAGACAGATGAACTCACCATCGTTGATCTCGAGATTGAGATCGTTCACGGCGACGACGTCCTCGCCGTACCGCTTGTACATGTGGTCGAACGTTACGGTCGCCATCGGATGCAAGCTCCTGTTGTCGGCAGGCTCAGGTCCGGGCCGAATGGCCCGTGCTCGGGATAGGCATCATAGTACGGGGTGCAACCACCGATTCCGAGGGTCGAGACACGCTGTCGAGAATGCAATCGCTGGGCCACGTCGTGCGCCGAAGCCTTTCGAGCCTATCGAGCGTCCTGCTGTCCGCCGTCTTCACGTTCGTCGGACGCAGCCTGCGGGCCTGGCGACGGCACAGCGCCGCCGGCGCGCTGCGGCGTCACGCCGAGCGCACCGTGCTGCCGTCCATCTACGACCGTCACCCCGATGCCAGTCGCGCGCCGCGTCGGCGCGTCGGCCTCAAGATCGTGCCGCTCGACGCGATCGTCGGGACGATGCGCCACCCCTCGCAGAACACGGCCGACTTCCTGCCGCTCCCGCGTCTGCGTGGGGAGAACTGGCGCGCGCGATGGCAGCGAATCACTCGGGCGATGGACCGCCTCGTGACGCTGCCGCCGGTGGACCTGGTGCAGGTCGGCGACGACTACTACGTCGCCGACGGCCACAACCGGGTGGCCGCCGCCCGGCATGCCGGCGCGGTCGAGATCGACGCGGACGTGACGCAGCTCATCCTGCCCGGTGTGACACGCCCCGGCCAGGCGACCCTCGACGCCGGCTCGCTCGTCGGTACCGAGCAGGTCCGGATGGCGGCGCAGGGGCGGCATTCGCGGACGGTCGAGCAGCGTGGTGCCGAGGACCGCGTATCGCGCCGCGACCTCGTTCGCAAGGACACGACCGGCCCGGAGGACGGGGCGTGACCGATCGCCTGCGCGTCCGCTGGCCCGACCCGGCGCCGTTCGTCGGTCGCGAAGGCCGATCGATCCGCGTCCTCGCCGTCTCGGACGAGCCGGATCCGAGCCTCGACTCGCCCGGCACGCGGGAGTCGGTCGGGCGGGTCGACTTCATCGTCGGCGCCGGCGACCTCCAGCCGGAGTACCTGCTCTTCGTGGCCGACGCGTTCGGCGCGCCGCTCCACTACATCCGCGGCAACCACGACGTCGGATCGGCGTGGGGCCACTCCGAGCGGGAGCATCTGCCGGAGCCGATGCCGGACGGGCGGATCGTCGAGGAGTGCGGCATCCGCATGCTGGGCTTCTCCGGTTCGCCGCGGTACAACGAGCGTGGCATGCAGGTGGGTTCGATCGGCATGTGGACCAAGGTGCTCCGCGCGTGGAGTGGTGCCCAGCGCGCCCGTCCCGTTCTGGTCGTGACGCATGCGCCGCCGCGTGACGTCAATGACGACCAGGACCGGGCGCACCGCGGCTTCACCGCGTTCCGCTGGCTGGCGGACCGGCTCGAGCCACCGCTCTGGCTCCATGGTCACACGGCGTTGATCCGGCGCGGCATCGACGATCGGACCGCACGGCTCAACGGGACGCTGTTCTACAACTGCACCGGCGCGACGCTCGTCGAGCTCCTCCCGCCCGATGCCGATGGATGAGCGCGTGCCGATCCGGCGGGCCGTGATCGGATTTCTCCTGATCCTCGGTTTCGTCGTCGTGCTCATGGCACTCGTTCGCCCGGCGATCTTCACGCTGGCGCCGCCACGGGACGATGCCTCCGTCGCGATCGGCACCGCGACCGACGTGACGGCCGCGACCGGCCGGCACGAGATCCTGCTCAGCCGCTCGTACGGATGGGCCGGGGAGCGCGACGCCGGGGACGGCCGGGTCCAGGTCGAGATCATCGCCGGCCCGACGACGACGGGAATCGCCGCGGTCAACGGCGCGAGCCCGGTCCGAGAGGACTGCGACGTCACCATCACGGCCGATCGGCTCGTCGACTGCGACGGGCGGGCATGGACCTTTGCCGGCCTTCCTCTCGACTCGGACGACCCTCCGCTCGAGCGCTTCCCGATTCGCGTCGATGCCGGCTCCGTGCTCGTGGACTTCACGCGTACCATCGACGACTGACGGCACGGGGCGTGCATCGGCTCCGCCGTCCGGCGCCACCGACGGCGCGGCACGTGAAGGAGGAACCATGCCCGAACTCGGCATTCTCGGATGGATCATCATCGGCCTCATCGCCGGCGCGCTGGCGGGCTTCTTCGTCCCCGGCAAGGAGCGGATGGGGTGCCTCGGCACGATGATCGTCGGCATCATCGGCGGCCTGCTCGGCGGCTT
>DATLGA010000036.1:0-50468 GCA_035540715.1 Candidatus Limnocylindrales bacterium | reverse complement strand
GCCATCTCGTGCTCGGTGACCGAGGGATCGTGGGGCAGCGGCTCGGTGGCGCCGGTGGCGACGAAGCCGAGCGACTCGTACGTGCGGCGGGCCGCGTCGTTCCAGCCGGCAACGTGCAGCCGCATCCGGGCCAGTCCGCGTGCGCGCGCCCATGCGATCACAGCGGCGCTGACCGCCCGGCCGAGCCCGTGACCGCGCCACGCAGGTGTCACGTAGACGGCCGTGAGGAACGCATCGGCCGGCTCGTCGTTCGCCACCGAGCCGCGTGCCATCGCAACCCACCGGCCGCCGGAGACCCCGACGACGATCACCTCGTGAGTGGCCGCCGCCGCGTCGGCCGCCCAGCGCTGCCAGGCCGCGTCATCGACCGCGGCGTCGCTCGCGTACGTGGAGCCGAACGCGAGCGGCGTGTCGCGGAGGGCCTCGAGGCGCAGGCGGCGCAGCTCCCGCCACTCCTCGGAGCCGATGCGGCGGACCTCGGGAATGTTCATGAGCCGATGGTAGGACCGGAGGCGCGGCCCACTGTGTGTCTGCTGACCGATAGTCCGGCGATCGTGGCGCCTGGGCCGACCCGCAACGGTCGGAGCGGCTGCGCTAGAATCGAGCACGGCCCCGGAGCACGGGGCCGTTGAGCGCTCGACACTTCGCATCGGAGCTTTCGACCCTGGACATCTCCAGCGTCCTCTTCTTCCTGCTCGCCGTTGGCGTGGTGGGGGCCGGGATCGCCGTCGTCACGCTGCGCAACATCATCCATTCGGCCGTGGCGATGATGGTCTGCTTCGGATCTCTCGCCGGCATGTACGCCCTGCTCGGTGCGCCGATCGTGGCCGCCGCCCAGGTGCTGATCTACCTCGGGGCGATCAGCGTGCTCATCCTCTTCGCGATCATGCTGACGCAGGCGGGTGACGCCAATCTGCCGACGCCCTTTCACCGCCAGGTTCCGATCGCGGCCGTGGTGGCGCTGGCCATCCTCGGCACGGTCGGGTGGGCGGTCGTGCAGACCGACTGGGGCATGGCCGCCGAGGTGACGGCCGCACGGGTCGACGACATCGCCACCGCGCTCTTCACCGACTTCGCGCTCCCCTTCGAGATCATCGCCCTGCTCCTGCTCGTTGCGATCATCGGCGCCATCTACCTGGCCCGGCGGCCCGAAGAAGACGAGCGGGCGAACTGAGCCGATGGGCATCGAGGGCTACCTGATCGTCTCGGCGCTGCTGTTCGGCATCGGCGCCTTCGGCTTCATGGCACGCCGGAACACGATTCTCATGCTCATCAGCATCGAGCTCATGTTCAACGCCGTGAACCTGAGCCTGGTCGCGTTCAACGCGTACCTGCCGGACGGCTCGCAGACCGGCGCCGTCTTCGCGCTGATGATCATGGCGGTTGCCGCAGCCGAGGTGACCGTCGGCCTCGCCCTCGTCATCGCGATCATCCGGACCCGGCAGACCGCCGAGGTCGATCAGTACGCGGACCTCAAGGAGTAGACGAGGACCGATGGAGCTGCTGATCGTCCTCATCCCGGCCCTGCCGCTTGCCGGCTTCCTGTTCGCGGTCCTCGTCGGGCCGCGGCTCGACCACGTTCCCGGCCACGGCCATCACGGCGGGCACGAGGGGCCGGGCGACCACGGCGCCGAGCCGCACGGCGAGGAGGCGGCGGTCGACCATCCGAAGGACGCCGAGGACATCGTTCCGCGCCGCGCGCAGCACGCCGGCCAGGACTATCCGGAGGCGCACGGCGTCGGCGAGGCGGACTACCGCCACGACCCGCACCCACCGGTCGACGATCGGGGCTTCCGCTCGATCCCGACCGAGGAGGAGCAGCGCGCCACGAGCCCGCACGCCGGCCATGCCGACGACCTCGCCAACGCGGAGGGTGCCGCGGGCGTCATCCCGGAGGCGTTGAACGACGGCATCGGCCAGGCCGGGCACGTCGCCCCCGGCGCGGAGAAGCCGCGCTATCGATCCTGGATCGTGCCGACCGGGCTCGTCGGCATCGGCTGGCTCATCAGCATGTGGGTCTTCGCCCAAGTCATCTTCGGCGGCCAGACCTTCGAGGTGACGGTCTACGAGTGGATCGCCTCGGGCGACTTCGTGATCACCATCAGCTTCCTGGTCGACGAGCTGACGGCCATGCTGCTGCTCGTCGTCAGCACGGTCGGCTTCCTGGTCCACGTGTACTCGATCGGCTACATGGACGGCGACCGCGGGTTCTGGCGCTTCTTCGCGTACCTGAACCTGTTCATGTTCAGCATGCTGCTGCTGATCCTGGGCGACAACTTCCTGATGCTGTACGTCGGCTGGGAGGCCGTGGGCCTGTGCAGCTATGCGCTCATCGGCTTCTGGTACAAGAAGCCGTCGGCGGCGGGGGCGGCGAAGAAGGCGTTCGTCGTCAACCGCGTCGGTGACTTCGGGTTCGCCCTCGGGATCATGCTGATCTGGGTCAACCTCGAGACGCTCTCGTTCCGCGAGGTCTTCGCCCAGATCGGGACCCTCGACGAGG
Source organism: Candidatus Limnocylindrales bacterium (assembly GCA_035540715.1). Classification (GTDB taxonomy): domain Bacteria; phylum Chloroflexota; class Limnocylindria; order QHBO01; family QHBO01; genus JACDBZ01. Next base: position 47,968 of record DATLGA010000036.1, on the reverse strand, counting down.
GAACGGTCACGGCCATCGCCCTGCTCCTCTTCGCCGGCGCGGTCGGCAAGAGCGCCCAGTTCCCGCTCCACGTCTGGCTGCCCGACGCCATGGAGGGCCCGACCCCGGTCAGCGCCCTCATCCACGCCGCCACCATGGTGAACGCCGGCGTCTACATGGTCGCGCGCGCCAATCCGATCTTCGCCGAGGCGCCGATCGCGATGTGGGTCGTCGCCAGCATCGGCGTCTTCACCGCGATCTTCGCGGCGGCCATCGCGCTGACCCAGAACGACATCAAGAAGGTGCTCGCCTATTCGACGGTGAGCCAGCTCGGCTACATGTTCTTCGCCCTGGGCATCGGCGCCTGGACGGCGGCGATCTTCCACCTGCTCAGCCACGGGTTCTTCAAGGGCCTGCTGTTCATGGGCTCCGGCTCGGTCATCCACGGGGCGGGCGGCGAGCAGGACATGCGATTCATGGGCAACCTGCGCGCGAAGATGCCGTGGACCTACGCCACGATGCTCATCGGCTCGCTGGCGCTCGCCGGGATCCCGATCTTCGCGGGGTTCTTCAGCAAGGACGAGATCCTCGCCGAGTCGGTCAACCGCGGCTACACCCTGTTCTTCGTGGTCGGGATCGTCACCGCGTTCCTGACGGCCTTCTACACGTTCCGCATGATGTTCATGACCTTCTGGGGCGAGTGGCGCGGTCCTGCCGAGGTCTGGCGCCACGTGCACGAGTCGGCCGGCACCATGGTGGCGCCGCTCGTCATCCTGGCCGTCCCCACCACGGTGCTCGGCCTCATCCTCGGCATCCCGCCGGAGGAGGGGATGATCCACGAGTGGCTCGACCCGATCTTCCACGACGTCGCCTACGTGGGGGCGCTGCCCGGCTCGATCCTGGACGGCTACCACAGCCGCGGTGAGACGCATCACTTCGAGCTGTTCGGGCTCGGGGGCCTGCTGCTGGTCGTCGGCGCGCTCATCGCGATCATGGGGGCCGTGCAGGCATACCGTTGGTACGTCGACCGGCCCGACGCCCCCGGCCGGTTCGTCGAGCGCATGCCGTTCGGGATCGGCCCGGGGATGTATCGCGCCAGCGTGAACAAGTACTACGTCGACGACCTCTACCAGCTGGTGTGGGCCCGGGGCGGGGTCCTCCTCAGCAACGCACTGTGGTGGTTCGACGCGAAGGTGATCGACGGAGCGGTCAACGGGGCCGGCTGGGTCGCCTCCACGGTCGGCGGCGGGCTGCGGAAGGTGCAGACCGGGCGCACCGAGAACTACGGCCTCGGCATCGCCGCCGGGCTGGCGATCGTCATCCTCGTCTACGCGACGGTGGTGCGCTGATGCTCGACGGCCTGCCGCTCCTCAGCCTCATCGTCTTCACGCCGGCGATCGGCGCCCTGCTGCTCGTCTTCGTGCCCGGCACGGCGCATCGAGCCATCCGCTGGATCGCCTTGATCGCCGCGCTCGTGACCTTCGGCCTCAGCGTGATGCTCGTCGGCTACGACCCTGCCGGCGCCGAGTTCCAGTTCCGCGAGGACGTCCCGTGGATCGAGGCCTTCGGGATGCGCTACACGCTCGGCGTCGACGGCATGTCGGCGTTGATGGTCCTGCTCACGACCGTCCTGTCGGCCGTCGCGATCTTCTACTCGTGGGAGCCGATCCGGGTCCGCGTGAAGGAGTACTACGTCGCGCTCCTCCTGCTCATGGTCGGCATGCTCGGCGTCTTCGTCGCGCTCGACCTGTTCGTCTTCTACATCTTCTGGGAGATCAGCCTCATCCCGATGTACCTGATCATCGGGATCTGGGGTGGCCCGCGGCGGATCTACGCCACGGTCAAGTTCGTGATCTACACCCTGGTCGGCTCGCTGCTCATGCTCGTCGCCATCCTCGCGGTCGCGATCGCGCACGGCAACGAGACCGGCACGTTCACGTTCAGCTACGAGGCGCTGCGCGGCTTCGCCTACGCCGATACGCTCCAGGCGCTCGCCTTCGTCGCGTTCTTCCTCGCCTTCGCGATCAAGGTGCCGATGTGGCCGTTCCACACCTGGCTCCCCGACGCGCACGTGGAGGCACCGACCGCCGGGTCGATCATCCTGGCCGGCGTCCTCCTGAAGCTCGGCGGCTACGGATTCCTGCGCTTCAGCATCCCGCTCCTGCCCGATGCCGCCGTCACGTTCGCCCCGATCATCATCGGCCTGGCCCTCGTCGCGATCATCTACGGCGGCCTGGTGGCGATGGTGCAGCCGGACATGAAGAAGCTGGTCGCGTACTCGAGCGTGAGCCACATGGGCTTCGTCATGCTCGGCGCATTCGTGTTCAACGAACAGGGCCTCCAGGGCGCCATCTACCAGATGATCAGCCACGGCGTGACGACCGGCGCGCTCTTCCTCCTCGTCGGAGTCATCTACGAGCAGACCCACGATCGCCAGATCGCGCACATGGGCGGGCTGAACGCCCGCGTTCCGGGCTTCGCCGCGATGTTCGGGCTGTTCACCTTCGCGAGCATCGGTCTGCCGGGCCTCTCCGGCTTCGTGGGCGAGTTCCTCGTGATCCTCGGCGCGTTCCGGTACCACGCGCTCGTGGCCGCGGTGGCGATGGTGGTCGTCATCATCAGCGCGGTGTACATGCTGTGGATGTTTCAGCGCGCCTTCTTCACCGTCCCGTCCGACTGGATGCAACGCTACTGGCCGAAGCTGCGCGACATGAACCGCAGCGAGTGGATCGCCCTGTCGCCGCTCATCTTCCTGGTGGTCGCGCTCGGCGTGTATCCCGCCCCGGTGCTCGAGATGCTCGCGGCGCCGGTCGACCGCATCATCCAGGCGGTCACCGACACCGGCATGACCGGCCTTGGGCCGCTGTGGTGAGCTGAGCATGGACTACGTCAACGACCTCGTCACGATCCTGCCGGAGCTGATCCTCGCGGCGCTCGTGCTCGTCATCATCACCGTCGACCTCTTCCTGCCGCGCACGCTGAAGTGGCTCCTCACGCCGCTCACCGTCGGCGGCCTCGTCCTCGCCGGCGCCGCCTGCGTCGTGGTCTGGGACGTCAACGAGGAGGTCTACGCGGGGTTCTACGTCGTCGACGACCTGTCCGTCTTCTTCAAGGCAGCCACGATCGTGGTCGGCATCCTCAGCACGCTCTTCGCGCCGTCCTATCTGCAGGCGCGGCGGATCCCGCTCGGCGAGTTCAACACGATCCTGGTCACGGCCCTCATCGGCATGTGCGTCCTCGCGTCGGGCAGCGACCTCGTCACGATCTTCCTGGGCCTCGAGCTCATGACGATGCCCTCGTACCTGCTGGCGGGCCTGCACAAGACCGACCGCTACAGCAACGAGGGCGGCCTGAAGTACTTCCTGCTCGGCAGCTTCGCGAGCGCGATCTTCCTGTTCGGGGTGGCCTGGACGTACGGGCTGACCGGCGTGACGAACGTCGGCGAGGTCGCGGCGGCGCTCGAGGGCGGCCTCAACCCCGGGCTGCTCGTCGCCATCGGATTCCTGACCGTGGGCGCGACGTTCAAGATCGCCGCCGTCCCGTTCCACTACTGGACTCCCGACGCGTACCAGGGCGCTCCCACGCCGATCACCGGCTTCCTCTCGGTCGGGCCGAAGCTCGGCGCGTTCGCCCTCCTGGTCCGGATCTTCGCCGAGGCGCTGGCACCGGTCCGCGCGGAGTGGCTGGGCCTCTTCCTGGTGCTGACCGTGCTGACGATGACGGTCGGCAACGTCGTCGCGCTGACGCAGGTCAACGTCAAGCGCATGCTCGCCTACTCGAGCATCGCGCACACCGGCTACATCATGGCCGGCCTCGCGGCATTCGCGAATGCCGCGGACGACGGGGCGGCGGCCCAGGGCATCGAATCGATCCTGTTCTACGTCCTCGGCTACGGGGTCATGAACATCGCCGCATTCGCGGTGGTCGGGATGCTCCAGCGCGACACGCGGCGCTACGGCGGCCTGAACTCGTTCGCCGGCCTCGCGTCGCGCGCCCCGCTGCACGCGGCCGCGATGGCGATCCTCATGCTCAGCCTGACCGGCATCCCGCCCACCGTCGGGTTCTTCGCCAAGCTGTACGTGCTCCTTGCCACCGTCGAAGCGGGGCTCGCCTGGCTGGCCGTCGTCATCGTGCTGAACGCTGCCCTCGCCGCCTTCTACTACCTGCGCGTCATCGTCTACATGTACATGCGCGACCCCGAGGACGAGCCGGCCGAGCTCGATCGTTCGCCGTCCGGGTCGATCGCCCTTGCGATCTCGGTGGTCGGCGTCCTGGCGCTCGGCATCTTCCCCGGTGCGGTCCTGGCCCTCCTCGAGGTGTCGGCGGCGAGCCTGTTCTAGACCATGCCTTCCACCGACGCCGATCACGCGCTCGGGACCGCCGCCTCGACCCTGCTCGGCGACCGGCGGCTCATCATCGCCACGAACCGCGGGCCGGTCTCCTTCGCGTCCGGCGCCGACGGCAGCCTGCGCCCGCGCCGCGGATCGGGCGGCCTGGTGACCGCGCTCGGTCAGGTCGGCGCCCACGTGCCGCTGACCTGGGTCGCGGCCGCCATGAGCGAGGGTGACCGGCGTGCCGCCGCCGACCCGAAGCTGTTGCGCCAGGCCGGCAGCGACGACGACAACGTGCGGCTGCGGTTCGTGGCGGTCGAGCGATCGGTGTACGAGCAGGCCTACAACGTCATCGCCAACCCGTTCCTGTGGTTCCTCCAGCACCAGATGTGGAACCTGCCCGAGCGGCCCGTGATCGACGGCGGTGTCATGCGCGCCTGGGAACGAGGGTACGTGCCGCTCAACGAAGCGTTCGCCTCGGCCGTCCTGGCGCAGACCCGGGGCGACCGCGAGCCGCGCATCATGCTCCACGACTACCACCTCTACTGTGCGGCCGAACCGATCCGTCGCGCGCGGCCCAGGGCCATCCTCAGCCACTTCACCCACATCCCGTGGCCGCCGTCCTCGATCTGGCAGACGATCGCGCCGCCGATCCGCGAGGGAATTGCCACCGGGCTGCTGGCCAACGACGTCGTCGGGTTCCAGACCGCTCGCTACGCCCACAATTTCCTGCGCACGGTCGAGTCGTTCGTGCCGAAGGCCCACGTCGACTACACGGCGTCGGCGGTTCGCTGGCGCCGGCGCACGACCCACGTCCGTAGCTACCCGATCAGCATCGACGTCGGTGCGACACGCCGGGTGGCCACGTCGCGAGCGGCGCGCCGGCGCGCCGACCAGCTGCTCGGCGGAACGCGGGAGCGGGTCCTCGTGCGGGTCGATCGGCTCGAGCCTTCGAAGAACATCCTCCGTGGCTTCCTCGCCTACGAGGCGCTCCTCCAGCGGCACGCGCGCCTGCGGGGGCGCATCAGCTTCCTCGCCTTCCTGGTTCCGTCGCGGACCGGCCTGAAGGAGTACGGCGACTACGGGCGGAACGTCCAGGACGTCGTCGACCGCATCAACGCCCGCTTCGGACGCGCGGGATGGCGCCCGATCCAGATCTTCTACGAGAACGACTACGCGCAGGCGCTGGCCGGCCTGTCGATCGCCGACGTCATCCTCGTCAACCCGCTGGTCGACGGCATGAACCTGGTTGCCAAGGAGGCGGTCGTCGTCAACGAGCGCGACGCCGTCCTGGTCCTCGCGGAGACGGCCGGCGCGTACGACCAGATGTCGGACGGCGCGCTGGCGGTTGCGCCCGCCGACGTCGTCGGCACGGCGGACGCGCTGGCCACGGCGCTGGCCATGGACCCCGACGAGCGGCGACGGCGCCTCGCCCGCCTGCGGCGCGGGGTCGAGCGCGAGGACATCACCTGGTGGCTGCAGCGCCAGCTGGAAGACCTCGCCACGCTGCGCGGCTGAGAGCCCGCGCCCCATGTTCCGCTCCGGAGAGCTGCCCCTGATCGGCCGCATCGGCCGCTTCCACCGCGACGCCCGGATCTTCCTCGTCACCACGCTCGTCGCCGGTGCGGCACTGAGCCTGTACTGGATCGACTTCAACCTGTACCTGGCCTCGCTCGGCTACTCGACCGCGCAGATCGGGCTCGTGGCGACGATCGCCTCGACGGCCGGTGCGCTCGTGGCCTTCCCGGCCAGCGCCCTGTCGGACCGCGTCGGACGGCGGACCGTGATGGGAGGCGGCATCGCGGTCGCCCTCGTCTCGCTCGTCGGGCTCCTGCTGGTCGACGCGCTGCCGCTCCTCATCGGCTTCGCTGCCCTGTGGGCCGTCGGGCAGCAGGCCCTCATCGTGGTCCAGGCGCCCTTCCTGACCGAGCACAGCGAGCCGCAGCACCGCAACGAGCTCTTCGCGCTCCAGGCGGCGATCCAGACCGTCACGAACATCCTCGCCGCGGCGCTCGGCGGATTCGTTGCCACGCGGCTGGCGGACCTGCTCGGCTTCGCGCCGGAGAGCCCGGACGTCTACCGCATCATCCTCGTCATCATGGCCGTCCTGCTGGCCGTGGGCTTCGCGACGGTCACGCGCCTGACCGACGACCGTCCCAGCCGCAGCCGTGGCCCGGAGCACCTGCGCCGCGTCGGCGAGCCGGCCGCCTTTCCGTCGCGGATGGTCCACACGCCGCGCCTGCTGGGCGTCATGGTCGGCAACCGCGGGCTGTTCCTGCGGCTCCTGCTGCCGGGCTTCCTGATCGCGATCGGCGCGGGACAGGTGATTCCGTTCCTGAACCTGTTCGTGCAGGCGAAGTTCGGACTCGATCTGGCCTCGCTCAACGCCCTCTTCGCCCTCACCAGCCTCGGGACCGTGGCGGCGATGCTCGCGCAACCCAAGCTGGCCAGCCGCTTCGGCCAGATCTCGTCGGTCGTCATCGTGCAGGCCGCCAGCATCCCGTTCCTCGTCGTGCTCGGGTTCTCCCCGGTCCTGTGGACCGTCGTCCTCGCCATGGTCGTACGGAATTCGCTCATGAACGCCGGGAACCCGATCTTCTCGGCCTTCGCGATGGAACAGGTCGCGCCCGGGGAGCGAGCGACGCTCTCGGCGGCCATGAGCGTCCTCTGGCAGCTCGGCTGGGTCATCGGCGGCGCCTGGTACGCGGCGCTCCAGGCGGTGCTCGGCTTCGACGGCGGCTACGCCGTCAACTTCGTGACCGTCATCACGCTCTACACGATCGCCACGGTCCTCTACTGGACCTGGTTCCGCGAGGCCGATCGCCGCGCGCTGGCGGCTCGCCGGCGGGCGGCCTGAGCTCCGACCCTCAGTCGAGGCCAAGATCGGCGAGGAAGCGCGCCGCCTCGTCGGGGCCCGCGAGCACGACGTCCGCCGCCTCGGCGACCTGCGGCGGCACTTCGCCCCCGGCACCACCGACCCCGATGACGGCGCCGGCCAGCCGTCCGGCCGCCCGTTCGTCGGCGACGACCCGGAACATGTCGAGGTCGGTCACGTCGTCGCCCATCACGACCGCGCCTCGAAGGCCGAAGCGCTCGATGATCCGCCGCGTGGCGGCGCCCTTGTCGCCGAGGCCGACCGGCCGGACCTCCACGCTCATGCGCCCCGGCCGGAGCTCGAGCCCCGGGCCGGGATCACCGACGGCATCGAGGATGACGGCGCGAGCGGCATGGGGGTCGGGCGCGCCGCGGTAATGGACGGTCGCCGACAGGCCCTTGTCCTCGAGCGTCACGCCCGGCAGCGCCGGAAGGCGATCGCGCACGGCCGCCAGGGCGTCCTGAACGGAGGCGGCGTCGGGCAGGACGTCCGGGCGATCGGACCCGGGCTCGAGCCACTCGGTCCCGTGGTTCCCGGCGACGAGCAGCTCCGGCACGCCCACCATCCGGCGCGCGTCGAGCGGAGCGCGGCCCGTCACGACCGCCACGACCGCCAGGCGCTCGACCAGGCGAGTCAGTGCATCGAGGGCGCCCTCGGCCAGCCGGGCGGAGGCCGGGTCCTCGACGATCGGTGACAGCGTGCCGTCGAAGTCGGTCAGCAGGCCCGCCGGCGAGGCCCGCAGCACGGGCCCGGCAACCGCCAGCGCCCGTGCCAGCGGGTCGCGGGTCGCCGGGCTAGACTCGGTCACGTGAAGCGTCTCTCCAGCTGGGCGCTCCCGATCATCCTGGGGGTGTCGGGGGTCGTGCTCATTATCCTCGGCTCGCTGGACCTCGATGGCGAGCCGTCGCCGAGCCTTCCGCCGATCGCGCAACCGACGCCGGAGGCCACGCCCTCGCCAACCCCCGATGCGACGGAGACACCCGACGCCGTGACGCCGAGCCCGTCTCCCGACGAGCCCACCGAGGAGCCCACCCCCACGCCGCTGCCCGACGACGTCGTCGCCGTGCAGATGGAGGTGCCCTCGGTCGGCGTCAACGTCCTGGTGCGCCAGTCGACGAGCGCCGCGACCGACAGCTTCCCGCCCTCGGACGCCGCGTACATCCTGCGGTCCAGCTCCCAGCCGGGGCGCAACGCGAGCTCGTACGTCTTCGCGCACGCGCTCAACACCCTCTTCAAGCCGCTGTGGAACGTCCAGATCGGCGCCGAGGTCCTCGTCCGCATGTCGAACGACGAGATCCTGCGCTACGAGGTCACCGAGGTCCGTCCGAACGTGCCGTGCCCCGATCCGAACGCCGACCCGGCCTGGAACCCGCCGAACCCGCCGCTCGCGCTCCAGATCCACGACGACTGCACCGAGGGCGGCTTCTGGACGATGCCGGTCGACCACGAGCGCCTGACGCTCCAGACGTCCCAGGGATACAACCGCAACTGGGGCGAGCTCGTCGTCGTCGCCAAGCCGATTCGCTGAGGCGCGCGGCCAACCGTCAGCGGCGGTGGCCGGCTCTCACGAACCAGGCCGGCACGAGCGTCGCGAGCGCCACGCCCAGCGCGATCGCGAACACAAGCCGAAGAACTCCCGATGCCTCACCCTGCGACCACGACTCCAGCAGCGCCACGAGCGCGAGCGACGTCTGCGGGTCGACCCCCACGAAGTCCGGCCGCCCGAGCTCGGTCACGAGCGCGTCGCGCTGCGCGGGATCGTTGATGAGCTGGGTCAGCTCGTCGATCCGGTTCTGGCCGATCGAGGTCAGGAGCGCCAGGCCGATGCTCATCCCGATCGTGCGCGTGATCTGCAGCATCGCGCTGGCCACGCCGTACGCCCCGGCGCCGGCAGCTTCCACCGCCGCCGTCGCGCGCGGCGAGACGGTCAGGCCGAACCCGGCGCCGTACATCGCCAGGTCACGCACGAGGGTCTCCAGCTCGGTGGCGACGCCCCAGTCGAGCGCCAGCCACAATCCGGCCGCCGTGCCCGCCACCCCCGCGATCGAGACGATCCGCTCCCCGACGAGGCCGGTCAGGATGCCACCGAGCAGCGCCCCGCCGGCGACGGCCAGCGTCAGCGCGGTGAGCGCGGCCGACGCCTGCGCCTCGGACCCGAACAGGACGCGGTTGACGAAGACCGGCCCGCCGATGATCGCCGTGGCGAGCGTGTAGCCGGTGAGCAGGCTGACCCCGTTCGCGGCCGCGAAGGCCCGGTCACGGAACAGGCGCAGGTCGACCAGGGGCGCGCGCGTCCGCAGCTCGAGCCAGGTGAACGACGACGCCGCCAGTCCGGCCAGGAGGACGCCGCCCCAGACCAGGGGATCAGCCCAACCGGCCGCTCCGGACAGCGTGATCGCACCGATGCCGCCGACGAGCGCCACGCTGAGCAGCAGCGCCCCGCCGAGGTCGAGGCCGGCGCGGACGCGTGGCGTCTCGATTCCGCCGGCGACGACGTAGATCAGCAGCATCGTGACGATCCCGATCGGGACGTTGAGCCAGAAGATCCACTGCCAGGCGGCGACGTCGAGGCCCGGAATGGGCAGGCGGAAGTGGAGGAGCACCCAGGCTCCGTACGCGGGGCCGATCGCCATGCCGACGTACGTCGCCGCGCCCTCGAGGCCGAGCGCGGCGGCGCGAGCGCGCCCGGCGAACAGGTGGCTCGCCAGCGCCATCGACAGCGGTACGAGGGCGCCGCCTCCGAAGCCCTGCACGACTCGCCAGCCGATGAGCCAGGCCAGGCCGTCCTCGGGCCCGGCGAAGCGCGCCCAGCCCGCACCGGCGCTGCCGATGACGAACAGCAGCAGCGCGACGACGTACAGGCGCCGTGCGCCCCACAGGTCGGCGCCGCGACCGGCGAGCGGCATGGCGACCACGTACGCCAGGAGGTAGGCATTGATGATCCAGCTGACGCGGCCGAGGTCGGCCCATCCACCGAAGTCGGCCACGATCGCCGGCAGCGCGATGGCGACCACCATGAGCTCCGCACCGCCGAGCAGCACCCCCAGGCTGGCGAAGACGAGGGCCGCCCACGCGGCGGCCGGGTGCATGCGGACGGTGGCCGGCGCGGGCTCCGTCACAGCTCGACGCGGTCCAGCGCCAGCCGGGCCGCCGCGAGGAGGAGACCCGTCGCGGCGAGGCCGGCACCGGCGGCGCGAAGGCCGGGACCGATCGAGCCGCCGGGCTCGCGCAGGCCGGCCAGGCTCACGTAGGCGCCTCCGGGAATCAGGCTCGGGTCGAGCGGCACGACCGACGCGACGGTCGCCGCCAACGCGCACGTCACCAGCGTTCCGAGCGCCGCGGCGCGTGGCGCCGCCACGATGCCGGCCAGCAGCCCGAGCGCGACCGCCGCCGTGGTCGCGGCGGCGATGCCGGCCAGCAGCCCGACGTACCCCTCCGGCTCGAGCGCGAGGGTCACGCTCGAGGCGGCGAGCCACCCGAGCGTGGCGGCGCCGAGCAGTGCCAGGCAGGCGACCGCCGAGATGGCCGAGAACCAGCCGACCAGCAACGTGCCGCGCGAGACCGCTCGACTCACGAGCCAGCCGGCCCGGCCCGCGCGGCGCTCCTCGGCCATCGACCAGGCGGCGACGACGGCCGTCGCGAGCGTCGCCAGCCCGAGCCCCCAGGCCAGGCGGCCCGCCGTGTCCGCAAGCGGCGCCGGCACGATGGCGACGACCGCGCCCGCCCCGACGAACGCGACGAGGACGAGCAGCAGCCGGAAGCTGATCCACAGCTCGCGGACGGCGAGCCGGGCCACGACGCGCGCGGCGGTCACCGCGTCGCGACCACCCGACGCCCCGCCGCCCCGCGACCTTCGGTCGTGGCCCGCAGGCCGGCGAGCTCGACGATGCCGCGCATCGACAGCGGGAGCCCGGCGGCTTCGAGCGCGGTGACCGGCGCGACCATCTCGACGCGACCGGCGCGGAGCAGCGCGACATGGCCGACGAGGCCGGCCTCGCTCGCGGGATACCGGCTTGCCAGCAGCATCGTCCGGCGCCGTCCGGGCAGCCGAAGCATTCGCGCCCGCTCGTCCGCGTCGACGGCGCGCAGCGGCTCGTCGAGCAGGAGCACCTCGGGATCGCCGAGGAGCGCCGCGGCGAGCCCGGTGCGCTGCTGCAGCGCCGGCCCGCCCCGCCGGACCGGCCGGTCCATCTCGCCGGATCCGATGCGAACCCAGGCCAGCACCCGCTCGGTGCGGCGCGCGGCCTCGGAAGGCCCGAGGCGCAGGAGGTCGGCGGCGAGCGCGAGGGTCTCCCGTGGCGTCATCCAGGCACGGATGCCGGGATCCGGGCCGAGGTAGGCCACGCGACGACCCCACCCCTCCCACGACGGATCGGACAGGCCGGCGATCTCGATGCGGCCGTTCGTGGTACGCGAGAGTCCGGCGAGCACTCGGAGCAGCGCCGAGGCGGAGGCTTCCGGCTCGGCGGCGATCAGCAGCCGCTGTCCCACGGGCACGGAGAGCCGGCATCGGTCGAGCAGGCGACCGCGAGTGACGTTGGCGCACGACACCGCGGTCGGGCGCAGGAGCCGCAGCGACGGCGCGCTCCAGAGCGCGTCGGGGGTCGAGCTGCTGCTCACCTGCACCACTCCTTCCGTGCCGGGGCCCCGTGGTCGCGGCCGGGGCCGATCCTAGCACGCGGCCTTGACGCGCCGGCCGCGCCTACCTAAGATAAGCATCCGCTTATATAAAGCCGCATTTGATAAAGAAGCACTACGTGATTCAACCCACCCCGACGACCCCCGGTGAGGCCGACCTGCGCCGGCTGCGGACGCTCTACCGAGCCTTGGGCGATGAGACGCGGCTTCGCGTCATCGGCCTGCTGGCCGAGGTCGGGCCGCTGCCGGTGACCGAGCTGTCGACGCGCGTCGGCCTGTCGCAGCCGCTCATCAGCTGGCACCTTCGCATCCTGCGGCTCGCCGGCCTCATCGACACGCAGCGCCAGGGCCGCACCACGATCTGCCGGCTCCGCACCGCGGCGTTCGAGGAGCTGCACGAGGCCGAGGCACGCCTCATCGGCGGCACCGCCGGAATCACGATGTCCGGTGACGCGCCGGGAACGGTCCCCGATGTCCGCTAGTCAGCCGCACGCGCCGAACCTGCGGCGCGGCGAGTCGGTCCTGCCGGCCTGGGTCAAGGAGAGCGGGCGGGCCGCGCTGGCTCCGGTCGTCCGGCTCGCGATGGCCCTGCACCTGACTCCGAACACGATCACGGTCATCGGCCTCGTCATCACGATCGTCGCATCGGCGCTCGTCGGGGCCGGCTGGCTGCTGCTGGGTGCGGCGATCCTGACCGCCGGCTCGCTGCTCGACGCCGTCGACGGAGCGCTCGCCCGCGCAACCGGCGGCGGCACCGACTTCGGCAGCTTCCTCGACTCGACCCTCGACCGCGCGGGGGAGGGAATCCTGTATATCGGCATCGGCGTCTGGCTCGTCACGAGCCAGCCACAGCCACTCTGGCCGGTGATGGCCGTGATGCTGGCGCTGACCGCCTCGTTCCTCGTCAGCTATGCGCACGCGCGCGCGCAGGGCATCGGCCTGTCGGCCGACGTCGGGCTCGCGCCGCGCACCGAGCGGCTCGTCATCGTCATCGTGGGCGTGGCTCTCGCGGGGCTCGGGTTCACGCCCGGCCTGGTCGCCGCTCTCGCCATCATCGCCGCGCTCGGCGCGGTCACCGTCATCCAGCGCATCTGGCACGTCCGGCGCCTCAGCGCCGCGACCGCCGAGCATCCCAAGAAGGAGAACTGACTCTCGTGGCACGCAGCAACGGAACGGCCGCCGGTAAGAACGGCCACAAGCCCGGCGACGGCAAGGTCCGCGTCGCGATCGTCGGCGTCGGCAACTGCGCGAGCAGCCTCGTGCAGGGCCGCTACTACTACGCCGACGCGAAGCCGAGCGACTTCATCCCCGGCCTCATGCACGTCGACCTCGGCGGCTATCACATCCGCGACATCGAGTTCGTGGCCGCCTTCGACATCGACCGCAACAAGGTCGGCAAGGATCTCTCCGAGGCGATCTTCGTCGAGCCGAACAACACCTACAAGTTCGCCGACGTCCCGCACCTCGGCGTGAACGTCGACCGCGGCATGACCCACGACGGTCTCGGCCGCTACCTGTCGGAGATCATCGAAAAGGCGCCCGGTTCCACCGCCGACGTCGTCGGGATCCTCAGGGAGCGCAAGGTCGACGTGCTCGTGTCGTACCTGCCGGTCGGCAGCGAGCAGGCCACGAAGTGGTACGCCGAGCAGGCGATCCAGGCCGGCGTCGCGTTCGTCAACGCCATTCCGGTCTTCATCGGTCGCGAGCCGTACTGGCAGCGCCGCTTCGCCGAGGCGGGCCTGCCGATCATCGGCGACGACATCAAGAGCCAGGTCGGGGCGACGATCACGCATCGGGTTCTGACGCGCCTGTTCATGGATCGCGGCGTGCGGATCGACCGCACCTACCAGCTGAACTTCGGCGGCAACACCGACTTCCTCAACATGCTGGAGCGCGATCGGCTGGAATCGAAGAAGGTCAGCAAGACGAACGCGGTCACCTCGATGATCGACTACGAGGTGCCCGACGAGGACGTCCACGTCGGCCCGTCCGACTACGTGCCGTGGCTCAAGGACCGCAAGTGGTGCCACATCCGGATGGAGGGCACGACCTATGGCGACGTGCCGCTCAACGTCGAGCTCAAGCTCGAGGTCTGGGACAGCCCGAACAGCGCCGGCGTCATCACCGATGCGATCCGCTGCGCCAAGCTCGGCCTCGACCGCGGGTTGGCCGGCACCCTGGTCGCGCCGAGCTCCTACTTCATGAAGAGCCCGCCGATCCAGATCCACGACGACATCGCGCACAACCGGGTCGAGGACTTCATCCGCGGCGACGACAACGAGGTGCTCAACGGCACCGAGAAGCTGCCGGCGCGCAAGACGCGAAAGCTGGCGACCGACGATACGAGGGCCAAGGCCCGGGCCGCGGCCGCCGAGGTCCGGTGAGGGGCCGGCGAACCGTTCTCGTCGAGCGGCGGCGTCCGGCCGCGCGGGCCGTCCGCGGCGCAACGATAATCCGGGGCACATGTCCGCCCTGAGGCCGCTGTTGCAGGGGGCGCGCCGCATCGGCCGTCCGTGGATCGTCGCCGACGAGGTACGGCTCGGTCGATGGCCGAGGCGGGGTGCCGGCGAGCGCAAGCGCGAGCTCCTGACCTTCTGGCTGTACCGCGCCGCGGAGCGCATCATCTCGAGCCTGCCCCGCCGGCTCGTCCTCAGGGCGGCCGCGGCGGTCGGCAACGTCGCCTACGACCTCGGCGGCTCGAAGCGCCGGCTGATCCAGGAGAACCTGGCCCGGCCGATCCGCCTGGCGCCCGATCATCCGACCGTGCGGCGTGCTGCGCGACGCGCGTTCCGGAACTACGCGAAGTACCTGGTCGACATGATGCGCATCGGTGACCTGACGCAGGCACAGGCGGCGGATCTGGTGCGCATCGCGAACCTCGAGACCCTCACCCACGCCCGCGCCGAGGGCAAGGGCGTGCTGCTCTGCACGGTCCACATCGGGGGAATGGATCTCATCGGCCCCGGCATGAAGCTGACCGGCGAGGTCCTGCACGTCGTCGCCGACGACACGACCTACGGCCGCCTGTACGACCATCTCGCCGCGGAGCGGGCGAAGCAGAACATCATCCTCATCGGCTGGCGAAACCTGCGCAAGCTCTTCAAGACGTTGCGGGAAGGCGGCAACCTGGTCCTCTTCTGCGATGGCGGCTACCGCCGCGGTGACGTGCCGGTCGAGCTGTGCGGCGAGGCGACGACCCTGCCGATCGGCCCCGCCACGCTGGCGGCAAAGACCGGCGCCCCGATCCTGCCGGTCACGTGCCGTCGCGACGACGACGAGCGCTTCACCGCCCGCGGCCTGCCGCTGGTCCGATGCGTGAGCACGGAGCCGGCCGAGATCTTTCGCGCCACCCAGGCCCTCGCCGACGCGTTGACGGATGTCATCGCCGAGGATCCGGGTCAGTGGTACATGTTCCGGCCGGTCTGGCCACAGGCCGATGCGGACCGCGAGGAGGCGCGGGCCGCGCTCGCGGCCGCACGACGCGGCGAGGACTGGACGAAGCGCGTCGCGTGATGCTGCGCCTCGGCCTCGAGATCGCCGATCGGCTGGCGCGTTGGCTGCCGCGCCGCCTGGCGTACTTCCTCGCGGATCGCGCGGGCGACCAGTGGCGCCGCTCCTCGCCGGAGCGGGCGCGGGTCGTGGCGGCGAACCTGCGCCGCGTCTGCGCCGCCACCGGCCGACCGACGGAGGGCAGGCCCTTCGACGACCTCGTGACCGCGGCCTTCCGCAACCATGCGCGCTACTACCTCGAGCTGCTGCGAGCCCCCCACTATCCGCTCAACCGCATGGACCGATACGTCGACGTGCCGAAGTGGAAGGCGTTCCAGGCGGCGCTGGAGGGGCGGCCGGGCATCTTCGTGGGCGGCCATCTCGGCAACTTCGAGCCGTTCGGCACGTTCCTCGGCATGCACGGGCTGCGGCCGCTCGCCCCGATCGAGGAGATTCAGCCTCCCGCGCTCTACCGCTTCCTCGCCGATCGGCGCGGTGGGCGACGCGTGGACCTCGTGCCGGTCCGGCGCGCGCGCCGGGCGCTGGCGACGCGGCTCGGGCAGAAGGGACTGATCGGCATCATCGGCGATCGAGACCTCTCCGGTGACGGCCAGGCGGTGACGATCTTCGGGCATCCCACCACGGTTCCCACCGGGCCGGCGGCGCTCGCCGTGCTCTACCGTGCCAGCCTCATCGTCGGTCGCTGCCTGCGCACCGGGCCTGACCGCTTCCACGCCGACGGCGAGATCGTCGAGGTGCCAGACACGGGCGATCGGCGCGCCGACATCGCGGAGCTCACGCGGCGAATCGCCGCGCGCTTCGAGCACGACATCGGCGAGACGCCCGAGCAGTGGTGGGGCGCGTTTCAACCGTTCTGGCCCGATCTCGCGGACGAGGCCGGGAGGCGCCGGTGAGGGAGGGTTCGGGCGCCAGCATCGGACGGGGGCGCGGATCGACCCCGCGCGGTGGCGGGGACGTGGGGCGCGCCGACATGCACATCCACTCGCTCTACTCCGACGGGACGGCATCGGTGCGCTCCATCCTCGACCACGTCGAGCGCGAGACCGAGCTCGACGTGGTCGCCATCACCGACCACGAGCGGATCGACGGAGCGTTGCGCGCGGCCGAGATCCATGCCGACGGCGAGTACTCGTTCGATCTCGTCGTCGGCGAGGAGATCACGACCCGGCGCGGCCACGTCCTGGCGCTCTTCGTCACCGAACGTCTGCCGGCGTTGCGTCCGCTGAGCGAGACGCTCGCCGCCATCCACGCCCAGGGCGGCCTCGCCATCGCCGCCCACCCGATGGCACCGGTCCCCCTCAGCGTCGGGCGTCGCAGCCTCCGCGAAGTACGCGATCACCTGCAGGAGGGGGTGTACTTCGATGCTCTCGAGCTCTTCAACCCGAGCCATGCCGGCCGCATGCGGCAGGCCGCTCGCCTCGACCTGAACGCGCGCGAGCTGGGACTTCCGGGTGTCGGCAACTCCGACGCGCACCTCCTCGAGCATATCGGGACCGGGTACACGTCGTTCCCGGGCCACACCGCCGACGAGTACCGCCGAGCCGTGCTGGATGGGAAGGTCATGCCCGGCGGCGCGCACTGGTCGGCTGCGCACAACGTCGGCGTGTACCGGCGGCAGCTGCACGCGAAGCTCAAGCACCTGTGGCAGACGCTCCGCCCCGGACACCGGGACTGGCGATGAGCCATCTCGGGCGTCGCAGTGCATACTTTTGACGTGGCCCGCCCAGCGTCGGTCTTCGAGGCGCCGCACGCCGCCGGGGTCGTCTCCGGCGGCGAGTCGCGTGGCGCTCGGCGTCCGCTGAAGATCGGCATCGTCAGCCCGTACGGGTATCCGCATCCCGGTGGCGTGAACGAGCACGTCCGCTACACGTACGAGGCGATGCGGCGGATGGGCCACGACGTGTGGATCATCACGAGCAAGTACGGACGTGAGCGCGAGAGCGAGGGCCACGTCATCCGCCTCGGCACCGGGTTCGCGGTGCCGGCCAACGGGAGCGTCGGGCGCGTCACGCTCGGCCTGCGCTTCCGCCGGCAGGCCCGCGAGGTGCTGCGGGCGCATCGGTTCGACGTGCTCCATTTCCACGAGCCGTTCGTGCCGTTCCTCTCGCCGACGGTGCTCGACACGTCGGAGACCGTGAACGTCGCCACGTTCCACGCGTTCGGCGGCTTCTCGCCGTCGTACTGGATCGGAAGCAGGTTCGCGGGCCGCCTGGCCGATCTGCTGCACGGCCGAATCGCGGTCTCGGGGGCCGCCCGTCACTTCATCAACCGCTACTTCCCGGGCGAGTATCGGATCATCCCGAACGGCGTCGACCTCGACCGGTTCGCGAACGCCGAGCCCTACGAGGAGCTGCGCGACGGCACGCTCAACATCCTGTTCGTCGGGCGATTCGAGGAGCGCAAGGGCCTCATTCACCTGCTCAAGGCCTATCACCGCCTGCGCAAGCGGAAGGTCGACGCTCGGCTCCTCGTGGTGGGTGCCGGGCCGAAGGAGCGCGAGTACCGCCGCTTCGTCGGCCTGCGCGGCATTCGCGACGTCGAGTTTCTCGGCCGCGTCAGCGACGAGGAGAAGGTCCGCTACTTCGCGAGCGCCGACATCTACTGCGCTCCGAACACCGGCCAGGAGTCGTTCGGCATCGTCCTCCTCGAGGCGATGGCTGCCGGCGTCCCGATCGTCGCCAGCGACATCCATGGCTTCAAGAACGTGATGCAGCGCAACGTGCAGGGGCTCCTGGTCGAGCCGCGCAATCCGCGGGCGTTGGCGGCGGGGCTGTACGCCCTGGCCCGTGACCCCGACCTGCGCCACGAGATGGGCGAGGCCGGTCGCGCCCGGGCCCCCGAATTCAGCTGGGACCGCGTGACGGAGCGAGTCGTCGACTACTACTACGAGGTCCGCGAGCGGGTCGCCACCACGGCTTCCGCCAAGCGCTGAAGGTCCGCTCCGCCCCCGCCATCAGCGCCCGCTCTCGACCCGACCGGCGTATGGGGTCCTCACGACTCCAGGTGCCAGAGCCGCCGGTAGTAGTCGATGCGCAGGTCGTCGCGCTCGATCCCGTACGCGTCGAACAGCTCCTCTTGATGGCCCGGGCCGAAGTTCCAGTCGAGGCTCATCGACGCGACCGCCAGGTCCGCCCATCGGTCGCCGACGGCAAGATCCCCGAAGTCGACGTTGCCGGTCCATCGGCCCTCGGGAGAGATGAGGGTGTTGGGAGCGCAGGCATCGCCGTGGACGAGGACCGTGGTCTCGACGGCGGGGCGCGGCCCCAACGACTCGGGGGTCCGGCCCACCCACACCTGCGACGTCCACTCGGCGGGCACGTCGTCGATCGGGATCGCATGGAGCGTGCGGAGGCCCGCGGCGATGGCCCGGATCGCCTCGGAACGGCGGGCACGCCACGTGTCTCCCACCGCGCAATCCCCGGGCAGTGCGGCGGTCAGGAGCCACTGGGCGTCGGCGTCCTCGCCCCACGAGAGCACCCGGGGCGCCGGATGCCGCCCGGCGAGCCATGCCAGCCGTGCCCGCTCCCGTGCGAGATCGATCCCGCTGCGGCGAGGGTTCCACTTGACGAAGACGTCGTCGATCCGAAACGTCAGGCCGCCGAGCTCGTTCCGCCACGCAAGCTCGATCGGCCGGCCCGCCGCGATCTCGAGCACGGCGCCCGGGATCCGGTCGTTGCCCAGCACGCGCTGTGCCGCGAGCGCAGCCTCATCCGGTCCGGTCACAGCGGCTTGCGCCAGGCGGTGAAGGTCCGCTCCGGCCGGAAGCCGAGCGACTCGTACAGCGCGGTGGCGCCGGTTGGCGAGTCGGCATCGACCCCAAGGCTCGCGGAGTCGAAGCCGGCCTCCCGTGCCGCGACGAGCGAGCTCGCCAGCAGGGCTCGCGCCAGGCCTCGACGCCGCCACGGCCGCCTGACCGACACGCCGGCGACGTAGACGCGGGAGCGGCCGTGGCGCTCGTTCTCCTCCGCCGGCACGGTGGTGACGATGACGCCGGCCACGTCCCCGCCGTCCCAGCCGACGCGCCAGAAGCGCGGGTCCTGCATCTGCGGGTCGGCCTCCCACCGACGCCAGTCCTGCTCCGTCCACTCGGTCTCGCCCCAGTGGTCGCGGAACGCCTCGGCCTGGGCATTCCAGATGGCGCGGTACTGGTCGCGGGTCACCGCACGCACCTCGATTCCTTCGGGAATCGGAGGCGGCGCGATCGGCTCCAGCGTGGGCGCCACCATCTCGAAGAAGTAGCGCACCGGCGCGTAGCCCTCGCGGCGGAGCAGCTCGACGGCCCCGGCGCTCGCCTCCACCGTCTCGGAGCTGAGCCACTTCGGCTCCACCTCGGCATGGCCGCTGGCCGTCTCGCGCAACAACGCCTCGTTGCGGCGCAGCATCGCGCCACCGATGCCGCGACGCCTCCAATCGGGATGCACGAAGCCGAAGCACTCGTACGAGCGGCCTCCCTCGACCAGCTCCTGCCAGAAGACGCGCGCGTAGGCCACGACCCGGCCCTCGACCTCGGCGATCGTGATGTCGCGGGAGGGGTCGCAGTTCACCAGGTTGGCGTAGTTCAGTCGCAGCTGCTCCAGGGTGGTCACCTCCTCGAGGCCATCGGCCTCCTGGGCGGCGGTGTACACCTCGAGCATGGCCGGCAGGTCGTCCTCCCCCCGGTAGCGGCGAAACCGGAGGCCCGGGACGGCCGGCGCCTCCATCTCGATCGTGTCGATCACGGTGCCTCCCTCAACGGCCTGCGCCAGGCGCAGAACCGCTCGTGAATCTCGAAACCGGCCCGCTCGTACAGGCCGAGCGCTCCGGACGGGTTGTCGGCGTCGACGCCCAGTGCCGCCGTGGTCATGCCGCGAGACCGAAGCAGCTCGAGCGACCGCCCGATGAGCGCGCGCGCGAGCCCGCGCTGGCGCCAGGCCCGACGCGTGAAGACCGATGCGAGCCAGCCGCGCGCAAGCCCGAGCTCCCGGTTCTCCGCCGCATGGATGTCGTTCCAGACGCCGCCGGCGACCTCGTCGCCGTCCCACGCGATCAGCCACAGGCTCGTGTCGGTGTCCGGGTCGTCGAGCAGGCGGCGCATCGCCTCGAGCGACTCGTCGGCCCCGCCCCAGTGGTCGCGGAAGGCCTCGCGGTTCGCGCGCCATATCGTCTCGTGCTGCTCCGGCGTGACCGGGCGCAGCTCGAGGCCCTCGGGCATCGGCGCGATCTCGACCGCGTCGAGATGCGGGCGAACCATGTCGAAGAACCAGCGGACCACCTCGAACCGGTTGTTCCGCAGGAGCACCTCGAACGGGCGCCCGACCGGCGCGAACGTCCCGAGGACCGGCTCGCGATCGAGCGCCTGGCCCGAGGCGAGCTCGCGTGCGTGGCGCTCCTGGTGGGCGACCAGCGCGCTGCCGATGCCCTGATCGCGGAACGGCGGGTCGACCGCTCCCCAGAATCGGTATTCCCGGTAGAGGCCGTCGCGGGTGTCGACCCAGTCCATGCCTCCGGCGCCGACGACCCGTCCGGCCAGCTCCGCGAGCACCACGTCCCGCCGCGCGTCGAACTGCTCGGTCGGATGGTCGATCCATGAGTGCATGGACTCCTCCGACCAGAACTCCTCGACGCAGTCGGCGACCGCGGCCGCGTTGACGACGCGAACCATGTCCGCGACGTCCCCCGGGCGCGCATACCGGCGCAGCCGGAGCTGCGTGACCGCCGCCCTCATGTGCCCGCCTCCAGCGGCTTGCGCCACGCGATGAATCGCTCGGTCGGCGCGAAGCCGGCCGCCTCGTAGAGGCCGAACGCGCCGGACGGATTGTCGGCGTCGACGCCCAGCACGGCCACCGTCATCCCGCGTTCCCGCAACAGGTGAAGCGACCGCACGATGAGCGCGCCCGCCAGGCCACGGCGACGCCAGGCGCGGCGGGTGAAGACGCTGTCCAACCAGCCACGTTCGACGCCCAGCGCGGCGTTCTCCTCGGGATCGATGGCGTTGAGCACGGCGCCGGCGACCTCGTCGCCGTCCCAGGCCACGACCATCAGCTCCGGCTGGAACTCCGGGGAGTCGATCCAGCGCCGGAAGCTGGCATCGGACGGATCCCATCCACCCCAGTGGTCGCGGAACGCGTCCAGGTCCGCCTCCCAGATCTGGCGTGCCTGGTCCCGCGATGCCGGCCGCACCTCGAGCCCGTCCGGCAGGGGCCGGATCTCGGGCAGCGGATCGTGCAGGGACCGCTCCATGTCGGTGAACCAGCGGGCCGGCTGGTAGCCGAAGCGCCGGGCCAGGGCCACTCCGCCGGCATTCGCCTCGGCCGAGCCCATGCCGAGCATCTTCGGCCGATCGGTCTCGTGCGACGCGGCGACCGCGCGGCAGCGTTCCTCGTTGCGCGCCAGCAGCATCGACCCGAACCCGCGGCGGCGAACGGCCGGGTCGACCCAGCCGCGCGAGCGGTACTCGCGCACGCCATCGGTGGCGTCGACCCAGTCGCGCTGGGTGAACGCAACCGGACGGCCGTCGAGCTCCAGGACGCTCACGTCGCGGCTCGCGTCGAACTGCTCCGACGCATGCTTCCACCACGCTCGCAGGTCCTCGACGGTGGATCGCTCGCGCACGCCGTCGGCGGCCCGCTCCGCATTCTGGATGCGGACGAGCTCGGGCAGATCGGCCTCCCCCGCATAGGCCCGGATCACGAGCCGGGGACGCGCGGCCGCTCGAGCGGCCGTATCGGTCTTCATCTCAGGTTCTCCATCAGCCGACCCGCTTCAGCTTGCCGGTCTTCTTCGCGTATCGCTCGGCGATCCCGAAGACGTAGACGCCCAGCGGGATGAGCACCACTCCCATCACCACGAGCGGCCAGACGTTGTCGAGCAGCTCGCTCACCGGCCGGCCGTAGATGAGGCCCTGGCGCACGCCCTCCAGGACGTACGTACCGGGGCTGAAGCGTGCCACCACCTGCATCCAGTCGGGCATCGCGGCGACGGTGTAGTAGACGCCGCTGAAGAGCAGGATCACCGACTGGATGACGAACACCATCTGGTCGCCCCGCTCGACGTAGAGCAGCGGCAGGATGGCCGCCATCATCCCGACGCCGATGAAGCTCACCGAGCCGAGCAGGATGAACACCGCCGCAGTCGCGAAGTTGCCGCCCTCGAAGGTCACGCCGAAGAAGGCGATCAGGACGCCGAGGATGATCAGCATCTGCACGATCCCGTAGGCGACGGCGAACATCGTCGAGCCGAGCAGCTGCGCGTAGCGCCGCACCGGCGCCATGAACGTGTACTCGAGCGTGCCCTCCCAGCGCTCCCAGGTCACCGTCTCGCCGATGAACCCGAACACGATCGAGAGGTAGTTCCAGAAGATCGTGCCGATGATCAGGAACATCAGCAGCTCGGGATCATCCTGGGCCAGGCCGATGATGGACACGGCCAGCGCCCCGGCGATCGAGTACACCAGCCAGGCCACCTCCCAGCCCCAGTAGCGCTTCATGAGGTTGTAGTTCCGCTCGATGAAGGCGAGGCTCGCTCGTGCCTCGCGCATCGCGATCGTCATCGTTCGTTCTCGTCTGTCGGGTCGAAGAGAAGGGCCGATGGACCGGCCCGGCCCTCAGCGGGCGCGGACCGGTCGCATCGTCGGGTCGTTCGCCAGCCAGGCGCCGGTGCGCACCAGCTGCCGGCCGACCCACCGCCGCACGGGGTACGGCCTACGCCGCCGTGCCACCAGGAGGGGCGTGCGGCGCAGCCGTGCCTCGCGCTCGCTCGCCACGAGGCGAACGGCGGTGTAGCTCAGCATCGTCAGCACGGTCATCACCTCCTTTCGTTCGTTTCCATTCATCCAGTTCGACGTACGAGGGCCGAGCGGCTCGACATCGTCAGCCCTCCTCGTCCTCGTCCTCGCCGCCGATATCGTCGTCCAGGCTCCTGCCGGTGAACGTCATGAATACGCTCTCCAGCGACGGCGCCTTGCCGTAGTCCCTGGCGACCATCTCCTTCAACGCCGCGGGCGTGTCCTCGGCGACGATCCGGCCGTCGTTGATCAGCGCGATCCGATCGCACAGCCGCTCGGCCTCGGCGAGGTCGTGCGTCGTGAGCACGATCGTCGCGTCGTGCGTGTCGCGGACCTCCTCGATGAAGGTCTGCACGTCGAGCTTCGAGCGCGGGTCGAGGCCGGTCGTCGGCTCGTCGAGCAGCAGCACCGTCGGGCTCGTCAACAGCGCCCGCGCGATTGCGACCTTCTGCTGCATCCCGCGGCTCATCTGCTCGAGCGGCCGCCCCAGCCGCTTCTCGCCGATGCCGAGCCGAGCCAGGATCCCGATCGCGGCGACCCGCGCCTTCCTCGCATCCAGGCCGTACAGCCGGGCCGCGTAGGCCAGGTTCTCGTGCGGGCTGAGCTTCTTGAAGAAGGCCGCGTCGACGCTCACGCGGTTGATGAGGCGCTTGACGGCCATCTCGTCGGTGGCCACGTCATGCCCCAGCACCTCGATCCGTCCGGCGTCGATGGTCAGGAGCGTGCTGATCAGCCGGATCAGCGTGCTCTTGCCGGAGCCGTTCGCGCCGAGCACGCCGTAGATCTCGCCGCGGCGAATCGACATGCTCACGTCGTTGACGGCGACGACGTTCTTCCGCTTCCGGCCGACGACGAACCGCTTCGTGGCGCGCTCGATGAGCAGCGCCGGCTGTTCGCCCGCCGGGGGCGGACCGACCCGACGCGCCGGCAACCGTCCCGGCTCGGATCTCGTCTTCGGTTGGTCCATCACCTTGATCATCGTTCAGGTCCTGTCGTGTGGAAGCGGTCGGGGCCGGACATCGTGAGAGCCGCGGCCCGTGCTGGTGGGTCCGCGGCTCTCGTGCGTTGCCTGCCTGGGCAACAAAAAACCGTGGACCCGATCCGGCCCACGGCTCGTGGTGTGCGTCGGCGGCTTCACCGCCGGTGCTCTACCTCGACCAGGGCACAGATCTCCCGTCGAACTCGCTGCCGATAGGCGCGAGCCGATGCGCGACGAAGGCGCAGGCGTTGATGCTCATTGCCGTCTTGTCGCTCCTCTCTGTGTGGGGTTCGTACCTGGCCGGGCAGGCCGCGCGCAGCGTCGGCTGCGGTCGCGGGTGCCGGCGGAGTCTACGGCCGCCGCTTGCTCGGTGTCAAGCAATCTACGTCGTTTGTCTCGTGCGCTCGGCGGCCGTCAGCCGCCCTCGGGCACGGCGGGGCCCGGCGTCTCGGCGCGGCTCCGCCACCGCTCCCACGTCGCCCGACCCGAGGTGGCCATCCAGGCCGCCGCAGCCGCCACGACGATGCCCAGCAGGGCGGTGGACGCGCTCGTGGCGATGAGCTCGGCGCGGTCGCCCGACGGCGGATCGGGGAACTGGAAGGCGTAGTTCCATGGCGGCAATGCGCGCGCAGCGTTGACGTACCAGTCGGGCATGGGCAGCGCCGCGCCCAGCGGGAAGAGGAGGATCCCGGCAACGACCGCCGCGGCAAGGTACCCGATCGCCAGCTGCCGCCACGCGGGGCGTCGCAACAGTTCGTCGACGACGTAGGCGACCGCCACCATCGCGAAGATGACCGCGGTCAGGTAGTGGTACGCGAAGGTGGCCCGCTCGATCCGGATCCACGGCACGTACTGGAAGGCGAACGCCGCCACGAGCAGCACGAGGGCGGGCGAGCGGCGCTTCCAGGCCAGCACGGCACACGCCGACAGGGCGGGAATGCCGGCCCAGAACAGGAGTGGGTTGCCGCCGTTGTAGATCATGGCCAGCTGGTTGCCGTCGTACGAGCCGCTGAAGAACCAGGTCGGCTTCAAGCCGAGCGGCCAGCTCCACCACGGCGCCGCGCTCGCATGGCCGGCGGTCAGGTTGAAGTGGTAGCCGTACATCTGGCGATGCAGCTGGTCGACCGACCAACCGTAGCCCGGACCGCCGGGGCTGGCCCAGTCATGGCCGAGCTGGAGGTACGGCAGGTAGGTCAGCCCGTAGACGACCAGCGGGACGATGACCAGGCAGGCGCCGACCCACGACCACGCGAAGCCACCCATCTCGCCCGGCCGGTACCAGCGGGCATCGGAGCCGGGGTCGCGCAACGAGCGGATCGCCCGCCACGCCACCAGCACCGCTGCCACGCCGATCATGAGCCACACCGGCCATCCCGCCTCGGCGCCGCGCGCGAGCAGGCTGAACACGTACTCGATCGGCCCGGACGGATCGCTGGCGGGCACCGAGTCGTACGCGAGCACGAAGGCGAGCGCCGTACCCGTGAGCACGACCGCCGTGGCCGGCAGCGCGGCGAGCGCCTCCCCGACGTCGAGCCGAATCGGTCGCGCCCAGGCGATCGCGAGCGCCAGGCCGAGGATCCCGAGCATCACGAGCGTGAACGGCCACGGGGCGCCGATCCCGCCGATGACCGCCGCCAGTGCGGCGAGCACGACGAGCAGAAGCCGGCCCAGGCCCGAGCGAGCCAGCACGAGGACGATGAGTCCGGCCAGCGCATAGAACCCGACCCACTTCGACGCGGCGGCCAGGCCGATCAGGACGCCGGTGGCGGGCAGCGCCCACCAGGCACTCCGCGCCCACCGGCCCGACCACACCTGCCAGAAGAGCAGGTACGCGGCCACGATGAAGAGGGCGACGAAGATGTCGTTCATCGCGATCCGGCTCATCGTGTAGCTCATGCCGTCGACGGCCACGAACGCCGCCGCCAGGACGGCGATCCGGCGCCGGCTGAACATCGTGGCCGCGAGGAGGTAGACGAGGGCGACGAGAACCGTGCCGGCGAGCACCCCCGCGAGCCGCCATGCGAAGCCGTTCGAGCCGGCGTCGACTTCCACCAGCTGTGCGCCGCCGGTGGCGTCCACGGTCGCGACGAGGAGGCGGCCCCGGTCGTCCGTCTGGGCCGTGGTGGCGGCGTCGAAGGCCATCGCGGTGGGCGTGCCCGGAAGCGGCGTCGTGTCGAATGCGGCAAGCCCGATCGTGCCGTCGCCGCGCCGCTCCACATGACGCTCGAGGACCCACAGCTCAGCCTCGCCATCCGCCGACGTGCCGGCCACCATCACGACGCTCGCCGGTGGATGGATGGCGATCGCCGTGCCCGCCCCCGGGAGGGGGGCCAACCCGATCACGCAGGGCTCACCCGCACAGCGGCTGTCGCTGCCGTCGGCATCGACGGCGGCGATGCCACCCTCCGTGCCGGGATGACCGTCGCCCGCCTCGAGCGGCCCCGTGAGCGCGAACAGCTGCTGGTCGTCGCCTTCACCGCGAAGAACGAGCGGTCCGAGGACCGACGCGTCGACGCGCGTTCGCGACGACTCGGCCATCGACTCGGCGTCGAGGAACACGAGCTCGCCGCGGACCGTGTCCGAAAGGGCGATGCGAGCGGGCGCATCGCCGTGCGCGGCGACGTAACCGATGCCGCCGTAGGTGCCGTCGGCCCGGCCGATGACCTCGCCGGTTTCGGCGTCGGCCGCCACCACGCCGTTCGGGCCGCGCAGGAGGAGCGGCGCGCCATCGGTGCGAGGCATGACGATCTGGATGACGGACTCCAGATCGGTGTCGATCGGCCGACCCGGCGGGGGTGCGCGTCCGTCCGGAGAGGCGAGCAGGCCGGCCAACTCGAAGGTGTCGGCGCGGCCGCCGTCGGATCGGCCCACGAGCACCCGAGCTGCCTCGGGCTCGTAGGCAACCGTCGCGATCGGGCCGTCGACGCGCCACGTCGCGATCTCGTCGCCGCGCTCCGCATTCGTCGCCACGACGGTGCTCGGCGGACTGACCGTGAAGACGACGGAGTGGGTGCGCCCTTCGGCGGCGCGGCGCGGCGCGACGGCCAGTGTGGGCGTCGGCTCGTCCAGGGGCCGCGACCCGACCACGTCGTTCGGGCCGGCTACGACGATGCCCCCCGCGATGAGGTACTTGGCCAGCATCGGATGGGTCCACTCGTACACGTCCCGGTCCCACCCGTGGCGCCACGAGCTGAGGAACTCCGTCGCGGAGCGCGCGTGGTACACCTCGTCGAAGTGCTGGCCGCGCGGCACGTCCAGGTGCCACAGGCGGAAGACCAGCGCGAAGGCGACGATCGCGAGCAGGATGACTGCGTCCCGCCGATCCAGGCGTCGCCATGGTTCGCGCAGGTACGCGTCGGCCGGGTTCGGCCGGAGCCATGCAGGCCCTGCAGCCCGGGCCGCGGCCGCCGGCACCGCGTCGGGGACCGGGCGCTCGGCGGCAACTGCCGGAGGGTGGACCGGCCGGAGCACGACCGCCGGCCGATCCCGCGCCGCTCGCGCGGCGAGCCACCCGACGGTCAGCAGGAGGAGCAGGCCCAGGGCGGACAGCGCCCAGATGCCCAAGTCGGTGAGGAGCGTCGACGCCAGCAGCGGATCGCGCGCCATCGGTTCACCGTCGACCCCGGGCGTGATGATCCGGCCCGCAAACGACCAGTCGGCGGTGTAGACCCAGTACACGTTCGCGAAGAAGAGGAGCGACAGGCCTCCGTACAGCCATGGCCAGGCGCGACCCGACAGCACGAGCGGCGCGGCCAGGGCGAGCGCCGGGAAGAGGTAGCGCTCGTGGACACGGGTGGGGAGCACGAAGAAGGCGATCGCCAGCACGAGCGACGCGAGCAGCACGCCGCGAAGGTCGTCGCGGCGGACCACGAGCCAGAGCGCGTACGCCGCCGCCACCCCGAAGAGCAGCGTGCCGACGTGCTGCCAGGTGAACGCGATCCCGGCCAATGAGACGGCAGCGGCCGTGTCGTCGCCCCAATGCAGCGTGTCGCCGAGGCCGCTCCACGGGTTCCGCCACAGGCTGAACGCGTTCACGCTGAGGCCGGTGTACGTGCCCGCGGCCTCGACGAACTTGCCGACCAGGCTGCGCGTCGGATCGGCCTCCGGCACGAGCCCGAGCAGTCCCCGTGGATCGCCGCCCGCCAGCGGCACGTAGAGGAACATGCCGAACGGGAGCATGAGGAGCGTCAGGGCGCCGACGCCGACCGCGAGCGACGTGAGGACGCGAAACGGATCGCGGCGCGCGAGGGCGGGGTCCGCCGAGCGTCCGGCGAGGTGCCGCTTGAGCCCGACCAGCGCCACCACCGGCACGAGGAACGCGAACTGGAACTTGACGAGGAGGGCCACGACCGCACCGAGCGCGGCGAGCTCGGTCCAGCCGCGCCCGAGCGCATAGATCGTCGCCAGCAGGAGCAGCGCGCCGACGGAGTCGATCTGGCCCCACACCGCCGAGTTGAAGATCGTGCCCGGATTGAACAGGTAGATCGTCGCTGCGGCGATGCCCAGGCGCTCACCGCTCAGGGCCGGCCATCGACCGGAGAGCAGCTGCGGGGCCCACCGGCGCCCGATCGTGAACAGCAGCCAGGCAACCCCGACGTCCGCCAGGATGCCCGGGATCTTGACGAGGCCGCTCGTCGCGTCCTGGCCGGCGATCGGCGCCAGCAACCCGCCGATCGTGCCGAGCAGCCACAGGACGTAGAGGTAGCCCGGCGGATAGTCGGCGAAGTAGCTCTCCTCGTAGAAGGCGCCCGGTCCGGTCGACGCCAGCCGTTGCCCCCAGGCCGTGAAGTCGCCGACGTCGATCGTGAAGCCGCTCTGCGGGAGCAGCACGCCCGCGACGAAGACGCGCAGGAGCAGGCCGAGGACGAGGATCGTGGTGAGGATGGCGCCCGGGTCGAGGGCCCGGATCGAGTCGAGAATCCCCACGCCCCGCCGGCCGACGGGGTCGCGATTCATCGGCTGCAGCGCCCCCGTGGAGCGCGTCGTGTCGTGTCGCACGCCAAGGTGGCCGTGAGTATACATGCGCTCCGCGGACGTCCCGGCGCACGGATCGGTTGCCGCCACGCGGCTGGGTGAGGCGCTACCCTACCTCCACCCATGACCGATGCCCACACGGCCGCGCCTCGCCCGCGGCTCACGTTCTTCTTCCCCGCCTACAACGAGGAGGACAACGTTGCGGAGACGGTCCGCCGCGCGCTGGACGAGGTCGGCCCGCTCGTCGGTGGCTCGATCGAGGTGCTCGTCGTGGACGACGGCTCGACCGATCGAACGCGAGCCATCGCCGAGGACCTGGCGGCTGCCGATCGGCGCGTGCGGGTCCACTCGCAGGAGAACCGCGGGTACGGCGGGGCGCTGCGAGCGGGCTTCGCGAACGCGCGCGGCGAGCTCATCGGCTTCAGCGACGGCGATCTGCAGTTCGACCTGCGCGAGATGGATCGTCTCCTGCGGCGGTTGGACGACGCGGTCCGCCCGGTCGACGTCGTGGTCGGCTACCGGATCAAGCGGCGTGACCCGCCGCATCGGATCTTCATCGCCAAGACGTACAACGCCATGGTCTCCGCCGGGTTCGGCCTGCGCGTGCGGGACATCGACTGCGCGATGAAGCTGTTCCGGCGCGAGGTCTTCGACGGCCTGCCGCTCACCACCGACTCCCCGTTCCTGTCGGCCGAGCTGCTCATCAAGCTTCGCGCGCGAGGCGAACGGATCGCTCAGCTGGGCGTGAACCACTACCCGCGCACGGCCGGGACGAACACCGGCGCCAGCTTCCGGAAGATCCTGCGCACCTTCCGCGACCTCGCCCGCCTGCGCTGGGCGCTGTGGGCACGACGCAGGGAGGTACTCGGGACCCCGAGGGCGCGGGCCGCGGCCTAGGACTCGTCGGGGGGCGGGCCGGTCTCACCGCCGCCGCCGCCGCCCGGCAGGTCCACGTCGAGCGAGTTCACGAAGTCGCGGAACACCGCGAGGCGCTCCTCGTCCTCCTCGCCCGGCTCGGACGCGTCCGGCTCGACCCCGGCCTCGTCGAGGACCCGCTGGTCGACGTAGATGGCGGCGCCCGTACGGACCGCGAGCGCGATCGCGTCCGACGTTCGCGAGTCGACCTCGGTCTCCTCACCCGATGCCGTCTCGAGGTAGACCCGCGCGTGGAACGTTCCGTCGGTGACGTGGGTGACCACGACGCGGCTCACCGACGAGCCGAGGCCCCCGATGACGCTGACGAGCAGATCGTGCGTGAGCGGACGCTCGACCGTGAGCCCCTGGAGCCGCATCGCGATGGCGTTGGCCTCCGCCGGGCCGATCCAGATCGGGAGGTATCGGTCCCGCTCCGACTCCTTGAGGATGACCACGTGCTGGCTCGAGAGCATGTGCACGCGCACGCTCTCCACGACCATCTCGATGAGCCGAACCCGGCCGAACGGCTGATCCGCCATGCCTCGATTCTAGCGAAGGCTATTCGAGGACGAGCCGATGCACCCCGTCGGCGGTCAGGAGGTACGCCACCGGCGGGCCGTCGGTGACCGACGGGACGCTCAGGCCGCGCACGCCGGACAGTGAGCCCGCGCGCGGACCATCGGAGGGGGCGAGCCACTGGCGCACGAAAGCCCCGTCGGAGCGCTGGAAGGCGATGATCCGCTCGTGCGCGGCGTCGTAGACGTACAGGTAGTCGCGGTCGCCGACCGTGGCGCCGTCGAGCAGCCGGTAGTCGAGATCCGGGCGCACCTCGCGGTCCGGCGGAGGGTCGAGCGAGTAATCGGTCTGGTCGCGCGGGACCCCGAAGTCGACGCGCGTGACGGTGTCGGCGTGGAGCAGCCAGGCATTTACGTCGACGCGAAGGTCACGCGCCTCCCGGGGGTCGAGATCGGGCACGTCGAGCAGGAACGGCTGCGGCGGATCGGGGAAGTTGACCGGGATGAAGGCCGGCGGGCTCCATCGGTCGATCTCCCCCGTCGCGGGGTCGACCACGTACAGGTTGAAGATCTCGAGCGGCGGTCGATGCTGCAGCGCAGCGATGAGCGTCGTCTGCGAGCCGAGCGAGTCGACGCCGTCGAGCACCATCCGCCGCGGGATCCGCTCCTCGAGGTCGATCCGCCAGGCCGTCCGCTCCCGGTCGACGAGCACGACGTCGGTCGCCGCGGTCGCCAGCAGCCACGGAGCGGCCGGCACGAGTCCCGACTCGAGCGCCTCGCCGGCGCGCAGGACGACCTCGGCGCTGCCGTCGGCCGGGTCGACCCGGATCAGACGACCACGTCCCGACTCGATGAGCCACAGGGACCCGTCGCTCGCCCGCACCATGTCGCGCGGATCGACGTCGTCGTACGCGGCGACGAGGTCGACGACCGGGTCGATCCGCGCCACGCGTGTGACGCGGTACAGCGCGTCGAGCCGTCTGTCGATGCGCTCGACGACCGACGCGAGCTGTGCCTCCGAAACCCCCACGCCGATGGCCCGCACGACTGCGCCGCGCGCATCGGCGAGCAGAGTCGTGGCCCGCTCGGGATCGCGATCCACGAGGTCGGCGCCGTCGACGCGCTCCTCGACCGCCGCGAGCAGCCCGACGGCCTCGGCGATGGCTTCCCGGGCGATCGCCGCCCGCGGGATCGCCTCGGTGGGGCGGGCCGAGGGGAGGCTGGCCACGGTCGCTCCGACCGCGATGATGCCCGCCACGACGACCATGCCGGCCAGCCCGGCGCGGCGACGGCGTCCGGCCTCGATCTCGGCCGTGCGCGGAATCGAGCGCGGATACTCGGCGCGACGGCGCGGAACGAAGGCGAGGATCCACGACAGCAGCGTGAGGACGCCTCGGCCGACCGCCGCCTTCAGGCCCTCCGCCGCGTCGCCGGCCCGGTGCAACCACCGGCCGATCGCATCGGCCAGGGGGACGGGACTCTGGTCGGGCAGGCCGGCGAACGGCTCCGCCGGCCGGACCGGCTCCAGCTGGTGCGTGGTGGTGGTGGCGGGCAGCTCCGTGATCTCGACTGCCAGCATGCCGTCCGACCCCGAACCGCCCCGGATCGAGAACACCTGCTGGAGGTGCTCGACCGCCTGGGCGGGGCGCATCGTGGCGAGCGCGCGCTTCAGCTCGTCCACGCCGACGGTGTGGGCGAAGTGGCGGCTGACGAGGCCGATCCGATCGTCCGGCGCCAGGCCGCCCTGCCACGTGAATGGCTCGACCTCGAGCGCCTCGCCGAGGCTCCCGGCCACCCTCCGTTGGCGGACGCGCGGATCCTCCTCCGTCACCGGGGGTGGCGGCGGCACCTCGTACATCCGGCCGTCGCGCACCACGACGGCGCTCGCCGGCCCCAGCTTGGCGACGTGGGCCTCGCGGCCCCGCACGACGAGGGCCACCACGCTGACGCCGGAGCGCCGCGGAATGCCGAGCCGGCGCCGGCCGTGGTACAGGCGCCGGTTCGCCGCCTTCAGAGCCTTGGCGAGCGCGACGAGCACGCCGGCCGACAGGTCGTAGTAGTAGTCGCGCTCGATCGCCTCCAGGGCCTCACGGGCGGCGCGCTGCAGGCTCGGGCCGCCGCCCGTCAGTTGCGCCAGCAGGAAGAGGGTGCCTTTCGTCCGCGCCTCAGATCCAGTGGCCGGCTCGTGGAAGCGGACGAGGTCGAGCGCGTCGACGGGCCGCTCGTCGGCCAGCGGAAGGCCGATCCTCGTCGCGTAGCGGTTCGTCATCGGGCGCCCGGGTGCTCGTGGTGGTGTGCGGCTCCGATTATAGGGAGCGCTCAGGCCGGATCTCGACCCACCGAAACGGCCAGCCCCAGCAGCACGATGGTCGCCCCCGGACGGCCCTTCATTCGCTCGTTCAGGGCCCACACGAGCGCGTCCCGACGGAGGCTCAGCTCCTGGGCGAGCATCGGGTCGGAGGCCTCGACGTGCGCCGTCCCGCCCGTCACCCGCGTCACCCGGCTCCACAGCGGCGGGCGCGCGAGGCGCGACTGCTCCATGAGCTCGGACCAGGCCAGCCGAACCTGGGCGGTCGCCAGCTGCTCGGCGGCGCCCGGGCCCATGCACGCCGCGAGCGCTCGTTGCACGGCCGCGCCGGCCGCGCCGGTCGACTCGCGGGGGCTCATGCGTCGCGCTCCAGGCGGCCCTCGACGATGCGCCACACCGCGGCGCCGCGGCGCCGCGAGCCCTCCAGCGTGCCCGGGTCGGCCGTCGTGACGATGACCTGCCCCCGACCCGCCACCAGGTCGGACAGCCGCTCGGCGCGGGCGGGGTCGAGCTCGCTGAAGACGTCGTCCAGCAGGACGATCGGCCGCGGGCCGTCCGACCCGAGCAGCTCGGTCTCGGCGAGCTTCATCGCCAGGATGATCGTCCGCTGCTGACCGCGGCTGGCATGCGCGGCCACGTCGCGTCCGCCGAGCTCGGCGCGCAGGTCGTCGCGCTGCGGTCCGACCAGGCTCACGCCGTTCCAGGCCTCCTTCGCTCGGACGTCGACGATCCGCCGCCGGTAGGCGTCGGTCAGCTCGACCGTGTCCGGCATCCGCTCGTCGACGTCGGCGCGTTCCGGCCACGCCTCCTTCAGCCCGTCGACGTAGCCAAGCCTGACCGTCGCGCCGCGCTCGCCGGGATCGGCCACGGCGTCGTGCAGTGGTCCCATGCGGGCACGCAGCTCGCGGACGACCTCGAGCCGTGCACGCATGACGCGTGCACCGACACCGGCGAGCTGCTCGTCCCAGAACGCCAGGCTGTCGATCGTCGCCTCCTCCGCGCGAACGGCGCGCAGCAGGGCGTTGCGCTGCGCGAGGACGCGGGCCAGCTCCGCGAGGTCCCGCGCGGCGCGGCGGTCGCGCTGAGCCACGATCGCGTCGAGGAATCGGCGCCGCTCCGACGGCGAGCCGACCAGCAACAGCATCTCCTCGGGGCGGAAGAGCACGGCACGAGCCGTCTCGGACACTGAGCTCGCGCGACGCGGGACCCCGTTGACGGTCAGCCGCTTCCGAACTCCGGCCGGCGCGGCGACGCCGGGCAGGACGAGCTCGATGGTCGCGCCACCGGCCGCCGTACCGCCCGCCAGCTCGAGCCGGACGCGTCCGAATCCCACCCCGTGCCGGACCAGCTCGACGTCGACCCCGGCTCGGTGCGACCGTCCGGTGATGGCCACGTGGATCGCCTCGAGCAGGTTCGTCTTCCCGGCACCGTTCGGCGCCGCCACGACCGTCAGGCCGAGGTCCGGCTCGAGCACGGCGGCCGCGTAGCTGCGAAAGCTCTCGAGCGCGACGCGCGACAGCTCGAGGGTCGCGCGTCCGGCCGGCATCGGTTCGGCGCGGAGCGCCATTCGGGGTCCCCCTACGACGCGGTCCGGACCGGCATGATGACGTGGACGTAGTCGTCCTTGCCGATCCCCCGGATGACGCCCGGCGCGAGGGGTCCGGACAGCTCGAGGGCGGCCTCCTCGGCGCCGAGGTTGCTCAGCACGTCGATGAGGTACCGCGCGTTGAACGCGATGCTCGTCGGCGAGCCCTCGATGGCCGCATCCAGCGTGTCCGCGTTGTCGCCGACGTCGGCCGCGTGCGCCGTGATCGCCACTCCGGTGCCATCGGCCTCCTCGCCGCCCAGCTCGATCTTCACGATATTCGCGCTGTCGCGCGCGAAGATGCTCGCCCGCCGGGTCCCCGCCAGGAACGCCTCACGATCCAGCACCGCCCGAGAGCTGTGCGAGGTCGGGATGACCGGCTCGTAGTTCGGGAACTGGCCCTCGATCAGCCGGCTGACGAGGTCGATCCCCTCGATGTGGAAGAGCACCTGGCTCTTGTTCGGGGTGACGGTGATCTCGATCGGCGTCTCGGCGTCCGGGAGGATCCGCATGAGCTCGGCATACGATCGGCCCGGCACGACGATCACGACCTCGGGGCTCACCGGCCGATCGAGCGTCACGGTGCGCACGGCGATCCGGTAGTTGTCGGCCGCCGCGAGCGTCATCGTGTCGCCGGCGAGCTTCGTCAGGACGCCGGTCAGGATCGGCCGGCTCTCGTCGGAGGCGGCGGCGAAGACCACCTCGCCGAGGGCCTCGCGAAGCACCCGGGCATCCACGCTCGTCGCCGGGCTCTCGCCGATCGCGGCCACGACCGGGAACTCGTCGGCCTCGATGCCCTTGATGCTCGACCGATTGTTCCCGCAGGTCAGCTTCAGGGTCCGATCCTTCGGCGACAGGACGAGGTCGATCCGCTGGTTCGGCAGCGAGGCCACCAGGTCGGTCAGCAGCTTGGCCGGGACGGTGATCTCACCCTCCTCGGCGACCTTGCCGGGGACCCAGCAGTTGATCCCGATCTCGAGGTTCGTGGCAGTCAGCTTGAGGCCCGAGTTCTCCGTCTTGAGCAGCACGTTGGCGAGCACGGGCAGGGTGGCACGGCTGCTCACCGCACGGCTGACCGTCTGGAGCCCGCGCGCCAGGTTCTCCTGCATGACCGAGACGTTCATTCCGACCTCACTTGGCGTCCATGGCTGATCCGTCGATCCATCCACAGATCGGTTCTGGCTCTCTTCGGTTCCATCGTAAGAGTACTCATCCGTCGTCGTCTCTCCGTAGGCGTGTGGACGCTGTGGAGAAGCGGTCCCTCGCCCCGCACGGCCACGCTGGAAGACCGATGCGGATAAGGCCACCGCCGGCGGTGGAGATCGCCCCGGCCGGTTGGGCATGACCGGCGGATGATCGGCCGATGACGGTGGATGGAGCGTACCGATGGATGCCGCGACCCGTGACGATTGTCCACACCGGACCCGAGATATCCACCGGATCGGGCCACTTATCCACGAACAGCGATCGAAAACGGCCCGCGGAGCCCGTCACTCGGAGTAGATCATCTCCCGTACCGCGCTGATCTCGCGGCGCATCTCGTCGTTCTCCTGGAGCTCGCGGTTGATCTTGTCGCAGGCGTGGAGGACGGTGGAGTGGTCCCGACCTCCGAGCTCGGCGCCGATGCGCAGCAGGCTGATGTCCGTCTCCTCTCGGATCAGGTACATCGCGATCTGGCGCGGCACGACGATGGCGCGGTCGCGCTTCGAGCTGCGCAGCTGGTCGAGGTTGACCCCGTAGTAGTCGGCCACGGCTCGCACGATGCGCTGCGGCGTGATCGACTTCTTGCGCGGGTTGTACATCACGTTGCTGAGGACCGCCGAGGCGAGCTCGATGTTGACCGGCATGCCGCTCATCGACGCGTAGGCGACGACGCGGTTCAGCGCGCCCTCGAGCTCGCGGACGTTGCTCACGACCTTGCGGGCGATGAAATCGATCACCTCTGACGGGATGAGGTGGAGCTGGTCCTCGGCCTTCGAACGCAGGATCGCGATGCGGGTCTCGAGGTCCGGCGGCGTCAGGTCCGCGATGAGTCCCCACTCGAAGCGGCTTCGCAGCCGCTCCTCGAGCGTGGTGATCGCCTTCGGCGGACGATCCGAGCTGAGGACGACCTGCTTGCCGGCCTCGTGGATCGCGTTGAAGGTATGGAAGAACTCCTCCTGGGTCCGCTCCCGCTCGGCGATGAACTGGATGTCGTCGATGAGCAGCACGTCGATCCGGCGGTATCGGTTTCGAAAGTCCTCCATCTTCTGCTCGCGGATGGAGTTGATGAAGTCGTTCGTGAACTTCTCGCTCGTCGCGTACAGGATCCGCTTGCGCGGGAACTTCGCGGCCACCGCGTTGCCGATGGCGTGCATGAGGTGCGTCTTGCCGAGGCCGACGCCGCCGTACAGGAAGAGCGGGTTGTATGCGTGGCCGGGCCGCTCGGCGACGCTGAGCGCGGCCGCGTGGGCGAGCCGGTTGGCCGAGCCGACGATGAAGTTCGTGAACGTGTAGCGGGTGTTGAGGTTGATCGCGTTTCCGCCGGCCGACAGCGGCGGCATCTGGACGCGCGCCTCCTCGTCGACCTGCTCGGGCACCGGCCCGGACGCGTCCGCCACGACGAACTCCACCTGGACCGAGCCGCCCACCACGCGAGCCAGGGTCTGGCTGATGAGCGGTCGGTATCGGTTGTCGAGCCAGTCCCGGGCGAATCCGTTCGGAGCGCTGATGCGATAGCGGTTGTCGTCGATCTCGACGAGCTCGGTGTCCTTGAGCCAGGTCTCGAAGTTGGCCGGTGAGAGTGAGACCTGCAGCTCGCCGAGGGCGGCGCGCCACACCTGCTTCGCATCCATCAAACAAGGTTCTCCGAACCGATTCGCGGGTGGCCACGATGGGCCGATGAGTCCGTCCTCCGGGCCGAGATCGGACGTCATTTCGGGCGGTCCGGGCCGGGGGTCGGGCCACTATAGCAGCGGCCCAATCGGCGGGGCAATGAATCGGTACGATCGCCCTTCCGTCCGGTGACCGACGCGATCCGGCTGCCACGGACGTTCCCCGCTGGCCGGCGCACCGCCCGTCGCGCCCGCCGCAGGGCTCCGTGTTTGACCGCCCAGCGAGCCGCCGGTAGAATCGCGAACCAGAGCGAGGCGGGCCACCCGATTCGTGTGTGACAGGCTGGCGAAACGCCAGCCGTTCGTGTGTTTGATGGCCCGATTCGCGAACGCTGAACGAGGAACGGCACGCACCGATGAAGAGGACGTATCAGCCCAAGAAGCGCGCGCGCAAGCGCGAGCACGGCTTCATGGCCCGAATGGCCACGA
The DNA here is from genome assembly GCA_035540715.1 of Candidatus Limnocylindrales bacterium. GTDB lineage: Bacteria > Chloroflexota > Limnocylindria > QHBO01 > QHBO01 > JACDBZ01. The sequence goes on along the minus strand of DATLGA010000036.1, from coordinate 10,295 downwards.
AGGGCGGTCGCCGCGTGCTCGCTCGTCGCCGGGCCAAGGGGCGCAAGCGGCTCTCCGCCTGACCGCCGAGCGTCGAAGGACGATGCCTGCGCTGCCGATGCTTCGGCGCCGGGCCGACTTCGAGGCGATCGGCCGTCACGGGACCGCCCGCTCGACTCCGCTCCTGGTCCTGCGGTCGCTGCGGACGGAGCGGGCCGAGACGCGCATCGGACTGGCGACACCCCGAACGCTCGGGGGCGCGGTTCAGCGAAACCGGGTGCGACGTCGCCTGCGTGAGCTGGTACGGACGCGACTGGAGCGCATCGGTCCCGGGTGGGACCTGCTCCTCATCGCGCGGCCGGCGGCAGGGGACGCGAGCCATGCCGAGCTGGCGGAGGCGATCGACGCGCTGCTGGCTCGATCGGGGATCGGGACATGAAGAAGATCGGGTTGGGACTGATCATCGCCTACCAGAAGCTCACCGCCTGGATGCCGCCGAGCTGCCGCTATGCGCCCACCTGCTCGGCCTACACCTATCAGGCGATCGAGAAGCACGGGTTGCTGCGCGGCTCGTGGATGGGAGCGAAGCGCATCGGTCGCTGCAACCCGTTCCACCCGGGCGGCTATGACCCGGTCCACTAGGAGAGCAGCACCACGTTGAGTCCGTTCATCGGCTTCCTGGGGATCGAGCACTTCACGCCGCCGTGGGATCTGTTCTTCCTCCCCCTCTTCAACCTGCTGATCGCCGTCTACGAGGTCCCGTTCTTCGACTTCGCGCTGGCGATCATCGTCTTCACGATCGTCATCCGGACGCTCCTGGCGCCGCTCTTCGTGAAGCAGATCCGCTCGCAGAAGGAGATGCAGCGGATGCAGCCGCTCATCCGCGAGGTGCAGCGGAAGCACAAGGGCAACCGCCAGAAGGTCTCCGAGGAGACGATGGCGCTCTACAAGGAGCACGGCGTCAATCCGGCCGCCGGCTGCCTGCCGGTCATCCTCCAGCTGCCGATCCTCTTCGCTCTCTACCAGGCGCTCATCCGGGCATCGGGGATCATCCAGGGCTTCACGCCGAACGAGGGCAACCAGGCGGCGTTCGACACGCTGCGGGAAGCCGATCTCGTGACCCCGCACCCTGGCGGCGGCGACTGGTACGCGATCGCGGTGGATGGCGCGTGCAACCTGCCGGAGTTCAACCAGCTGCCACAGTTCCTGCCGCTGAACTGCCAGCTCATCGAGCCGATCAAGCTCGACGCCACCGTGGACACCACGGTCGGGTGGCTGCTCAACCTCGACCTGGCCCAGGTCGACACGGTCTTCGCGTTCCCGCTCTTCGGCGGGTTTGCGCTCTCCCTCCTGGCCGTCATCGCGGCGATCCTGCAGTTCGTGCAGGTCAAGATGACGAGCCCGCGCCCCAACTCCGACGACCCGACGTCGTCGATGACGAACACGATGATCTACACGTTCCCGCTGCTGACGATCATCTGGGGCGGCATCTTCCCGAGCGGGCTGATCCTCTACTGGATCGTCTACACCGCGTATCTCGTGGTGCAGCAGTACTTCATCATGGGCTGGGGGAACCTCTTCCCGCTCTTCGGCTGGCAGCCCTCGTGGGCGCCGCCGCCCGTGACGCCGGACCCGCCGAAGCGGGTCGAGTCGCGTGACGAGCCCGAAGAGACACCACAGCCACAGAAGCAACGTGCCGCCACGTCGGGCGGCAGCCGCGGAGGCAAGGACTCGCGGCCTGCGAACCGACGATCCGGCGCGAAGAGACGAGGCCGAAAGCGATGACCTTCCGCGAGTTCACCGGTAAGAACGTTGAAGAGGCGATCCGCGCCGCCATGAAGGAGTTCAGCGCGGACCTTGGCGATCTCGACATCGAGATCCTGTCGCAGGGCAGCCGAGGCATCCTCGGTGTCGGCGGCGAGGAGGCGCGGATCCTGGCCGCGCCGAAGTCCGCCGTCGAGGCGGCCGAGACCGTTCGTGCCGAGCCTCCGGTCCGCCCCGCGGCCGAGGCGGAGGAGGCGCCGCCGCGCCGCGCTCGAGGCGGCCGAGGTCGCGGGCGATCGGAATCCACCGCCGCTGCGGGGCAAGGCGATGCCGAGGCCGGCGCCGATCTCGATGCCGATGCGTCTGCGGCCCCCGAGGCGACGAGTGAGGCTCCGGTCGAGGAGGAAGCCCCTTCCTCGGAACCGGCCGAGACCACCGACGGAGGGCGCCCCGACGGTGGGCGCCGCTCGCGTGGCGGTCGCGGTCGGGGTGGTCGGTCGCGGAACGGCCGTGACCGGGACCGTGAGCCCCGCGCCGAGCGAGCCGTGCGTGAGCCCCGCGCCGATCGGCCGGGTCGGGAGCCCGCCCCGTTCGTGTCGGGGAAGCCGGTGGAGGAGCTGTCCGACGAGGAGCGCTCGACGCTCGAGACCGCGAAGACGGTCCTCGAGGAGATGCTGCGGCTCATGGGTGTCCCCGGGACGGTCGAGGTGGCGAGCGGCGGCGAGACGGCACGCCTCAACGTGAAGGGTGACGACCTGGGAGCCCTCATCGGCCGCCGCGGCGAGAAGCTCGCCAGCCTCCAGCACATCGTGAACCTGATCGTCGGGCGTCGGGAGGGACAGCACCACCGCATCGCGATCGACGTGGAGAACTACCGGGGCCGGCGCGAGGAACAGCTGCGCGACGTCGCAGATCGGGCCGCCAAGCGCGTCATCCAGAGCGGGAAGATCATCCAGCTCGAGGCGATGCCGGCGGTCGAGCGCCGCATCGTGCACATGGCGCTCCTCGAGAACCCCAAGGTCCGAACCCAGAGCGTGGGCGTCGAGCCGAATCGTCGGATCGTCGTTCTGCCCGCCGGCCAGGTCAAGGAGTAGGGCGCCGCGGCGCGGCGCGGCGCAGGTGATCGTGCAGCAGTCGGCCTGTGCCATCGGGCGCCTCGTCGCCGATGGCCCGTGGATCGGCTTCGCGCCGTCGATCGACGACGGCTACGACCTCGTGGTCGAGGGTGGGCGACGCCTCTCGGCGACTCCGGTCGACGTCCTCGCCCTGGCCGTCCTCTACTTCGAGGACAGCGTGGCCGAGCCCCCGGAGGAGCTGGCGGCCACGCACGGCGACATCGGCGCACTGGTCCGCCACATCGCCGATGCGCCGGGCTCGCCCAGCGACCTTCGCGAGCACCTTGCCGAAGCGGTCGACGCCATCGACGACGGCCTCGCGGCCGACGCCGTCATCACGCGCCTGCAGGCGGCTCTGCCGCGCGGGCTCGACCCGCGATCACACCTCGCGAGTCGAGCCGAGCAGGCGGGTCGTCGCGCGGGCTAGCTCGCTCAGGCGGTCGGGCGATCGTCCTCCCGGACGGGGTCGCTCGTGGCTGGCTCGTCCCGGTGGGTCGAGGGAGCCGGGCCGGTGTCGGCGGTCGTCTCGCGGCGGGGCTCCTCGCTCGGCGCGGGTGTCGTGCCCGAGGCCGACGATGTTCCCTGCGTGCCGAGCTGCAGCTTGCCGCCCTCCGCCTGGAACTCCTGCCATCCGGCCCAGCCCATCAGCAGCCCGCCGGCGATTCCGAGCAGCCACCCGATGACGAACACGATGTTCGTGCCGAAGAAGCCGAGCCAGCCGAGCGAGCTCACGAGGGCCAGTGCCGCGCTGATCGCCGCGATGCCTCCGACGATGACCATGAGGCTCCCCTTCGATCCCGGCAGCGTTGTCTGCGGGGACAGTTGAGGGAGGAACACGATGGCGAGCATCGCGACTGCCAGGAGCAGCGTCAGCCAGCCGACGCCGAAGCCGAAGCCCATGGACGCGAGCACGGGGCCGACGATCGAGGCGATCGCGCCGTACACGGCCAGCTTCTCGTTCTGAGTGAGCTTGGAAAAGTCCATCGAATTTCGCCCTACCCTCCGCTGCGACGCTGACCCCCCGGTGCCGCCGCCGACCGTAGCACAGCCGGTCAAGAAGACGACGCGTTCCTCAGCGGTGATGGGTCCAGGGCACCGCCGGCGGCGCTCCGCGCCAGGGAGCGACGTCCTCGGTCGCGAAGCGGCCGTAGTGGTTCATGAAGTGCGCACCCGACCGCCGGAGAGCGGCGATGGCTTGGGCGCGCCGCTCCGCGTCCGCCGCGTGGACCATGACGACGGCGCGACCGTCGGCCAGTGCCGCCTCGTACCAGGCGAGGTCGACTGCCTGGTCGACGGCCATGAACGAGAGCGCCCGCAGCGTGCGAGCCCACCGGCCTCCGGCACGCCTCCCGGCGGCCAGTCGAGAGCCGCCCTCCTCGCCGTGCAGGAGCGTGACCTCCGCCGCGGTCACCGAGGTGCGGGTCAGGGCCTCGACGGCCGCATCGGCCTCGGCGCGCGTATCGAGGACGGCCAGCAGCCGGTTCGTGATCGGCAGCGGTTTGGGCACGGCGATGGGCGCAATCTCGCGGGCGGGCCTACGAAAAAATGGTGGAGATGGGGGAGAATCGAACTCCCCGTCCAGAACACGTTCCCCGAGAACTTCCTACAGGCATTTCCGGCCAACTTGAGGTTTCGCGTCGCGGACCCCCGACCGGCGGGGTGCCTCGCTTGCTATCCGGTGATGCCTCTCGGCTCTTTGACGTCGCTCACCGGAGTCGGCGACGCCGCACCTCCCCTGATGACATCTTCGCCGTCCGGGGAGGGGGGACGACGTCGATGCTCACTGCCTAAGCAGCGAGGGCGTAACTGTCGTTGCCAGTTACAGGCGTGCTCGCTTTTTTACGAGGCCTGCGAGCAACCTCGACCTGCGATTCCCGGTTCACGGGCCCTGTCGAAACCTGACATCCCCACGAACCGAACGGCGGTCATTGTACCAGACGCGGTGCGAATGTGAACACCTGTTCGATGGCGACCTCGATCCGACCGCCGGGGGCTAGAGCTTGATGCGGCCCGCCTGCTTGGATTCGCGATCGAGCTCGCGTCGCATGTCGCGCTCGGCGATGGTGCGGCGCTTGTCATGCGCCTTCTTCCCCCGCGCGACGCCGATCTCGAGCTTGGCGATGCCACGACGGAGGTAGAGGCGCAGCGGGACGATCGTGAGCCCCTTGGCTCCCTGCAGGCCGACCAGCTCGTCGATCTCGCCGCGGCGAAGCAGGAGCTTTCGTGTCCGCGTCGGCGCGTGGTTGTAGCGATTGCCCTGGGCGTACTCGGCGATGTGCGCGCCGATCAGCCAGGCCTCGCCACGCTCGATGCGCACGTACGCCTCGGCGATGTTCACCTTGTGCGCGCGGATGCTCTTGATCTCCGTTCCGGTCAGCGCGATGCCCGCCTCGAGCGTCTCCTCGATGGCGTAGTCGTGGCGCGCGCGGCGGTTGACGGCGATCGTCTCGTCAGGCATGGGTCCGTAACTGCTCCAGCGGGAAGGCGGGCATGGAAAGAGCCGACCCCGTTCTGTCAGTTGGGGCCGGCTCTTCCCGTCGCTACACCACGCGAGGCTGTGTTAGCGAACCGCCTCGGTGGTGGCGTGCTTGGAACTACTCACGTGCACACCACCTCCTTTCGTTGATCGCGATGCTAGCAGATGCCTCGCGGACCGACAATGCCGACGACTGCGGGAAGGCCGATGCCGGCCGCGGGACCGCCGGCGGACGCCACCGATCGGTCGGCGGAGGCCTCTGAGCGATCTGCGGTGGGCTGGTCGCCGAGATACTCGAGGGCTGCCGTCAGCGCCGGATCCTCGCCGGCGGGGGTCTCCGCCGTGCGCTCGACAAGGATGTCCGGCTGGATTCCGTCGGGTGCCACGCTGTTGTGCTGCGGCGTGAACCAGCGGCTGATGGTGATGCGGACGCCGCCGTCGTTCTCGAGCCGGCCCCAGACCTGGACGGTGTCCTTGCCGAACGACGGCTCGCCGATGAGCGTCGCGCGCCCGGACTCCTGGAGCGCCGCCGCCACGATCTCCGACGCCGAGGCGGACCCGCCATTGATGAGCACGACCACGGACAGCGCCGGGTCGGTGGCGACGCCGTCGCCGGTGGCACGGTACTGGCGCACGTTGTTGCCCGCCGACTCCTGGGTGAAGATGAGCCCCGACTCGATGAACTGGCTCGCGATCTTCTGGGCCGCGTCGATATAGCCGCCGGGGTTGTCGCGCAGGTCGAAGACGATCTGATCGGCGCCGTCGTCGAGGAGCCGTCGGAGCCCGGCGGCGAACTGGTCGGCGGCCGGTGCCGAGAAGCCGTTCAGCTCGATGTAGCCGATGTGACCGTCGAGCAGCTCGGTGCGGACCTCCTGGAGCGTGATCTCGGCACGGGTGATCGTCACGTCGAACGGCTCGCCGTCGTCGCGCTGGATGGTCAGCGTGACATCGGTGCCTGACTCGCCTCGAATGCGGCCGATCTGGTCAGCCATCGTCGTCCCGTCGACGGAGGTGCCGTCCACGGCGAGGACGACGTCACCCGATCGGATGCCGGCGCGCTCGGCCGGCGAGTCGGCCAGCGGCGCGACGACCACCAAACGGCAGACCGGGTTGAACTCCGTGCACGAGGCCAGGTCGGCCGGATCCTCGACGTTGCGGATCGACATCTCGGCGCCGATGCCGCTGAACGTGCCGGACAGGTCGCCGAGCGCCTGCTGGTACTGCTCCGGCGGCATATAGCCCGAGTACGGGTCCTCGACGCCGTACTGGAACATGCCGCGAATGGCGCCCTCGGCGAGCTTCTCGGGGTCGAGCTCGTCGACGTATTCGCGCTGGAGCCGGTCGTACGCTTCGCAGAACGGCTCGAACGCCTCGTCCGGCGCGGCGCAGGTGCTCGTTCCGCCGGTCCCGCCGGCGGCGAGATAGCCACCGACGAACAGCATCGCGCCGACCACCGCGGCGAGTGCGAGGGAGATGACCCAGGGCAGGGCGCCGCCGCCTCGCTGGCGCTCGGGCGCCGCGCCCGGGGACTGGAGATCGGTCATGGGAGCACGAAGTCTAGCAAGCGCTGATTCCGCGTTCCTATCGGCCAGGTTATGAATTGCATACGCGCTCGCGGCACGCTGGCGTCACCCGGCGGCTGCGAGATAGGAGCGGACGCTGATCCACGAGCCGACCGCGCCGACCCCGAGGCCGACCGCGAACAGGAGCAGCGAGATGGTGGTCAGGAACTGCGTGCTCACCGCGGTCGGCATCTGGAACACGCTGACCATGATCGGCTGGATCGGTCCCCAGATCGTGGCCACCAGGACGATCGTGATGATCGCCCCGATGAGCCCGCACAGGATCCCCTCGAGGATGAAGGGCCAGCGGATGAACGAGTCCGATGCGCCGACGAGGCGCATGATCTCGATCTCGTTGGCGCGGCTGTAGACCGCGATCCGGATCGTGTTGATGATCATGAACAGGACGGTCAGGGCGACGAGCCCGACCGCCACCAGGCCGATGGTGCGGATCAGGTTGATGACGCCGAGCAGGGTGTCGTACTCGGCCTGCTTGGTGAGGATGCGAACCACGTGCGGGCTGTCGGACAGGCGGTTCGCGATCGCCGACGAGGCATTCGGGTCGCTCGGGCTGATCTCGAGGCTCGCGAACAGCGTGATCGTGCTGTCGGCTCCGCCGAGGTCGAGCTCCTGGCCCTGCTCGCGGTACGAGTCGCGCAGCCGCTCCATCGCCTCCTGCGGCGAGACGTACTCGACCGATGCCACGTCCGGGTAACGCTCGACCTCGTCGATCAGCGCGAGCCGATCCGCGCGCGGCAGGTCGTCGACCAGCCGGGCGGTCACCGCGACCTTGCTTTCGATGAACTCGAGCCCCGAGTTGAGCCCCGCGATCACGATCGCCAGCGCCGCGAGCAGGACGAGCATGAGGATCACCGTGGCGGTCGCGGCCAGGCTCATCATCGCGTTGCGCCAGAACCCCTGCCAGGCTCGGATGACGCTGAATCCGATGAAGCGCACGAACGGCATCGGTCAGTACTCTCGCTCGTAGGCCGCCGCGGCCTCGTCGCGGACGAGCTGCCCGTTCTCGAGCGCCAGGACGCGGCGCCGCATGGCGTTCACGATCTCCTGGTTGTGGGTCGCCATGAGGACCGTCGTGCCGAGCTGGTTGATCTGGATGAGCAGCTGGATGATCTCCCAGCTCGTGACCGGGTCCAGGTTGCCGGTCGGCTCGTCGGCGATGAGGATCGCCGGGTCGTGGACGAGTGCACGGGCGATCGCCGTGCGCTGCTGCTCGCCGCCGGAGAGCTGCGTCGGCAGGTGGTGCGCGTGATCGTGGAGCCCGACCAGGCTCAGCAGCCGTGGAACCCGCTCGCGGATCAGCGCGCCCGACGCGCCGGTCACCTCGAGCGCGAAGGCGACGTTCTCCCAGACGGTCTTGTTCGGCAGGAGGCGGAAGTCCTGGAAGACGATGCCGATCCGGCGGCGCAGGCCGGGGATCTGGTGGCGCCGAAGGCGGAGGAGGTCCTTTCCGGCGACACGGACCTCGCCGTGCGTGGGCAGCTGCTCGCGGATGAGGAGGCGGATGAAGGTGCTCTTGCCGGCGCCGGACGGACCGACCAGGAAGACGAAGTCGCCGCGCGGGATCGAGACGTTGACGTCGGCGAGGGCGACCTTCCCGTTCGGGTAGGTCATGCCGACGTCCACCATGCTGATGACCGGTGCGTCGGGATCCTCGGTGCGTGCTCGTCGGCGCAGAAGGGCTGTCATCGGTTCCGTGCGGATGGTACGCCATGCCCACGGCGCTGGCTCGCCGGTGGGAGCATCAGGCCTCCGGACCCGGTGTCACGCGGCCGGCGCGGGATCCCCTTCCCCGGCTCCGACCCGCCAGCGCAGGTACCCGTCCATGAACGGGTCGAGGTCGCCGTCGAGCACGCCGGTCGGGTTGCTGGTCTCGACGCCGGTGCGCAGGTCCTTGACCATCGTGTAGGGCTGCAGGACGTACGAGCGGATCTGGTTGCCCCATCCGGCCTCGACGTGCTCGCCACGCAGCCGCGCCAGCTCGGCCTCGCGCTCCTCCTCCTGGCGCTCGATCAGCTTCGCGCGCAGCACGGCCATGGCCCGGTCCCGGTTCTGGTGCTGCGACCGCTCGCTCTGCACCGCGACGACGATCCCGGTCGGCTCATGCGTGATGCGCACGGCCGAGTCGGTCTTGTTGACGTGCTGACCGCCGGCGCCTGACGCGCGGTACGTGTCCACCCGCAGATCCTTGTCGTCGATCTCGATCGCGGCGTCCTCCGGGACCTCAGGCATGATCTCGACGAGGGCGAAGCTCGTGTGCCGCCGCTTCTGCGAGTCGTACGGGCTGATCCGGACCAGCCGATGCACGCCGCGCTCGCTTCGCAGCCTCCCGTAGGCCCACCGCCCGTCGACGCTGAAGGACACGCTCTTGAGGCCGGCCTCCTCGCCCTCGGTGGCCTCCAGGATCTCGGTCCTGAACCGGTTGCGCTCCGCCCAGCGCAGGTACATGCGCAGCAGCATCTCCGCCCAGTCCTGGCTCTCCGTCCCTCCGGCGCCGGCATGGACCGATACGATCGCGCCGCGCTCGTCGAACGGCTCCGACAGCAGCAGCTGCTGCTCCACCCGTCCCCACTCGGCCTGCAGTGCGGCGAGATCGCGCTCGAGGTCCGGCAGCAGGCTGGCGCCCTCCTCCGGATCGGCAGCGGCCATCTCCGCCATCTCGGCCAGCCCCGTGGCGCGCTCGGCGAGGCTGCGCCACGCCTCGATCTCCGAGCGCAGCTCTTCGGCGCGACGCATGGTCACCTGCGCCGACGCGGGATCGTTCCACAGATCGGGATCGGCCGAGCGCTCGGTCAGCTCGGCGAGCTCGGACTCCTTCGTGGGGAGGTCAAAGGCGCACCGACGTGTCGTCCACGAGGCGCGCCAGGCGGCGAGCCTCGTCCCTAATTGCGTCCAAGCGATGCCACCATCGGGAGCTCGGCCATCTCGGCGAGGCGGTTCTGCTTCGTTCGAACCTTGGCCGGGTTCACGCAGGGGCAGTAGTTCTGGCGCGGGCAGACGCCGCAGTTGCCGTCACAGTCGAGCGTGGCCGCGTAGCTGCAGCGCATGCAGTCACGCTCGCACATGATGAGGTCTTCGTAGGGGAGGTCTGGATCTCGGAAGCGGGTGACCGGTGGGAGGTGGGCCGCCGTACTGACGGGGAGAGGGATCGATACCCTCTGAGGTGCGGTCAACTGCTTCAACGATTCCCTCCACCGAGCCTGGAGATGCGCGAGGTCCGAGCTTGCCCCGCGTGCATCGTTGGGCTCCATCGTAGCGGGTCGGATGGATATCGCAACCCTGCCCGATGGTCCGGTTTCAGGCATGATCCCCATTGTCATGCCCGATCCGTTCCTCTTCATCGTCGGCGTCATCGCGATCGTCTGCATCGTCCTGTTCCCA